>JANWLL010000064.1 GCA_025450855.1 Vulcanimicrobiia bacterium
CCATCGCCGCCGCGTGCGGCGCGCATGCGGCCGTCGTCGATGCGAACGATCTCGAGACCGTCGCGATCCTCGGCGCGAGCGCCGGCGTGGACGAGGACGCGATCCGCGCGTGTCTTCGCTCGAATCCACACGGCAACGGCGACGAGCAGACGCCGATCGTCGTCCTGAAGTATCGGCCGGCGCCCTCGTCACCCGCTCGAAGCCCGCTCGTTCGAGCGCCGGCGCGATGACGTCGACCATCTGGCCGTTCGGCGCGGGCTTCATCGCATGCGCGATCGTCGTGCCGTACCTCATCCAATGGCAGCGCGGGCGGCATCTCGGCCAGCAGATCTACGAAGACGGGCCGAAATCGCACGCCGTCAAGCAGGGCACGCCGACGCTCGGCGGGCTCGCCTTCATCGCCGCTGCGGCGCTCGGCCTCATCTTCACGGGCGGTGCGAACGATACGAAGCTGTTCGTCCTCGCGGCGGGCGCCGGCGCGATCGGCGCCGCCGACGACTTCATCATCCTCTTCCGCCGGCGCGCACTCGGCCTGAAAGCGCGATGGAAGTTCGCGCTGCTCGCCCTGCTCGCCACCTTGTACCTTTCCTGGCTGCAATCGGGAAGCTCGCCGCTCGGCTACCGCGAGGTGTGGTTCGGCACGACCGGCCTCGTCTTGCCTGCGTGGCTGTGGTGGGTCTTGTCGCTCAGCGCGATCGTCGGCGCGGCGAACGCGGTCAACCTCACCGACGGCGTCGACGGTCTTGCGACCGGCACTGCGCTCGCTCCAATGCTCGTACTGGCGCTCACGTCGTTGAGCTCGGTCTCGTTCGCCGTGCTCGGCGCATGCACGGCGTTCTTGTGGTTCAACCGCCACCCGGCGAAGATCTTCATGGGCGACGCCGGATCGCTGCTGATCGGTGCGCTGCTCGCAGGCGCGGCTATCCAAGGGCGCTGGCTCTTGCTGCTGCCGCTCGCCGGCGTCGTCTTCGTCATCGAGGCGCTCTCGGTCATCGCGCAGGTCCTCAGCTTCAAGCTCACCGGGAAGCGGATCTTCAAGATGAGCCCGCTCCACCATCACTTCGAACTCTCCGGCTGGAGCGAGGGCCGCATCATGGCGGCGTTCGTCACCGTCTCGGTGGTCGCGACGATCGCCACTCTCGCGTTCGCGGCGGCGCTCGGCGGATTCGCGTAGACCGATGACGAACGCAATGGCACAGGATGTTTAAGGACTCGGATTCCGTCCTCGTCATCGGGGTCGGGCGCAGCGGTATGGCCACCGCGGAAGTGCTGCGCAGCCGGGGCATCGCCGTCGTCGCGTACGACGACAGGGAAGCGTCGACGCTCGGCGACCGGGTCGACTCGCTCAAGCGGATCGGCGTGCCGCTCATCGGTCGTGCCGAACTCGACCAAGCGGCTCGTGCCGCGACCGCCGCCGTCCTCTCGCCGGGCGTGCCGTTCACGAATGCCGCCGTGCTGGCGGTCCAGCGCCTCGGGGTGCCGGTCTACGCGGAGATCGAGGTCGCGTATCGCATCTGCGCCGCCCCGATCATCGCGATCACCGGCAGCAAAGGGAAGTCGACGACCACCGCGCTCGTCGGCCACATCCTGCGAACCGCCGGCATCGGCGCGCGCGTCGGCGGCAACATCGGCGATCCGCTCATCTACGAAGCGGCACACGCGACGGCCGACGAGTGGGTCGTCGCCGAAGTCTCGAGCTTCCAGCTCGAAGGCATCCGCGAATTCGCGCCGCGCATCAGCGTGCTCCTCAACGTCACGGCCGATCATCTCGACCGCTATCCTTCGATGGAGGAGTACGCCGAAGCCAAGTATCGCATCTTCGCGAACCAACGCCCGCAAGACGCGTTCGTCGGCAACGCCGACGACGAATACTGCGCGCGACTGCGAGCCGGCGCGCGCCCGATCCCGAGCGCCCAGCATTGGTTCAGCGCGGCCGGCGACCCGACCGCGGACATGTCGCTGCACGACGGCGCGATCGTGCGCCGCTCCGGTCGGAGCCGCCGCCGCTCGACACTCATCGCCCCGCACGAGATGCGGCTGCGAGGCGCCCACAACGTCGAAAATGCGATGGCGGCGTCGCTCGCCGCGCTCCTTGCGGGCGCTCCCGCGTCCGCCGTGCGCGCCGGCTTGCGCTCCTTCGCGCCGTTGCCGCATCGTCTCGCACCGGTCGAATCCGATGACGGCATCAACTGGGTCGACGACAGCAAGGCGACCAATCCGGATGCGGTCGTCAAAGCGCTCGAATCCTTCCTAGAGCCGATCGTCCTCATCGCGGGAGGCCGCGCGAAGAACACCGATTTCGCCGCGCTCGCGGGCGCCGCGTCGGGGCGCGCGAAGACCGTCGTCCTCATCGGTGAAGCCGCGAAGGAGATCGGCGCGCAGCTGACCGGCGTCGACGTCGTCTACGCACGCGCGATGAGCGAGGCGGTCGAGGCGGCGGCGCATGCGGCGTCTCCCGGCGACGTCGTCTTGCTCTCACCGGGATGCGCGAGCTTCGACATGTTCGACAGCGCCGAGCACCGAGGTGACGTCTTCGCCACGCTCGTCCGAAATAGGCGCCACGGGGTCGTCGCGTCGTGAAGAAGCGGCGCGGCCCCGATCTCGGTCTGCTCGTCATCACCGGCGCGCTCGCGACCATCGGCGCGATCATGGTCTACTCGGCGTCGTCGGCCGACGCGTACCGCACGTATCACGACGCCGCGTACTACTTCAAGCGCGAGATCATGTGGCTCGGGGTCGGCATCGTCGCGCTCACGATCGGCGCGCGCATCGACTACGTGAAGCTCCAGGCGGGCGCGTACTGGATTTTCGGCATCGCGGTCGTGCTCTTGGGAGCCGTCCTCGTGCCGCATCTCGGCACCGAGGAAGGCGGTGCGCAGCGCTGGTTCGCGTACGGCCCGATCTCATTCGAGCCGTCGGAGTTCGCGAAGCTCGCGCTCGTCGTGCTCCTCGCGCGCATGTTCGCGGATCGCGATGACGGCGCTCGCTCGTTCCGCCGTGCCGGCGCGCCGGCGCTCTTCGCCGTCGGCATCGCGTTCACGCTCGTCTTGCGGCAACCCGACCTCGGCACCGCGTCGCTCTTCGTCATCACGGCCTTCGTCGTCATGTTCGCGGCGGGCGCGAAGCCGATGCACCTGCTGCTCGAGGCGGTCATCGCGGTGCCGGCGATCGCGGCCTTCATCTTCTCGAGCGCGTATCGCCGCGACCGCTTCACCGCGTTCCTCCATCCGTTCAACGATCCGCAGGGCACGGGCTACCATATCATACAGTCGCTCTACGCGCTCGGGTCCGGCGGCGTCTTCGGCGTCGGGCTCGGGCAAAGCGGGCAGAAATTCGGCTATCTGCCCGAGCCGTACACCGATTTCATCTACGCGATCATCGGCGAAGAGCTCGGCTTCATCGGCGCGGCGGCGGTGCTGCTGCTCTTCCTCGCACTCGCGTATCGCGGCGCGCGGATCGCCGCTGCCGCCGAAGACCGCTTCGGTTTTTATCTCGCGACCGGCATCACCGCGTCGATCGTCTTGCAGGCGTTCGTCAACATCGGCGTCGCGACGTCGACGTGGCCGGTCACGGGCGTACCACTGCCGTTCATCAGCTATGGCGGCACGTCGCTCGTCATGAGCCTGTTCGGCATAGGGCTTCTCGCGAACGTGTCGCGAGGCAGGGCGAAAGCGTCATACGGCGCGGGCAGCGACGATCTCCATCGACGAGGTGTATCGAGTGCGCATCCTTCTCGCCGGCGGCGGCACGGGGGGTCATCTCTACCCCGCGCTGTCACTAGCCAGAGCGCTCTCCGGCGCGCCCGCTGACCCCGGGCTCTGCTCGCCGCGCGCCATCCCGGTCGCGCCCGGCACGCCGATGCGCTTGTCGCTCGACGCGCCCGCCGAGGCCGGGCCCGAGCTTTTGCTCGTCACCGATCACACGGAGATCGGCGACCGCATCGCGAGCGAGTTCGAGGTGCCGATCGTCTCGGTCGACAGCCGGCCGCTCTCGCGCTCGTCGCTGCGCGCAGCCGCGGCAGGTCTCTTCGGCAACGTCCGCGGCGTCGCGCAGTCGATGCCGATCGTCTCCTCGTTCCGGCCCGATATCGTCATCGGCGCCGGCGGTTATGCGTCGTTTCCGGTGGTCGCCGCCGTCGCGATGCTCCGGACGACAGGACCGCTGCGGCAGACGCGCATCGCCGTCATGAATCCGGACGTCGCACCAGGTCTTGCGAACCGTGCGCTCGCGAAGATCGCCGACGAGGTCTGGTGCGCGTATGCCTCGACCGCCGAGTTCTTCGGGCGCAAGTTCGTCCTCATGGGGACGCCCGTGCGACCGGAATTCTACGATCTTGCGCGCCCGCAAGACGCGCGCAAACGTCTAGGTCTCGCGCCCGACAAGAAGACCATCCTCGTGTTCGGCGGCAGTCAAGGCGCGCGGACGATCAACGTCGCTGCCAGCGCGCTCGTCGCGCGCCGGCGGCTCCCGCCCGATTGGCAGGTGCTCCATATCGCAGGCGAGCGCGACCACGAGTGGATGGCGGCCGAACGCACGGCCGAGCCGAACGGCAACGGCTACGTCCTCCTCCCGTATCTCGCCGAGATGGCGCTCGCGTATGCGGCCGCCGATATCGCGGTCTGCCGCGCAGGTGCCTCGACGCTCGCCGAGCTGTCGACGGCCGGGGTCGCGTCGATCCTCATACCATACCCGCACGCATCCGAAGCTCACCAGCACAAGAACGCCGTCGCGTTCGCCGACGCCGGAGCGGCGCTCGTCATGGACGACGCGGAACTCGACCCGGACGCGCTCTACTGGAAGCTCGTCGAGACGATGGATGCGAGCCGGCTCGACGCGATGCGCGAAGCGGCGCACGCGCTTGCCCGCCCTCACGCGCTCGCCGATATGGTCGAGCGGATCTTGATGGGCCGCATCGGCAGCGGCGACGCGAACGTCGCTGCGACCGAAGCACACGCTGATGGGGATCACGCGTCGACGACCGGCAAGGTGAGCAAGGCCATCAGGCCAATATGACCATATAGATGAAGCTCCATCGCAAAGTCCACTTCGTCGGCATCGGCGGCGTCGGTATGAGCGCGATCGCGCGCGTGCTGCTCGCGATGGGCGTGTCCGTCAGCGGTTCGGACCTCAAGACGACGTCGACGCTCGAGAAGCTCCGAGGACTCGGCGCCGACGTCCGGCTCGGTCACGCATCGGACAACATAAAAGGCGCGGACGCGGTCGTCATCTCGTCGGCGATCCCGGCGGACAACCCTGAGGTCATCGCCGCCCAGCGCGCAGGCATCCCGGTCATGCAGCGAGCGCAGATGCTCGCCGAGATCATGATCGACAAGCGCGGCATCGCGGTGTCCGGCACGCACGGCAAGACGACGACGACGTCGATGGTCGCGTCTGTGCTCGACGCCGCCGGAATCAACCCGACCGTCCTCATCGGCGGCGAAGTGAACGACATGGGCGCGAACGCGCGGCTCGGCGCGGGGGACGTCGTCGTCGCGGAAGCCGACGAGAGCGACGCGTCGTTCCTGCGACTGACGCCGTGGTGCGCGGTCGTCACGAACATCGAGAACGATCATCTCGGCTACTATCGCGATCTCGAACATCTCATCGAGACGTTCTCGGCGTTCGTCGGACGCGTGCCAAGCAGCGGCGTCGTCATCGCGTCGGCGGATTGTCCGGCGGTGCGCGAACTCGTGCGCCGCTTCAACGAATCGCCGCGGCTGCTCGGCGATCCGCGTATGGTGACGGTCGGCTTCGATACGGCCGCGGACGTCCGGCCGGACGTCGTGCGGCTCGCAGATTTCGGATCGACGTTCACGGTCGAGCAACGCGGTGTGCGCCTCGGCGACATCAGCCTTCGGGTGCCGGGCCGCATCAACGTCTGCAATGCGCTGAGTGCGATCGCGGTCGGTTTGGAGTTCGACGTCCCGTTCGAAGCGATCGCTCGAGCGCTCGGCCGCTTCCGCGGCGTCGCGCGACGCTTCCATATATTGTACGAGAGCCGCGACGCGATCGTCGTCGACGACTATGCGCATCACCCGACCGCCGTCCAGGAGACGATCGCCGCCGCACGCGCCTACTGGCCCGGCCGGATCGTCGTCGCGTTCCAGCCGCACCGGTACAGCAGGACGGCCTATCTTTTCCGCGATTTCGCGCAGGCGCTGCTCGGCGCGGACGTCATCGTCGTGACCGACATCTACGCGGCGGGCGAAGTGCCGCTCCCGGGCGTTCGCGCCGAATCGATCGTCGAGTGCATCCGCGACTTCGATCCGTCGAAATCCGTCTCGCATCTGCCGAAACCCGCAGATGCCTTGGCGTACCTGCAGCGCTCGATGCAGGGCGGAGATCTCATCCTGACGCTCGGCGCCGGCGACATCGGCGGCGTCGCGCACGAACTCGCCGCTGGGCTGTCAGCCGCCGACGCCGGCGTCGGCTCTATCTAGCGCGAGACGGCGAGCGAGCACGACGGGAAGGCCGAGGGCCAGGATCGTCAACACAACGATGCCTTCGAACGCATGCACGTACGAGATCCCTGAGGGTTGGCGTGGCGCGTCCTGCGCGTAGTGCAAGAAGCTCAGCAGGCTCAGCCAGTATGCGAACGCGCCCCACCTTCCGGCCTTCGCGATCGCCGGAGCGAGCCACAGAGTGTACCACGGATAGATGCTCGGCAGCGCGTAGATGAACGCGGCGATCGATCTCCATACATCGCGTCCGTCCAGTCCACGAGCGTAGCGCACGATCGACCATACCACGATGATCGCGAGCGCCACGGCGACCGCGATGCTGACGAAGGACGACACCGTCATGCCGGCGATTCCGGTCCGATCGAATTGAAAGGCTCCGAGGAGGACGTCCGCTAAAAACGTCGGTGACGTGCGCGTGCTCGCCGTCTCCGCGAAGAGCGATCCGAGCGTCGACGGTCCGATCCAGAACGGCGCGAAGGAGATCACGGCGACCGCCGCAGCGGTGAAAAGTCCCAGTATCGCCGAGGCGGCTCCCGACGTCTTCCACGTCCGCAGGAAGAGGAACGGGATCGCCACGACCGCCACGTACTTGACGGCGCACGCCGCGCCCAATAGGGCTCCCGCGTAGAGCGGGAAGGCGTCGACCATGGCGAATGCCCAGACCGCGAACGCCAGCATGATGGTGTCGTTGTGCGCGCCGGCTGCTGCCTCGTACACGACAGTCGGATGGAATGCGAAGAGCGCGAACGCGCGCTTCGACGAGTTCGTGAAGCGTGAGGCGACGAGCTTGTGAACGCCGGCCGCGGCCACGATGACTGCGCCGAGGGCGACGACGCGTTCGCTCCACACTTGGCCGACAAGCGGCAGCCCTTGCGTGATCCACGCCACGGCGCCCGCGAGCAGCGTCCACAACGGGCCGTAGTTATCTCCGACCGGCGGGTTGCCGTAGAATCGGAGACATTGCGCGAGGATCAGATCGGACCTCACGTCGATCGGCCCGGTCACGTGGTACGGGTTGATCCCGTAGAGCGCGTACATTCGGCCGAAAGCGACGTATGCGTATGGGTCGCCCGCGAACGTGATCGGGAAGAAAGTGAGGAGGAGACCGATCGCCGCCATCCCGGCCAGGAGTTTCGCTGATGAAACGTTCGCGTCGGCAGAGGCGGCACGCGCGAGGAGCCACCCGGTGATGGCCATCGCCGCGACGAACACCCAGAACACGGCGAGCAGATCCCAACCACTCGGCACGTCGTTGACGACGCGAACGGGCAACTGTAGGCCGAACGCGTAATCTATCGCGTACCGAGGTTCCGCGAGCGAAACGGCCTGCGAAGCGAGGTACCCGAGCGCGCCTTCTCCGAGCAAGACGATGACGGCCATGACCGAGAGCCAGAAAAGCCACGAATGCTTGTCGAGCGCCCGCATGCCGCCGACTTAGGTTTTCGACCACACCCACCTCCAGCTCGAACGAGAGGATGAGCGACATTGAACTCGGTGTTCACTCCGGGAAATCCACCGACCGCGGAACAGATCGCAGCGCTCGCTATCGTCATCGGGCCGAATCTCAAGACCGACGAGCCGATGGCGCCGAAGACGTCGATGCGCGTCGGCGGCCGCGCCGCCGCGTACGCGGAGATCCGCGATCCACGCTACCTCGTCGCGGCGCTTTCCATCTGCGCTTCCGAGAACGTCGCGTGGACGGTCATCGGCCTCGGCTCGAACCTGCTCGTCCGCGATGAAGGCTTCAACGGCCTGATCGTCCGGCTCGCGGGCGACTTCACGAAGGTGACCGTCGACGGCTACCGCGTCCGTGCCGGCGGCGCAGTACCGATCGTCTCGCTCTGCCGCGAGGCCGCCAAACATGGATTGACAGGAGTCGAAGGCCTTGTCGGGATTCCGGGCACGGTCGGCGGTGCGGTTCGCATGAACGCCGGCACCGATGTCGAGGTCGGCGATGTCATCGACCGCGTCGAAGTCGTCGTCGCCGGCGAAAAGCTCCAGACGTTCACGCGGCCCGAGTTCGCATACCGCCGGTCGTCGCTCGACCGCAGCGCTGTCGTCTGCGCGGCCGAGATGGTGCTCACGCCGGGCGAACCGCGCGAGGTCCAGGCGGAGCTGCGCAAACGGATCGACCGGCGCAACGCGACGCAGCCGCTCGAGTTGCCCAACTCGGGGAGCATCTTCCGCAATCCGCCCGGCGACCACGCGGCGCGCCTCATCGAGACGGCGGGCTGCAAAGGATGGCGCGTCGGCGCGGCCGAGGTGTCGACGAAGCACGCGAACTTCATCGTCAACACCGGCGGCGCATCGTGCGCGGACGTCCTCTCGCTCATCGAGCGCGTGCGAGCCGAGGTCCGCGAAAAGCACGGCGTCGCGTTGGAGACGGAAGTCCACGTCCTGTGACCGCCTTCGTCATGAGTTCGTAACGCAGGTTCGGCGTCGGCAACTCCCTAAGGACTTCTCCCGTGTCCATGCCACACGTCGCCGTTCTCATGGGCGGCGCTTCGGCCGAGCGCGAGATCAGTCTTCAGACCGGCGCGGGCGTCGTCACGGCGCTCGACTCGCTCGGATTTCGCACCACCATCATCGACTCAAGCGACGATCTCGTCGACCGCCTTCGCGCCGCGAAGCCCGACGCGGTCTTCAACGCGCTCCACGGCGGCGCGGGCGAGAACGGCACGATCCAAGCGTTGCTCGATTGGATGGAGCTCGGCTATCAGGGCTCGGGCATGCGCGCGAGCGCGGTCGCGATCGACAAATGGATGACGAAAGCAGTGATGCGGGCGTCTGATCTGCCGACACCGCGTGCCGTCGTCATCGACGCGGGTGACGCTCCCTCGACGCCGCCGAAGCGGCCGGGCGTGCCGTGCGTCGTCAAGCCGCTCGCCGAAGGATCGGCCGTCGGGGTCACGATCGTGCGCGACGAATCGCAGTGGGCGGGAGCCGTCGCCGCCGCGCGAAGCGTCGCCGACCGCATGCTCGTCGAGGCGTACGTCCGCGGACGCGAATTCACCGTGTCGGTGCTCGGACGCGATGCGCTGCCGGTCGTCGAGATCTCGCCGTCGGACGAGTTCTATTCGTACCACGCGAAATACACCGCGGGCGCGAGCCGCCACACGGTGCCCGCCGAAATCGACGTGCCGATCGCCGCGCGCATGCAAGAATATGCGTTGCGCTTGCACGATGCGCTCGGCTGCCGCGATTACTCGCGCATCGACGTCATGATGGACGCGACGGACGAATCGCTCTACCTGCTCGAATGCAACACGCTGCCGGGGCTCACGCCGCTCAGCTTGTTCCCGGAAGCGGCGGCGGCAGCGGGCATCCCGTACGAATCGCTCGTCGAAAGGCTGACGCGCTGCGCGCTCTCGCGCCAAGGGATCGGCGCCCGATGATCCGCAAAGCTCGCCGTCCTTTACGCGCCGCGCTTTTCGATCTCGACGGCACGCTCATCGACTCGACCGAACTCATCGTCGAATCGTACTCGCACACCTATCGCGCGCACGGGCGCATCATGACGCGCGAGCAGATCGAGGCCGACCTCGGGCTGCCGCTCTACGACACGCTCGCGCGCTACTTCCACGGCGACGATCTGAAAGCGGCGACCGCGACGTATCTCGACTTCAACCTCGCGCGCCACGACGACGACGTGCGCAACATGGCGGGTGTCGTCGACATCGTGCGGCGTCTGCGCGCAGGTGGGCTACGGCTCGGCGTCGTCACGTCGAAGCTGCGCGACACGGCCCGGCGAGGACTCGCGCTCTGCCGGCTCGACGGCATGTTCGAGCACGTCGTCGCGAAGGAAGACACCTCGCGCCACAAGCCCGATTGCGAGCCGCTTATCTACGCGCTCGCGCTCATGCAGGTCGACGCGGCGGAGACGGCCTACGTCGGCGACTCGCCGCTCGACGTCGAAGCGGCGGACGGCGCCGGGGTCCGCTCGATCGCAGCGCTCTGGCGCCCGACGACGGAAGACGCGTTCGGAACGCGCGAACCCGACGCGTTCGCGCAGACTCCAGCTGAAGCTGCCGATATATTGGAGGCATGGCGCGACGGCCTCGAATGGGGCCGGGACGCCGGCAGCCTGCGAGGGGCGTAAGCAAATGCCGGACGGTTCGGACTTCATGGGCGCACTGTTCCGCTTCGCCGGTACCGTCATCAACATGCTGTTCAACGCCGAGGTCCGCAATAGGAACACGACGATCTGGACCTCCGACTCCGTCAGCACAGAAGCGATGATGATGACGCCGATGCCGGTCGCCGATACCGCGACGATGCCGCAGCCGACCGGCACGCAGCGCACGCATGACGAGATCGCGACGCTCCAGCAGATCGACCCGGACTTCAACGAGATAGAATTTCTCGCGATGGCGACCGCGCAGTACAACGCGTACGTCGCCGCCGACGGCGCGATGGACCCCGATGCGCTCG
>JANWLL010000065.1 GCA_025450855.1 Vulcanimicrobiia bacterium
GCGATCTTCGCGTCGACGAACGCGAGTCCGCCGTACCCGGCCGCCCCGTTCGGCGCCTTGGCGATGAGCGCACGATAGTAGCGGGCCGCATCGGCGAGGTGACTGGGACCTTCGCTCGTCGACAAGTAGCTCGCGAGCGCGAGGTCGCGATCGACGGAAGGCGGCGAAGGCGCGAGCGCGGGCACCCGCGCCGACGCAGCGATGATAGCCGAGCCGATCGCGAGCGCGGCGAACGCACCGATGAAGCTGACTCGGGGACGTGCTTGGATTGACGCGGCGATGACGACGGGCGTGACGACGATGCGATAGCCGCGGCGCGGCACGTTTTCAATGGAGATGTGCGGATCGCGCCGCAAGGCGCGCCGTAGGATGTACATCTGCTGGTTGAGGTTGCGCTCCTCGACGGCGGAGTCGCCCCACAGAGACTGGCGCAGCGACCCTGCGTCGACGAGCTCCCCATCCGCGCGGACGAGCTCGGCGAGCATTTGCGCCGGGAGAGGCGCGAGCGGAACGATCTCGGTTCCGTCGTAGAGGACGAACCGTTCGGGGTCAAACCGCAAACGTCCGATAGGCACCGTGGCCGGCATGGCCTGATGTTCGAATCGCCGCTCGGTAGCCCCTAGCATCGCTATCACCGACCTGTCACGTCGACTTCTTCGATGTCGGTGACGATACGTTGATTGAAGCGGCCGCCCAGAAACCGCTAGGTTCTCCGTATGAGAATCGCGATCTCGGGCCTGGTCGGGGCGGCCATCATTTTCAGCTCGTATGCTACCGCCCGCGCTACGACATCCGCCGGCGCCGTGTTCACCATCGCCCGGGCGCCGCATCCGATGTCGCTCGACCCATCGTTGAGCGATCCCGCTTGGCAATCGGGACAAGTCAATCCGGCGGGGTTCTGGGACCTTACGCGACGTTCCGACGCGCGCTTCGACACGACGGTCTACTTGCTCTACGACGATCGCGATGTCTACGTCGCTTTTCACGTCGAGCAAACCGGCATCCCGATCGTCGCGCAGCAGCGGACGAACAACGTCGGCTTCGGACTCGACGACTTCGTCGGCGTCGGGATCGACACGAGCGGCGCGGGCAACCAAGTCTATTTCTTCGAGACGACGCCGCAGGCGATTCGTTACCAGCAGGCGAGCGAAAACGTCCGCTACATGCCTCGGTGGCAAAGCGCAGCGTCGATCGATGGCCGCTCGTGGAACGCCGTGCTCGCGATTCCCTTAGACGCGATGCGTATTCGCGCCGGCACGCAACAGACGTGGCGCTTCAATTTCATCCGCGGCGTCTCAGCTGTCGGCGAACACTACACGTGGGCGTACAACGGCTTGATGGTCGATGGGCCGGTCGGACCGAGCTGGCCGACGTTCAGCGATGCTCGCTTCTGGCCGACGTTGAATCTCGACGGCGGATTCGCGCTGACCGCCTGGCCGAGACCGCGCGCTGACATCTATGTCCTCGGCAGCGCCGGCTCGGACCGAAACCTCTTTCAGCAAGCGAACGGGTCGTTCGAATCGCAGAAAGTCCGGCCTGCGGGCATCGACGCCACATTGCCCATCACGAACACGATGAACGCCGTCGTGACGGTCGATCCGGACTTCTCGAACGTCGAAGTCGACCAGCAGACGATCGCCCCGCAAGAATTCGGGCGCCAACTGCAAGAATACCGGCCGTTCTTCGCACAGGGAGCGAATTTCCTGAACGAGAGCGACGTCACGTACAGCAGTCCGACGAGCCCGAACCTCGAGGTGTTCTACTCGCCGCGCATCGGCCCGTTCGACCGCGGAGAGAAGATCGAGGGAACTGCCGGTCTTGACTCGCTGGGCATCCTTTCGTTCCGTGGATTCGATGAGGTCACAAGCAACACGTTTGACGATCTCGTCTATGCATATAAACACGCGCTGTCGGATCGCACGTTCGAGTATTGGGTTGACGGCGTCACTGCGCATCACAGCATAGCCGGGGACGACGCGACGACGGATTTCGGCGCTCAGATCCGCGACCTGAAGACGGGGTTCCAATCGGGCGACGATCAGACGATGGAATTGGGAAGCTGGGTGCCGCAGACCCATGTCGCCCACAATAGCAACACCTATGTCGGCGTATTCAAGCCGAACTGGGGGACGGCCCTCGGGTACAACGACATGAGTCCGAATTATAACCCGATCGACGGGCTCACGTTCAACTCGGATATCCGCGGCATGCAAGGTTTCCTGCAAGGCATCGGCGCGGCCCCGTGGGTGAAGAATTACTCGCTGACGTTCAACTGGGATCGTTGGATGGACCGATCGGGGGCGATCCACGAGACGGACACGCTCGCGACGCTCGCTGCCACGTTCGACAACGGCTTTTCGATCAACAACCTCGGACCGAGCGTCGGCATCCTCAGAAGCTACGACATACCGGCGAATCCCGATTGCACCGGACCGATCGTCGGCTCATCTTCGTTCACTGGTTTTCCGTGCTATCTCAATGGCCGCAACCAACGCTTCGACCTTTTCCAGTCGGCATTCGGATACAAAGACGGCACGGCGAAACCGGTCGACGTCTCTTACTCGTTCGGCCCGTTCGGAGAGAACTACACGCAGATCTTCTCGTTGACGTCATCGCGCCCGATCGGACGGTATTCGCTCGGCCTCGAGTACGACGGAACGGTGGAGCGTCCGAACGCCGGCGGCGTGCTCGATTCCCAGTGGCTACGAAGGATCTCGGTCGGCGAATCGCTCGGCGTCGAGTCGAACCTATCGATATCGCTGCGTTCGATCAACGGTCTTGGGGGCTTCGCGCCGAGCACCGGCACCGATGTCGCGCTCGCATATCATAGGCGCTTTGCGAGCGGCGACGAGCTTTTCTTGAACTACGGAACGCCTGCCGCGTTCAGCACGCTCCACCGGCTGACTGTCAAATATGTTTTCCACCTGGGAGGCGAAGCGGGGAGCTGAACGACCTTCAGGGCTTGCTGCCATCTACGCGGCTTCCTCCGACCACTTCTTGTCGTTGACGCCTGCCACGAGCAGCCAGAGCGTCAGCGCACTCTCTCCGATGACACCCGGCAACAGATTGAACGGCGAGAGCCGGTGCGCAAGATCGGGCGATGCGAAGGTCAGCCAGCTTAATCCGGCGATCACCATTAGAATGCCGAGGGTGCGCGGCAAGAACGTCGATCGTATGATGAGGTAGCCGATCGAGAGGCAGTACAGGCCAAAGAATACGAGCGGATCTATCGGAGTCGATACGTGTAGCGCGCCGAGCATGCTCATGGCGCAGCCGATGAGGCTGAAGATCGCGGCGGTGAGTGATGCGGTGGCGCTGACCGGTTTGAACAACCGATAGAACAAGATCGTGACGACGACGTACGCGCCGGCGGCGATCAGGAGCATCGTCGTGCCGATCGACTGGCGCCCGGCACCGCTCATCGCTGCAAGCGACCCCGCAACGATGTTGAGGACGTAGAGCGCGCCTGCGATCCGAGCGGTACGACTCGGCGAAGCGTTCATGCCGTTGACCGCCAATATTGCCCCCTAGCGATCGAGCGAGACTCGACGCACTCGGGATACGTGCGTCCACGGCCACGACGACGCCTGCCGAAAGTCGATACCGCAATCCTCAGCGTCCGGTTTCAAGCATAGTCGGCGGAGAATCAAACGAACCCGAAAAGGATGAAGACGAGCCGGAACGTGGGGTAGTTCCGACTCGCCTTCGGGCTGGTTCGCGTTGCCGCGAACTACTTGTGGAGGAGCTTGATCTTCGGTCGTACCGCAGCCGCCGGCAGCTTGACGATGGCTGCATGCGGAGCATACGAGGCGGCTTGCGCAGGAGACATCTCCGTCATGCGCGTGCCGGCCTGGCCGATGCTCGGCGCGTAGATGTGGTAGTCGAACGCGATCGAGTTATGTCCGCCCTGCACTTCGCGCACGACGAAGCCGGTCGGGCTCTTGCTCGCGATGTAGAGACCCTTCGTGTCACCGTCAGGCGTCAGCATGACCTGATAGACCCGATGCAGATCGATCGACTTCGCGAATGTAGCATCGAGCTGTACCGTCGCGACGCCGCCGACGAGCTGCGCCGTGCCGTTGTCTTCGATCGTCGGTGCAGTGGCCGTCGGTGCGAACGAGGTCGCCACGTTGCCGTCGCGCGTGCGAAGGAAGTTGTTGAGGCTGCCATGATAGAAGATGTCGCCGGCGCCGTCGACCCACATCAGGTTGTTGCCGTTCTGGTCGGTCGCCACGATGGGGAAGCCGGGACCGCTGCCCGCGAGCGAGCGCGCGATCACGCCGATGTAGCTGCCGTAGAACTCCGCGGCATCGCCGTCGGAGCCGTTGTCGCCGCCGTTGTCGCCACGGACCGCGGTCACACCGCCGCCCCATCCCGCGCTGCCGACGATGTCGTCGTGTGTGCCGCCGACGGCGAAGATGCTCACACCGTTCGAGCCGCCGATCGCGACCAGACCGTTGCCGCTGTTGCTGTCAGCATCCACGCCGTTGCAGCAGACCGAGAAGCCGACGACTCCGTCGCCGTTATCGCTTTGGCCTTCGACGCCGGTTGCGAACGATGTGTTAGTGAAACCGAACACGCCCCACGTTCCGCCCGTACCGCTGACGCCGGTGTTACCGCCGGTGCCGTTCACGCCGTTGCCGCTCGTGCCGGCAAAGCCGTTGACGCCGTTGCCGAACGTCCCGGCCGAGCCGACGACGCCGGACGTGAAGCTGCTGTTGTTCTTCGTATTGATGCCCTCGATGCCGGCACCGAGGCCCTTGTTCTTATAGGTCTGGCACGGGCTTCCGCTCGTGCACGTGACGCTCAGGTCCGGATTCGGTCCGGTCGGTCCGGCGATCGCGGGCTTTAGGGCAAGCCCTGCCGCAAGCGCGCCGGCCGCCACGACGATCGCGGCCGCCGCAATCGTCGGTTTGATGGTTGGGGTTCGCATGATCTCTTCCTCACTCAAGTCATGCGGCGTACCGGGCGATAAGGGCTCGCCTAAAACGGTCACCGTCGAGATTGAATATAATATGAAGCCGTCCATCAGGCGTCCAGCGCAGGCGGCGACTCGAAACGATGCGCGATCTATGAGGAAGTTCTAGCTCTCTGTCAGTTCAGTGGTGCTGTCTTTGGGCGGTCCCTGAGGCCGTGAATTCTACCTCCGGTTTGACGCCGCTCGCGAGCGTTTGATAGACGACGCAGTAGCGTTCGGTCAGCTTCCGCAACGAAGCGATATCCTCGGGCGATGCATCGACGTCAAGATCGAATCGCAAGCGGATGTTCTTGAAGCCGACCGGCGCCTCGCGGTCGACGCCGAGCGTGCCGCGAAAATCTATATCGCCTTCCGCGTTGACCGAACCGCCGCGCAGCTCGATGCCCTTCGCAGTCGCAACCGCGCGCAACGTGACGCCGGCGCACGCGACGAGCGCTTGAAGCAGCATGTCGCCGGAGCATGCGAGCATTCCGTCGCCGCCTGTCGCTGGATGAAGTCCCGCCTTGACGAGCGCGCGTCCGGTCTCGACGCTGCAGCTCACGCCTTGCTGGTCGTCGACGCTGCCGCTCGCCTTGAGCGTGATGAGCGCGGCTTCCGGTTCGGTCCGATACCGTTCCTTGATCGGCGTCTGCGCGGCGCGCAGGCTATCGCTGTCCATTGTACCTCCAAACGACGCGTTACGAGAACATCATCCGCGACATGATAAGTCCGAGCGCCTTCCGCAGGCGCGATGCGATATCCGGATCCGCATCTTGGTCGATCGCGCGCAGCGCTCCATCGATCCAGCGCGCCCCTTCAGCTTCGGCGCCGCCATGCCACCAGAACATTTCGAGCGACGCCGCGATGTCGCCCGCGAGTACCGGGTCGCCGCCTTTCGAGAGCGCCCAATCGATGGCGGCGCGGAAATTCTCCTGATCGAGCTCCGCTTGCCGGAGCCACTCGCCGAGCGGCGACGAGCCGAAACTCTTCTCTGCGTCGCGAGCGAGTGTTCGATAATATTCCGCGTGACTGCGCAAGGTCCGTTCGCGCTCGCCGCTTACGCCAAGCTTTTCGAGCGCATACTGACGCGTGCATTCGAGCATGCGATAGCGTTCGAACCCGCTGCCGGTCTCGGCGTTGACGAGTGACTTGTCGGCGAGCGACGCGATGAGGTCGAGCACGTCGAACGGACCGGCGGTGCCGGCGCCGCAGATGGCCGTCGCGGCGTCGAGCGTGAAGCTGCCGGCGAACGCTCCGGCGCGCGCGAACAGCATCCGCTCCGCCGGTTCGAGCAGATCGTAGCTCCAGTCGAAGAGAGCCGCTAACGTGCGCTGCCTCGGCAGCGCGGTGCGGCTGCCGCCCGTGAGGAGCGCAAAGCGTTCGTTCAGCCTCGCCGCGAGATTGGGGATGCTCATCACCTTGACGCGCGCGGCTGCGAGCTCGATCGCGAGCGGAATGCCGTCGAGACGTCGACAGATGTCGCAGACGATCGGCATGTTGTCGTCGGCGAGCCGAAACGATTCGTCGACGAGCGACGCACGGTCGACGAACAGCGCGACCGCACCGAATCCGAGAGCGGCGCTCATGTTGAGCCCGGTCGCTTTGTCTGGAACTGCGAGCGACGATAGCCGCACGACCTTCTCGCCGCCGACGCCGAGCGGCTGGCGCGATGTCGCGACGATGCACATCTTGGCGCAATGTCTATGGATCGCATCGGCTAGCCCCGCCGCCGATTCCAAGAGATGCTCGCAATTGTCGAGGACGAGCAGCATTTGCTTATGCCGGAGCGCCTCGGTGACGGACTCGTCGACGATCCTCAACTGCGCTCCGCTGATGCCGAGCGCTTTCGCGACGACCACCGGAACGAGATCGGGTTCCGTGATCGGCGCGAGGTCTGCCACCCAGACGCCGTCGGAGAACTGATCGAGCACTTCGGCTGCGAGCTGCGTCGCCAGCCGCGTCTTTCCGACACCGCCGGCACCGATCAGCGTGACGAGCCGATGCGCGGCGAGGTTTTCCTTGAGACCTTCGAGATCGCGCTCGCGCCCCCTGAAGCTCGTCACCTGCACCGGCAAATTGTTCGGCAGTGTGTCGAGCGAGCGCAGCGGAGGGAAATCGCGCCGCAACCCGTGGCGCGTCAGCTGCCACACGTGCTCGGGTTGGGCAAGGTCCTTCAAACGGTGCGTGCCGAGATCGGCGAAGAAGGCGTCGCGGGGCGCCTCGTGTTGGACGAGCGCATACGTCGCCGCGGACATGAGTATCTGCTCGCCGTGGCCGATCGACATCAAGCGCATGGCCCGATTGACCGCCGGTCCGAAGTAGTCGTCGTCGCGCTCCTCGGCGTAGCCGGTGTGCAAGCCGACTCGGACGCGCAGGCCGTCGACGGCCGAGAAGTCCTCTGCCGCGAGCCCGTGTTGAACGTCGATCGCGGCCCCGACGGCGTTCGGCGCGGTCGGGAACGCAGCGCAAAACGCGTCACCCCCCGTCTTGAAGACGTACCCGCCGTGCGCGACGATGGCAGTTCGCACTATGTCGTCGTGGCGCGCCACCGCCGCCTTCATGGCGTCGTGATGCGCCTCCCAGCGCTTCGTGCTCCCCTCGATGTCGGAGAATAGGAAAGTGACGGTGCCCGTAGGCAACGACGTCGGAGTCTTTGCGTGACGACGGTCGGCCCTCGAACTCTGTGCCATGGTTTGCCGCGAATCGTTCCACCCAGCGGCACTTTTGACCTATAGAACGCTTGTCAAGCGGCGCCCGACTGCGTTATAATGCGCGAACCCAACGGAGGATCTATGCCTCGATATTTGATCGAACGCACCTTCAAAGACGGCCTGACCATTCCGACCACAAAGCAAGGCGCGGACACCTGTCGCACGGTCGTCGAAAACAACGGCGACGTCGGCGTTACCTGGGTCCATTCGTACGTCTCGAAGGATCACAAGAAGACGTACTGCATCTACGATGGCCCGAACGAAGACTCGATCCGCAAAGCAGCCGAGCGTAACGGTCTACCGGTCGACAGCATTCACGAGATCAGCGTCCTCGATCCGTACTTCTACCACTAGCGAAGGGCCGGGGCTCATACGACGTCGAGCCCGGCCCCAATTCTAGTCGAAATGTGATGTCCTCGCTCAGCGAGAAAGGGCGCGCAGAGAGAGGATACGATCATGCGCTTTCGCTTCGCCTTTTTCGCATTCGGTCTTGCGTCCGCACTCGCCATGAGCACGTCGCTCGCGATGGCCGCGACGAGGCCCATCGAGGCCGGCACGCTTCGCGGTGTCCGCGACCTCGGCGTCGCACCCGCGTCGCTCGACGTGCGCGTCGCAATCGTACTGAACTACCACCACGACGCGGAACTCGAGGCGCTCACGCAAGCGCAAGCCGATCCGGACTCGCCGTACTTCCATCATTTCCTAACGCCGGCGCAATTCGATGCGTATTTCGCACCGACGCAGGCGGAGTACGGTCGCGTTCTGGCATCGTTGCAGCGCGGCGGACTGCGGGTCACGCACTCGTACGCGAACCGAACCGTCATCGACGCCGCAGCGTCAGCACCGGTCATGGCGCGTTACTTCGGCACGAATATCCATACGATCCGGACCTCCGACGGCCGCACGACGTGGACGAACGTGAGGGCAGGCGCCGTGCCGGCTGAGATCGGCGACCTCGTCTACCACGTCGTGGGGCTGGACGCGGCGGGCCGTATGCGTCCGCTCTACGTGTTCTCACCGAACGCGCATCGCGGCTCCAACGCTCCGTCGCTGCGCCCGAATTCCGAACCGGTCTTCGGCGCCGACGGCGGCTACGGTCCGCTCGTCTTCCAGCGCTCGTACGACTTCCCCGACCTCAACGGCTTCGACGGCAGCGGCCACGCGTCGGGTGTCGCGACCGATGCCGACTTCCTCGACTCCGATCTCGCGTCGTTCATCTCGTACTTCCAGATCAACCGCACCGGTCCGGCGACGCAGCGCGTCCTCGTCGACGGCGGTCCGCCTCCCGGTGACGGCAACGACTCGATCGAGACGACGCTCGACGTCGAACAGATCGTATCGCTCGCACCCGGCACGGCGCTGTACGTCTACGAAGTGACGTACGATGAGCCGACGAACGGCAATTTCATCGACATCTACAATCAAGTCGTCACCGACGATAAGATCGACGCGCTCAACACGAGCTACGGATATTGCGAGACGGCGATCCACCGAGGCTATCCGGAATCGCTCAACGCGGTCGCCGCTCAGGGCAACGCGCTCGGCATCACGTTCCACGCGGCGTCCGGCGATGGCGGCTCGAACTGGGATGGCTGCAACGGCGTCAGCGTCGGCACGCCCGTCGACATCCCGCACAACACCGGTGTCGGCGGAACGACGCTCTCGGTGACGTCGCAGGGCCAAGAGACGAACGAAGTCGGTTGGGATGGGTCGGGCGGCGGCGTCTCCGTTTTGTTCGGCGTACCAGCGTGGCAGAAGAACGTGCCGACGATCATCGCCGGCGGACGGAACATCCCCGATGTCTCGTACGACGCCGATCCTGGAAGCGGCGCGTCATTCTACTACAGCGGCTGCTGGTGCGGGCCTATCGGCGGTACCTCGCAGGCATCGCCGATCTTCGGAGCAGCGCTCGTCGAGTCGAACCAAGTCATCGGCTCGCGCTCCGGTAACCTCGACGTGACGCTCTATCGGAAGTGGCTGCGCCACGGGTATTCGCACGGTTCGACGCTCTACTTCCGCGACATCACCGTGGGAAGCATCCCGCCGTACGGCGCCGGTCCGGGCTACGACCAGATGACCGGCATCGGCACGATGATCGTGAACAACTTCGACAAACTCTTGCACTAGAGCCCTGTTTTTCAGCGTATTTCATGCAGGTCGCCATCGCGAGATTGCGTATCTATAACTGATATGCACCGGGTGCAACCTCGGCTCTATGCGTGGGCGATCATGGTTGCTGCAGTCGCGGCGGCTGCGGGCGGACACGCGGCCGTCGACCTGCTCGGCTCGGTCCGTGTTTTCTCCGGCACATACGCTCGGTACCAACACCCGTTCACGGTGTTCGCCGCGATCGCGGTCGCGGCCATCATCCTCGGGTTCTTCGCGTTTTCCGCCGTCGGAGCCGTGATCGAAAATCTCCGTCACGAGACCCGTGCGAAACGGCTCCAGCTCCTCCAAGCGATGCGACGCCCGAGCCCGGCAACGGTCGCGCTCGTTTACGGCTTGCAGATACCGCTGCTCTTAGCGCTCGAGGCGCTCGAGCAGATCCAACAGTTCGGTCATCCGATCGGCGTCGGCGCGTCGCTCGGCGGCCCGCCGCTCGTCTCCCTCTCGATCCACGCCTTATGCGCGCTCGCCGTCACGATAGCTGTATTCCGCGGCATTCGGACGATCGTCGACGTCTCGACCGCGATCGCGCGCGTCATGGTTCCGCTCGTTCGCCGGATCGTCATCACGACCGGTACGACCAGCCTGCCAGCGCGGACGTCTCGTGTCGCCCAGCGATCGGCTCGTCCGGGCCCCCTCGCCCTACATATCGCGAATCGACCGCCGCCCCAGCTCGCCTTCTCCTAGGCGATCACCAAGTCACTTGTCGTCGAGGCGTCGCGCCCAGCTTTGGGTGCATGGCGCCGTTTGGGTGCGGTATGAAGAACGGATTGATGGTCCTTGTCCACTCCGGAGGTAGCTTTAACATGAAACGCACGCTCTATCGTGCGCTCCTAACAGTCACCGCGTTGATGTTGGTGACCTACTCGGCCGCCGCGGCGCATGTCGTTTGTGGCGACCGTGTGTTTCCGACCACACTGACGATGGATGATCCGGGTGTAAGCGACGAGTTGTCGCTGCCGACGGTCGTGCTCACGCCCACATCATCCGGTGAGAGTAACGTCTACGCGTACGAATGGGATAAGACGATCACCGAGGATCTGGGCGTCGCCGTCAACGGCGACTATGCCGAGCAATTCAGCCCAACGCAGACCTTACACGGCTGGGACGACATCACCGTAACTCTTAAAGATCACCCACCCTGCATCGATCGTTACGAGCATGAGGAGCTCGCCTGGTCGGTGGGCGTGATCCGCGTCCTTCCAGGAACCGGCGCCACCCAACTGAGCAACATCGGCGCGATCCCAACTGTGGGAACGACGGCCCCGACATTCTACATCGGCAAGGGCCTCGGCGCCCTACGGGACGAGTGGCTGCGACCGCTCGCGATCACCGGCGAAGTGAGCCGTGTCATTTCCGACACTTCTAGCGTTACACCGAATGCGTGGAGCTACGCGGCTTCGTTACAGTATTCGATGCCCTACGTGCAACAACATATAAAGGCGCTCAACCTGCCGAATTGGATGACGCGTACGACGCCTATCGTCGAATTCGCGATGACGAGCCCGGACGGCGGCACGCCGACGGGTACGATCTCTTCGGGACTTCTCTACGACGCCAACAACTGGCAACTGGGAGCCGAGGCGATCATGCCTGCCACCAGTGTCTCGCGGCAAGCGCAGGGCACCGGTTTCGTCATACAGTTCCACGTGTTTCTAGATACGTACTATAAGAGTTGGTTCGGCAAACCGATCATCAAGAGGAATCTATGGGGAACATGAATAGCAAAATAATCGCCGCGGCCCTCGCGCTCGCCGCGACGCTCACCACCACATCACCACTTCTGGCGCACGCGTTTCTTGACCATTCCGATCCAGCGGTCGGCAGCACCGTGCCGACCTCGCCTGCCGTCATGCACCTGTGGTTCACGCAGGAGCTCGAGCCGGCGTTCAGCTCGGTCACCGTGAGCGATCAATCCGGAGCGGCCGTCAACGACGGCTCTGCGACGATCGATCCGTCCAGCCCATCAGAGATGACGGTCAAGCTGAAATCGTTGCCGCCCGGCACCTATACCGTGAAGTGGCACGTCTTGTCGGTCGATACGCACACGACGACTGGCGACTTCAACTTCCAGGTCGGAAAGGGGTAAACGATCGATTCGTTCCTAGTCGCGACGCGCATCCTGCACTACGCCGCGAGCGCAGTGCTCGAAGGCGTGTTCGTCTTTTGGGTCCTTATCGCATGGCCGGCGTTTCGCCGCGTGGATGCGGCGCAAGGATTGCGATCACGGCTCGATCGACGGCTCTTCGCGCTCGCTTGGTGGTGTCTTGTCGTCGCATTCGTGACCGGCGGAGCGTGGCTTTTCATCCTCGGTTCGCAGATGAGCGGGATGCCGATCAGCGCGGTGTTGCCGGCCGGCGTCCTCGGCATCGTCTTGACGCAAACGCATTTCGGAGAGGCCTGGCTCATCCGACTTGCGCTTGCCCTCATACTCGCGGGATGTCTCGCGGTGCAGCGCTTCACGCGAATCCAGCTCCCGACTGTGATCGGGGCGCTGGCCGCCGCGGTCTTCGTCGCCTCGCTCGCATGGGCCGGACACGGAGCAGCTGCCGAAGAGGTGCCTTTCGACGCGATCCATCTGCCCGCCGACATCTTACATTTGTTGGCCACCGGCGCTTGGCTCGGCGCGCTGTTACCGCTCGGCCTGTTGCTCGCCGAGGCACGCCGCGAAGGCAGCGCGGGCGCGGTGACGGCAGCGCAAGCGGCGACCTTGCGCTTCTCCACATTGGGTCTCACATGCGTCGGAACGTTGCTCGTGACCGGAATCGTGAACACCTGGTTCTTGGCCGGCACCGTTCCGGCGCTCATCGGAACGCTGTACGGTCAGCTCCTGCTCGTAAAAGTGGCTCTCTTCTTGGCGATGATCGCGGTCGCAAGCCGCAACCGGCGTCAATTCATTCCACGGCTCACCGACATCGCCGGCAAAACCGCCGACCGGCTGCTCGCTGTCGTTCACTTGCGCCGCAACGTGTTGACGGAGGCCGGCATCGGTGTATTCGTGCTCGCGATCGTCGGCGTCATCGGCATTCTGCCGCCAGGGCTGCACACCGAGCCGAGTTGGCCCCTTCCGTTCCGGCTCGATTTCGGCGAGATCGCGCCTCGCATACAGGCCGTGCTGTGGGTGGTCGTATTCGCTTTCGCGGTCTGTATCGTCGTCGCTATGATCACTGCTTGGCTTAGACGACCGCGGATCGTGGCCGTCTCTGTCGCGGGCCTGATCGTCGTCGTAGTGATCGGTTGCGTTGCGGCGTGGCCGGGAATCGTCCGCGCATATCCCACGAGCTACTATGCGTCGACGCAGCCCTATTCGGCGCCGTCTGTAGCGCGCGGTGCGCCGCTGTACGTAGCGAATTGCACGCCGTGCCATGGCGCCGATGGTCGCGGCGACGGCCCGCTTGCGGCGTCACTCCCAACCCGCCCGGCGGATCTCACGGAATCGCATTTGTTCGCGCACAAGATCGGCGATATCTTCTGGTGGGTGAGCAACGGCAGCGACAACCATGTGATGCCCGGCTTCGCCGGCAAGCTGACGTCCGACCAGCGGTGGGACCTCATCAATTTTGTATTTGCGCGGACGGCAGGCATTATCGCGGACCAGGCGACTTCGCACGTCACGACCGCTTCGGCGCCCCCTCTTCCTGATTTCGCGTTCGAGCAGAACGGCGCGCAGAATACGTTGAGCCAGACGTTGAAGAGCGGCCCGGTTCTCATCGTCCTGTACGCTGCGCGGGCACCGCGCGCGCGACTCGACCGATTGGCGGGATCCGTGCCGCGCCTTGCTGGCGCGGGGCTGCACATCATCGCAGTTCGGCTCGGCTCATCCCCCGCCAAAGCCCCGTTGGTGGTCGACGTCTCGGACGATGTTCGGACGATGCTCGACCTGTTTCGGACGTCCTCTGATGGCGGCGAGACGGAGCTCATGCTCGATCGCAATGGCAGCGTCCGCGCGCGCTGGACGGCGAGTAGGAACGGCGGCCTTGCGGACACTGCCACTTTGCTCTCCGACGCCGTGCTTGTCGCACGTATCCCGGTGGCGGCGGCGAACCACGCGGGCCACGCTCACTGAACCGAAGGTAGAGGAAGAAACGCGAAGCAGGACGGCGTAAGAGCCGTCCGGCATGATCGTACTCGACTTCATCGGCCGCTGGCTCTACGCGTCCTTCGCCATGTTCTGGTCGGTGCTCTGGTCGCTGCTCCTCGGCTTCATCCTCTCAGCGATGGTGCAGGCGTACGTGCCGAAAGGCGGCCTCGCGAAGACGATGGGGCGCGCCGGGCTGCGCGAGTTGAGTCTTGCCGCGGTCTTGGGCGCCGCAAGTTCGTCGTGCAGCTACGCCGCAGCTGCGACGGCGAAGTCGGTCTTCAAGCGCGGCGCTGACTTCACGACGTCGATGGCGTTCATGTTCGCGTCGACGAATCTCGTCATCGAGCTCGGGCTCATCCTGTGGCGGCTCATGGGCTGGCCATTCGTCGTCGCCGAGTGGCTCGGCGGAATCGTGCTCATCGGCGTTTTCGCGCTGCTCGCTCGCGTCTTCTTCACACGCGATGTCGTCGAGAGCGGCCGCGCGCACGTCGAAGAGGCGAAGCCCGGCGGCCACGAGCACGATCACGGCGAGATGCTCGCGCCCGGCGCGACGCTTTGGCAAAAGCTGCGCTCGGGCGAGGGCTGGCGGTACATCTCGCACTATTTCCAGATGGATTGGTCGATGCTCCAGACCGATCTCGTCCTCGGCTTCGTCATCGCCGGATTCCTCGCGATCGCGATCCCGGCCGGCTGGTGGCAGGCCCTCTATATCGAGCATGCGCCGGTCGTGCTGCGCACGATCGAGAACGCGCTCGTCGGTCCGATCATCGCCGTCTTGAGCTTCGTGTGCTCGATCGGCAACGTGCCGCTCGCGGCCGTCTTGTGGAACGGCGGCAGCACGTTCGGCGGCGTCATCGCATTCTTGTACGCCGATCTCATCGTGCTGCCGCTCATCGACATCTACCGCCGCTACTACGGCTGGCCGCTCACGTGGCGGATGGTCGGCGTCTTCTACGCTGCGATGGTGATCACGGGCTTGATCGTCGAGGGTGCGTTCGCGCTCTTGCACGCCGTGCCATCACCGACGGGCGGCTTGCTCATGGCGATCGAGCACGTCGGGTGGGATTACACGACCTTCTTGAACGTCGCGTTCATCGCTCTCACCGCGGTCCTCGTCTGGTGGGGCAACCGCACCGACGGTCACACGCACTCGCACCACTAAAAAAGGGAGCGGTCGAGCTTTAGCTCGACCGCCGCGGTCGCTCCATTGAGCCCCGAGTCCGATCAATGCTCGCCGTAGCTCGTGATGTTGTACCCGAAGGTGTCGATCTTTCCCGTCGGGCCTGCGGCGCACGCATCGGCAGTCATGCCGGCGTTTCCGCCGATCTGCGCGCTCGAAGCGATGATCGCTGCTTGGATCGCCGCGTTGCCGATATTTGTGACGGGGCCGTTCGGCGCGAAGAGCAGACCTTGTGACACGAGGTTACCGCTTCCCGTGCCCTGGCCGTGGATCTGAATGCCGCTCGGTGACAATGAAACGAGCTGCGCATATCCGTGGCACGTGCAAGTTTGGTTGCACCCGCTGCTCAGTGTATAGTTCGCCGCGGTCTTGTTGCCGCTTTCGGTGATCGCGCCCGTCACGACGACGATGCCGCCCTCGTTCGTGATCGCTACGTTTTTCAGATCGACGCTCTGGTCGATAAACCATGTGCTCTTGTAAGGGACGTCGATGCTGCTCGGCAGCGTCGAAGTCGCGCTATAGTAGTGGCCCTGCCCCACTGCGTCGAGCTTCCACGTGTTCTCCGCCTGGATGATGTCGTTGCTCGACGGGAAGGGCAGCGCGGCCGCACCCGACGTCGCCGTGCAGGCTGGAGAACAGCCGTTGGGAACTTTGGCGGTCGCCGTGCCGACGGAGTCGACGTTGCCGTCGATGAGCCCTTTGCCGCCGTTGAAGCTGCCGTCGGTGTAGACCTCCACGTTGTGCGACGCTGACACGCCAGTCGGGCACCCGTAGGTGCACGGATCAGACGCGATAGCCCCGTTGCCGTTCGTCCCGGCGTTGTTCTTCGTGAAAATCGTGTTACCGCCGAGAGTGAAGACGGCGTCGACCGCTTCGGATTCCGCCAGCGCGACATGTTGGCCGTAGTGGCCGCGGACCGCGATGAGCACGCCGTTAATCGGTATCGCGACGCAACCGAACCCGGGTGAGGAAACTGAGCCGCAGGCGGCGCCCGTGCTGGTTAGAGGATCGTGGGCCACGATGGTGGACCCAGGGATCGTGTTGTTAAAGGTCACGTTGTAGTCGTAGGTCCCGAACGGGTCTTGCTGCGACGGGAACGGGTTGTTGTTGACCCAAGTCCCGCTCACGCCGCTTCCGATCGAGTTATTGCCGAGTTGAGTCATAACGTCGGCTACACCTGACTCTGCGGTGTTGTATGCCCGCTCGTGGAAATCGGAGCTGACTGTTTTCTGCGAATTCATGACCGCCGTCATAGTGAGGGCGACGCCGAGGACCGTCAGCAGAGCGATGACGAGCAGGACGAGCATTAATGCGAAACCGCGTTCGCCCTGACGTGTGTGTCGGTCGCGGTAAGTGCCTCGCATGATTCGACTCCTCCTCAGTTGTTCCGGGCGAAGACTTGCGTCTGGTACGATGTCTGGCTGGTCTTGTTCATCTGATCACGCGACTGCGCTGCCATCTCGATGTCGACCTCAGGGCGAGCAAATGCGAAGCAGCCGGCGCATGGTATAGTCTGGTTCGCGACTTCGAGGCTCGTGATGTTGCGCGACATGAGGCGGCCGCTCGTCGCGATGGAGGTGAGAATCGGCGCCAGCTGGGTGCTCGTGATCGGGGCGGCGCTAGGATTTGCGGTTCCTGAATCCCACGTCGTGCGATAGAGGTCGCACGGATGCGTCAAATCGCAAGAACCGCCCACCTCGGAGACGAGGGCCCACACGACGTACGACCTGAAGGCCGACAAACCCGAATTCTGGTCATACAGCATTTGCCCGTAGTTGTCGTTGATGTTCACGAATTGCTCCGGCACCTCGATCGCGATCGCGTTCGTCTCCGCAGTGGTGCCGAGCGTCGGAACCGGCGTCGCCGGCGTCGCCCCGACCGTGATCCCGTTGGTCGTCGAGATGCGAATGTCTGCCTCGAGCTGCGTGAGGGCAGTCGTTGCAGGGCCAAGCGTGTCGACTTTCGAGCTGCCGGCCGACGAGAGGTTAAGCATGGGCAAGACCGCGCCGTACATCATCGCGATGAGCAGCGCCGCCATCACCGCGGCGACGGTCATCTCGGCTAATGTGAAGCCTCTCGACCCCCGCCTAGTTGACGACATACTCTTCGTACGTCCTCGTCTGCGCGCCGCGCTGCTCTGTGGTCCACGAGACGGTGAACTCGATCCGGTGCTCGGGCGTCTTGCCGACACCGCCGACGTTCGCGTACGTGTAGACGCATCCGAAGGTCAGCTGCTGCTGCACCGCGCTCTGGAGCATCAACGGTTGTAGCGACCCAGGGGTGCAGTCGAAGCTCACGCCAGACGCGGGGAAACTGGCCGGCAATCCCCCCTCGGTCTGATAGTACTCACGGATATAGTCGAGGTACGCTTGCGCGATCGACTGCGCCTGAACCGAGTCGCTGCCTTGTTGGATAGCTGTGAGTCCCGTCGGGAAGATACCGACGAGCGCTAAGATCGAGAGAAGGCCCAAGACGAACGCGATGAGGCTCTCGATAAGCGAGAACCCCCTGACACTCGTTCGCCGGGCACCGCGAAGCGGCGTACTTCCGGCGCGGCCGCGCACCGATCCGTTGAGCTCCGTCAAAACATCCAGTCCCATAAAAAACAAGGGCGGCCGGCGTTATTAGCGGTTCGCCGGAGGGCGGGTCGACCGAAGGCGCGGCTCATACTCCAGCCATCCACGCGCTGTGACCTAGATTACTCTCACCACGCTAGGTCGGCCTGCATTGACGAAGGATTTTGGGCTGTCGAGGGCGTTGGTTCGGGTGCCCGATGGCATATGAATCCAAAAGACCCGACCTGGGCTTGCTTGGTCAGGTTGACGGAACGGATAGGCGCATTCGCCAAGGCGGAGCCTCCGCACCCGAACAATACGCGCTCCCACAGTTCACTTCTGCCTATGAGGTATGACCGTGACGATAAAGACCAATCGCACCTCTATCATAGTGATCGCTGCGGCCACAGCGGTCGCGATCGCCGCTTGCGCGAAGAACGCGCCCGTAACGACCCAAAGCAGCGGCACCGGGGCGGCGAACACCGGCGGAACCGTAGCCGTCGCCGCGGGCACCGACTACTACGGCAAGCTGCAGGCTCCGATCGGCTCGAAGACGAGCCACGACGGCGACACGTTTGCGCTCGCCGAGACCGACACGTTCCTCCACAAGGATCCGGCGCTTCACGGCGCGGTCGTCGAAGGCCACCTCGCGAATGTCAACGCCGCGGGACCCGCCCACAGCCCGTCGATGACGCTCGTCTTCGACGACATCAAATTGCCGGACGGGACCAAGTCGCCCGTCGTCGTTCAACTCGTATCGGTGAACGCATTCGAGCCGAGGACGCACCATCTGCGCACGATCGGTATGATGATCGCTGGCGCGATGGCGGGCCACGCCGTCGCTGCGAAGACCGGGCACAGCCACGGGGGCCTTGTCGGTGCGGCAGCGGGATACGTATTGTCGCAAGAGCTCAAGACCGACATCTCGGTGCCGGCAGGCAGCGTCATCGAGCTGAAGTTCACGTCCCCGGTCACAACGGGCGGCTAGCCGAAAAGAGCCTAGGGAGCGGTCGAGATTTATCTCGACCGCCGCGGTTTTGCCTACGTCGTAGTCGGTGCTGCTACGGTCGGCGCTTCATCGTATGCGCGCTTGACGTACCAGCGAAGACCGATGATCGATCCTACGGCGACCGCCAAAAGACCGCTGCCGATGATCGCTTCGGCCGGCGTGATAACCGGCAGCCCGTTCGCGCCGACCGCAGCCTGACCCGGCGCGCCGCCGATGACCCACCGGATGCCGATCCGCAGCGCAAGCACGCCGATGAAGATGGCGGTGCCGATCGGCTTCACTTTGACGAAGACGGCTTTGCCCGGCTTGTCGATGCGCAGGGTCGTGTGGTTGCCTTGATACATGCCGACGCCAAAGCCGATCGCGAGGCCGACGATCGCGGCAAGGGGCGCGAGGGGGCTTCCGCTTATGGTATCGCCCGCGACGGCGATGATAACGATCAAGATGAAGATGATCGGCATGACCCACATGCTGCCGAGCGGCCATCTCTGCTCGCGCGTTTGCCGGTAGATGCGAAAACCGACCAAAAGGACGAGGACGCCGATGATGACGACGGTCTGGATCTGTTGTGGTGACATAGTCGGGACCGCATACGCACACGAGCGCGCAAATACCTATTCGGAAGTAGGGAGCGGTCGAGATTCACGGCAACCAGGGAGCGGTCGAGATTCATTTCGACCGCCGCGGTCTCACATCATCGGATCGACGATGCTTTTCTCAAGCCAGGTACTTGCGCAGCGGATCCCAGTAGCGTTCGTGCCACCCGCTCGCGATGTGCTCGGCGTGGCCTTCCGGAAGACCCGTATGGTCGAGGACAAGCTTCGTGCCGCCGGCGTCGGGGACGAGCTCGATCCGCACGAGCGAGTACACGCCCGGCCCCCAATCGGCGACGCGCCATGCTTGCACGATCCGGCTGTTCGGCACGAGCTCGATCTGCCGGCCGAGGATCGCGCCGCCATGGCAAGAGAACGCGCCGCCTTCTTCGCGGCCGATCTCCGCTTTGCCGTTGGCGGTGAACGCTGCGTGCTCGCGCGAGTCCATATACGCGCGATAGATCCGCTCGGGCGACGCCGCGAACGATACTTCCTGGTGGACGCTAGTCGACATCGCTCACCTACTGTTCGTAGTTCGGGTGCCACTCGCCGCGACCGCTCGGCAAGAGGTCGAAGAGATTCCAGACGGGTGACAGCTGGTCGATGCCGCGCCAGTGCGCGGGCGACATGAGCGCGAACTTCTGGTAGAAATGGCGCACCGTGCCGTTCTTATCTTTCGTGAAGACGCTGATCGCGGGCGACTGTTCTTCGTTGCGGTCCTCGACGCCGAAGTCGCGATTGAACGTGCTCCCGAAGCTCGACAACAGCCGGATGTTCTTCCAGCCGCGGCCGCGAGCCCAGTCACGCAGCCTGTTGATCGGCGCCTTCGCGACGAGCGCGAAATTCGCGCGCTTGCGCACGTACGGCTCGATGCGATCGTAGCCGTCGCACCACATGGTGCACATCGGGCACGGCCGCTTGTCTTTCGGCGCGAACATATAATGGTAGATGAGCAGCTCGTTCTTGCCGCCCTTGAAGAGCTGCGACAGCTTGACCGTACGGCCGGCCCCTTCGTCGAAGGCGTAGTCTTCTTTGACCGGTTCTCCCGGCGGCAGCGTGCGCCGTTTGGCGGCGACTTTCTCGAGCTGCTTCTTCAGCCCGATCTCGTCTTTGAGGAGCTTACGAGTCCGAGCCTTGCGATCGTTAGCGCGCGCTCTTGCCATGGTCCTCATGCATCCTTTGCGCCGAACATCCCGGTGAGGTTGTCGAAGCAGCCGATCCAGCCGTGGCTGTGCCGGTCGCGGCTCTCTTCGTTCGAGAGTTGCTCGTGGTTCAGGGTGACGTCTGTCTCGCCGCCTGCTGCGGCGAACGCGACGGTCACCCGTGACTCGGGGCCGATGCAGTCATGTTCCTCCCACGCCCACGTGTAGACGAGCTTCGACGGCCGCTCGACTTCTAAGAACTTCCCGATGAGATACACGACCTCGCCATCCGGGAGGCGCATGGTGACTCGGTATGTACCGCCTACCCGAGCGTCGATCTCTGCCGCCGTCGTCGTCGTTCCGGGCGGGCCCCACCATCTCTTGAAGATCTCGGGATCGGTCCAGGCCGCGAACACGTCCTCGACGCTACCCTTGATGCGGCGCGTCATCGTGAGAGACGTCGCTGCTTGTGCGGACTGCGTCATTTTCGGGCTCCTTTCGGGCGGCGCGAGCCGCCATCGCGGCGGATCGCACGCTTGGACGCACGACTTTCGAAATAATCTGACAGCGAATCGAGCTGCGACGCCCAAAATGTCCGGTGGCGCTCGATCCACGCGCTCGCTTCTGCCATCGGCTCCCCTGAAAGACGGCACCGGTGCAAGCGTCCCTCGATCTGCCGCGACAACAGGCCGGCCCGCTCGAGCACCTTGATGTGCTTCGTGACCGCGGGCAGCGTCATGCGGAATGGCGCCGCGAGTTCCCCGACCGTGGCGCTGCCGCGCGCCAGCCGGATGACGATCGCTCGGCGCGTCGGATCGGACAACGCCGAGAAGACGCTGTCGAGGCGTTTCGATGCCCGGTTATAGTTTACCATGTAGTAAACAGTTTAACGCAGCCGCTGCGCGATGTCAACCGAGAAAAGCGACGGCGATCGGACGCGTGAAAGGCGCATCCCGGTCCGACGGATAATCGGGTCGGCCCTTCCCGACGAAAGGAGCGGCGACCGCTATGCCACGTCCCGTGCACTTCGATCTTTCAGCCGACGATCCGGACCGGGCCATCAAGTTCTACTCGAACGCCTTCGGGTGGAAGTTCGACAAGTGGCAGGGCCCGTTCGAGTACTGGGTCGTCACGACCGGCGTCGATCCCGAACGGGGAATCGACGGCGGGATGTCTCGCCGGTCCGAAGGCGCGACGAATTCGAACACGATCGGCGTTTCATCGATCGATGATGCGCTGAAGAAAGTCGCCGCTGCCGGCGGCACGATCGTGCGCCCGAAGGGTCCGATCCCCGGCGTCGGATGGTTCGCGACGTGCAAAGACACCGAAGGCAACGAATTCGGCGTCATGGAGCCTGACGATGCGGCGAAGTAGTCGTATAACGTTGCGAGCGTGACGCATGCGCGTCAGCGCGACGTGCGTCCCGTTCCGAATCGTGCGACGAAGATCGGGGTATGATTGATGCGGAGGATTTTGCCTGATGCATCAATCGAACGACAAGAACAGCGCCAAAGCGCTCGACCTTCGTGGGGACGTGCCGCGAAGCGGGAGCGCTATGCTCGCCGGCTTCGCGTGGCTCGGGCGGGCGGCCGATAAGGCGCGCGCCAAGCGAGCGGGTATGCTCGGCGAGTACCACTCGCTCTGCCCGATGGACAAGGGCTTCCTCGCTCGCGCCGGCGTTCCAGAGGACGAGTTCCTCGAGCTCATCCATCGCGGCGTGACGGACGAAGAGCTCGGCGCGCACTTCGAGAGGCATGTCGGACCGGCGAATCGCAAAGCAGCGAACGACTGGATCCTCGTCGAGATGCACGAACATCTCGTCGCATTGGATCGCGAGGAACGCCGAGCCGCCTGACCGCCTGTAAGGGAGCGGTCGAGCTTTAGCTCGACCGCCGCGAGCTCGCAATTGGCTTGTAGCGGTCGAGCTTTAGCTCGACCGCCGCGGCCTCGCATCGCGAAGATAGATGTAGTAGGCCGACCGAAGGTCGGCGGTCGAGCTTTGCTCGGCTAACTACGCTTGCGGACGCTGCCGGCGGGTTCAGCCGGCAACTCGTCAGAACTGGCGCGGCATGCCGGCATTCACACGGGCGATCGTGCGCCCTCCAGGTCCGAGCTTCGCGAAGGGCTTGACATCTGCCGGCAAGGGCGCTCCGGACCTTTCGTTAGCGCTCGCGCAGCATGACGCATACCGCGACGCCCTCCGTCGCTGCGGTGTCGACGTCTTCGAACTGCCTCCTTCAGACGCGTTCCCGGATGCGACGTTCGTCGAGGACGTCGCCGTGATCGTCGACGGGCATGCGATGCTGACGCGGCCCGGCGCGCCGAGCCGGCGTGACGAAGTCGGGCTCATCCGCGACAAGATCGCTGCGCTTTTCGATCACTACGACGCCATCGCCGCGCCGGGAACGCTCGACGGCGGCGACGTGTGCGAGGCGGGCGATCGATGTTTCGTCGGCATTTCCGATCGTACGAATGAAGCCGGCGCCGATCAATTGGGGCGTCGGCTCGAGTCGCTCGGCAAACGCATGGAGAAGGTCGACATCCGGTCCATACGTGGGTTGCTTCATCTGAAGAGCGCGATCGCGTTCGTCAATGGGATGTTCGTCGTCGCTCCCATCGCTCGGGCGCTTCCGCCGTTATCGGGCGAGCCTGCGATCTATATCGGCGATGATGAAACGTACGCCGCGAACTGCGTAGAGATCAATGGCCGGGTTCTCGTCGCGGCTGGATTCCCGCGAGTCTCGGCCGCGCTCAAAGGACGGGGCCTCACCGTCATCGAGCTCCAGATGTCCGAGTTCGAGAAGATGGACGGCGGACTTAGTTGTCTTTCGCTGAGATTCTAGCGGAATGGCGGTCTAGGCGAGACCGCGGCGGTCGACCGTAAAGGTCGACCGCTCCCTTATCCTTTTTTGAAAAGCTCTGTTATTTGGCGCCGGCGGGGATCGCCGTCGTGCAGAACGCGCAGCGCTTCGCGCCGATCGGGATCTCGCTCATGCACTCGGGGCACTTGGTCGTCGTCGGATCCGCGGGCGGCTCGCGACGCGCGCGCGACATCAAGAAATTGATCGGCTTCACGACGAAGAAGAACACCGCAAGCGCGACGAGGACGAACGCGATGATCGCATTGATGAAGTCGCCGACGTTGAAGGTGCTCCCGTTGACGGCGAAACTGATCGCCGAGAAATCGGGCTTGCCGACCATCGCTGCGATGAGCGGCGTGATGAAATCCTTGACGAGCGCGGTGACGACCGTTCCGAACGCCGCGCCCATGACGACGCCGACCGCGAGATCGACGACGTTGCCACGAAGCAGGAATTGCTTGAAATCGTTCACGTGCAGCCCTCCCCTTTGATCGTCGTCGCCGCGCTGCGGCACGCAACGCTAACGCTCGACGAGAGCGTAGCGGTGGATGTAGCGCGCACAGTTCGAAAAGCCCTTTAGCGGCGGGACCCACGCTGGGCGGCGCCGCGAAAATCGAGGCCGTACGGGCGCGACGGCTTTAGCGGGCAGGCGTTGGCGTGCATGCACGATAACCCGTCCCCGTTCATATGGTGGTCGTCCGACGAGCCTCTCCTGCTCGCCGGAGCGGTCTTGCGCGTGGGCAGCCGATACCGAGAGGGCGATTTCAACTATGCCGTCTTCCCCATCGATCTACCGCAGCGTCATCGCTTCCA
>JANWLL010000066.1 GCA_025450855.1 Vulcanimicrobiia bacterium
AAGGTCGACCGCTCCAAGGTCGACCGCTCCATCTATCGACGCAGCGGAGCGACCGGCGAAGTGAACGCCGGCAAACATCGTTTGCGGGTCGCGTGGACGCACGCCGGGATCGCCTTCGTCGACGACGCGGACGTCAAGGTGTCAGCAGTCGAAAAGCGCCTCAAGATGCGGCTCGTCGCCAAACCAGTGCCGGCCCTTATCCGCTCATCGCTCGTCGAAGCGTCGAGAGGCGCTCGCGATGTCGACGTGCCGATCGACTTGTCATGGGCGTCGGAATATTTCCAAGAAGTGCTCGCCGCCGCGATGCGCATTCCGCGCGGACAAACGCGTCCGTATTCGTGGCTCGCGCGCGAAGCGCGCAGACCGCTTGCCGTCCGCGCCGCCGCGAGCGCGATGGCCAAGAATCCCCTTTGGCTGCTCGTGCCGTGCCACCGCGTCATCGCAGCTGATGGAACGATCGGCTCGTACGGGTCGTCCGGCATCGAACGCAAACGAGAGCTGCTCAAACGCGAGGGCGTCATCCTGTGAGCACGTACGTCGCGTTGATCCGCGGCATCAACGTCGCGAACACGCAGATCTCGATGGAGCGGCTGCGCAAGCTGTGTGCCGCCTGCGGATTCGACGACGTGCGGACGTATATCCAAAGCGGCAACGTCATCTTCTCGGCTGGAGAAAGCGCGCAAACGTGCAGCGCTAAGCTCGCCGCCCGGCTCCAGCGCGAGCTCGGCAAGCCTGTGGGTGTCGTCATCCGATCCGCTCGCGAGCTCGCCGGCATAGCCGCGAAGAACCCGTTCGTCAAAGAGACGGGCGTCGAAACCGCGCGCCTACACGTCGCATTTCTCGCAGAGAGGCCGAAGGCCGAACGCGTGAAGGCGCTCGCAGCCGTCGACTGGGGACGAGACCGCTTCCATCACAATGCGAAAGAACTATACTTGTATTGTCCCGATGGTTTCGGCCGTTCCAAGCTCGCGACGACGTTCGAGCGCATGCTCGGTGTCGGAGCTACCGTCCGCAATTGGAACACCGTTTCAAAGCTGCTCGAAATGACAACGTGAGGTTATTTCCGAGCGATCTCACGCGCCAGCGCGGCCTTCAGTTCGCGAAGGCCCTTACCGGTCTTCGCAGACACGGCGATGCCTTCGTGCGGGTGCACCGCTTCGGCGATATCCGTCTTGTTCCAAACGACCACGGTCGGGCGCTCGCCGGCGCCGAGTTGCTCGAGGATCGCCTCGACCGATTCACGCTGACGTTCCCAGAACGGGTTGCTCGCGTCGATGACGTGGAGCAGCAGCGTCGCGCTCGTCACTTCTTCGAGCGTCGCGCGGAACGCGTTCAACAGCTCTTTCGGCAGATCGCTGATGAAGCCGACGGTGTCGGCGAGAACGACCTCGTCACCGTCGTCGAAGCGGAGCTTGCGAAGGGTCGGGTCGAGCGTGGCGAACGGTTGATCCGCGACGAATGCGTCGCGCCCTGACGTCAACGCGTTGAGGAGCGACGACTTCCCCGCATTCGTGTAACCGACCAGCGCGATGACGGGCGTCCCCTCACGGCTGCGCCGCTGTTCGCGCCTCCGCAGGCTCACTTCTTTCAGTTGCCCCTCGAGGTGCGAGATACGAAGCCGGATCTTGCGCCTATCCGTCTCGAGCTTCGACTCGCCGGGTCCGCGCGTACCGACGCCGCCGCCAAGGCGCGACAGCGAATCGCGCGCGCCGATGAGATTCGCCGCGCGATGGCGCAGCTGCGCGAGCTCGACTTGGAGCTTACCCTCATTCGTCCGCGCGTGCTGCGCGAAGATGTCGAGGATGACGACGGTCCGGTCGGTGATGGCGATAACATCGCCGAGCGCCTTTTCGAGATTGGTGCGCTGACGAGGCCGTAGCGCGTTGAGGGTGACGACGAGTTCGGCTTTCGACTGCGTCGCCGCCTCGATGACGTCGGCCACCTTCCCCGAACCGATAAGCGTCGCCGGATCGACGGCGGGGCGCCGCTGGACCATGCGTCCGACGGGCTCGATGCCGCTCGCACGAGCGAGCGCGTCGAGCTCGTCCATCTCGACCTCGAAGAGCGCGCGATCCTCACCGGTGTCGACGCCGACGAGAAGTGCGCGCGGCCTCGCCGGCGCGGTGCTATGAAGACGTGCCATACAGTTGAGGCCAACTTTGCGAAAAACGAAGCGGTCGACCTCTACAGATCGACTGCTTCGAAGAGAATCAAGTCAGGCCGCGGCGGTCGACATGAATGTCGACCGTTCCCCAGGCCAAGTTTAGGCGGGTGCGAGTTCCGGCTCTGCGCGCCGCAGCCCGAAGGCGTGATCGGCCACCGGCGTCAACGGCGAGAACGAGAGCTGTTTCTGATACGTCGAGACGAGCAACTCGATGCCGCCCCGCACGCATCCTTCCTCGGCGACGCACTTGGAGAGCTTCTTGAAGAAGTACTCCTCGAGGTTGCCGAGCGCGTGCAGCCAGTACGAATCTTTGGTGAGGCGCGACCCGTCGAAGTGGTTCTTGTCGACGAGCCAAACGAAAACCGGCTCGCTGCCTTCACGGTACCCCAGGACGAAGAGGGGAAGTGGCTGCGACGCCGGTTCGGGATCAGGTTGGAACGAGCAGATCGTATAAAATTCGAGCAAGACGTGTTCGGGCTCGATGGGTTTGCTCACGAACGCCTCCTGTGCACAACCGGAGTTCGGACGCGCGCGCCAACGCGTGGTTGGTCCTAGCCGGGCGTTTCGGGGGCTATCCGTAGACCTCCCGCATCGCTGCTTCGAGCGGCGACGTCTCGCCGGAAATCGTGTGGTTATCCGGAGTGAGGTCGGCCCGCCGCACGGCGTACGGCAGGTAATTGAAGCGCGGCACCTTGACGAAGAGTGCGGTTGGCGACATTCCGGTCAACGGAAAGTCGCCGTCGAGAATGGGCTCCGCGGCCTCGGATTTGACGATCCAGAAGTTCGATGCCCCGCCGGCCACGCAACGGGCGCGGACGCCGCGAAGGCTCAGGACCGGCGAATTCTCGGGCGGTCGCGGCTGGTCGGTCGTCAGGAGCCGATGCGCGGTCTCCTTCGACGTCCGTCCCATGTGCGCGTTGACCCAATCCTTTTGCCGATCGGCGTTCTTCTCGTCCATCGTCAGCCTCCGCTCCGGGTCGAGTCGAAATCGAGCGCGACATCGAGCGCCGGCGCGCTGTGCGTCAGAGCGCCGACGGAGATGACATCGACGCCCGCGGCTGCCGTTTCCGCGACGCGCTCGAGCGTCATGCCGCCGGATGCCTCGACGATCGCTTTGCCCCGCGCGGCCTCGACGGCCTTTCGCATCGTCGCTGCGTCCATGTTGTCGAGCAAGACCGAATCGGCGCCCGCTTCGAGGGCATCGTCGATCTGATCGAGGCGATCGCATTCGATCTCGACGACGATTCGCGAACCGACTCCGGCTCGCGCACGGCGCACAGCCTCTTTGACCGACCCGACCGCGGCGATGTGGTTGTCCTTGACGAGCACCGCATCCGCGAGTCCAAAACGATGGTTGACTCCGCCGCCCGCGCGAACGGCATAGCGTTCGAAGGCCCGCAATCCCGGGGTCGTCTTGCGCGTGTCCGTGATCTTCGCGTTCGTGCCGGCGGTCGCCTCGACGTAGCGGCGCGTGAGGGTCGCGACGCCCGAGAGCCTGCCGAGAAAATTCAACGCGACCCGCTCGGCGGCCAGCAGACTTCGCGCCGCACCATCGATCGTCGCGAGCACCGAGCCTCCAGCGACCTTCGATCCGTCGGCGACGGCCAGCTCGATTTTGGTCGACGGATCGACGAGCGCGAAGGTCCGCGCGGCGATGCCGAGGCCGGCGACGACTCCCGGCGCGCGCGCGACGATGCGGCCGCTCCAGCGCACGTCCGCATCGACGACCGCGCGCGATGTGACGTCGCCGTCGCCGATATCCTCGGCGAGTGCGCTCTTGATGATCGTGTCGAACGATCGCGCTGCCGTCGCATCCATGGGAACGAACGGCTCGGACATTAGATAAGGATGCCTGCCCGTCCGCATGTCGATATCCGCCATCAAACGGGGACCTCGACGGGCATGAGCGTCTGGCCGCCGGAGCTCCACACGATGCGAGCGCGCCAGTGCGCATCGTCGCGCTCCGGATAATCCGAGCGGTAGTGACTCCCCCGGCTCTCTTCGCGAAGGAGCGCCGCCTTCGCGACGAACGTCGCCGCTATTAAGATGCTTCGCGCTTCAAGCGAGCTGCGGTCGAGCGGACGTCGGTTGAGCGGGATAGCAGACAACGTGTCGACCGCGCCACGAAGTTCGGCGCCGTCGCGGATGAGGCCCGCGGCATTCCATGCAAGCGCGCGGACCTTATCGACTTCCTCGCACGCGTCGACGATCGCCGGAGGCGAGGTCGCGCGACCTTCATCGAAATCGCCGGCGACCGTCTTCGCGATATCCTCGGCGGCGCGCGATGCGAAGACGAGGCACTCGGCGAGTGAGTTGCTCGCGAGACGATTCGCACCGTGAAGCCCGGTGCAAGCGCACTCGCCGATCGCGTAGAGCGACTCGACTGCCGAGCGGCCCCAAAGGTCGGTGAGGATCCCGCCCATGTGATAGTGCGCCGCCGGTGACACGGAGATGGGCGAGGCCCCGATGTCGATGCCGAAACGCGCGCACGCGGCCGCGATATTAGGAAAGCGTGCGCGGATCGCTTCGGGCGAACCGATCGGCTTGAGGTCGAGCCAGACGCCGCCCGCTGGGTCGGCTTGCAGCTGGCGGTAGATCGCGCGGGCGACGATGTCGCGCGGCGCGAGCTCGCCGCGCGGATCGGAATCGAAGCAGAAGCGCCGCCCCTTCGCATCGATGACGATGCCGCCTTCGCCCCGCGCTGCTTCGGAGACGAGCAATGCCGGAGCGCCAGCGACGGCGAGCGCGGTCGGGTGGAATTGGGTGAACTCGAGGTCGGCGAGCCGCGCGCCTGCGGCGAGCGCAAGGTGGAGACCATCGGCGGTCGCGCCCGGCGGGTTCGTCGTCCGGGCGAAGATGCGTCCGCTCCCGCCGGTCGCCAGCGCGGTTGCCGCCGAAGCGAGCACCGAGACGAGGCGTCCGTCGACGAGCAGCCACGCGCCGTGGCAGCTGTCCGAGTCGACGATGAGCTCGACCGCGATGGATCGCTCGAGCACGCTGATGTTGGGGTGGCGCAGGGCGCGCGAGGCGAGCGTGTTCGAGATGGCACGGCCTGTCGCGTCGGCAGCATGAGCGACACGCTTGGCGCTATGCGCGGCTTCCTTAGTCAGATCGAACGCGCCGCCCGACCCGAGATCGAAGCCGACGCCGAGCCTGAGCAGTTCGTCGACGCGCTGGGGCGCCTCCGCCGCGACGATCGCCGCGGCGCGTTCGTCGCACAGGCCGGCGCCGGCGACGAGCGTGTCTTGGAAATGCGCGAGCGGGGAATCTTCCTCGAGGTCGAGCGCGGCAGCAACGCCGCCCTGCGCCCAAGCCGTGTTCGATTCTTCGATCGTGCCTTTGGTCGCGAGCGCGACCGATTGGCCTTGCGATGCGCAGCGGAGCGCGAGCAGCAGTCCCGCCGCTCCCGACCCGATGACGAGCACATCCGTGCGTATCATTTGAGCGGGGACGATCTAGGGAGCGGTCGAGATTCATCTCGACCGCCGCGCTCTTGCAAGTCGCCTGCGGTCGAGATAAATCCCGACCGCTCCCGGAAGCCCGATCTCAATACGTCGGTCGTCACACCACTTCGACCATGCGCTCGATGCTCGAGCGCGCGCGGATCATGACGTCGGTCGGGATCTCGATCGGGTTGAGGTCGCCCTCGAGGCACGCGAGTACTTTGTCGAGCTCGACGAACTTCATGTACGGGCAGTGCGGGCACGGAGCGATCGAGTAGAAGCGCTTTTCGGGATAAAGGTCTTTGAGGCGGAATAGCAGCCCCGCTTCGGTGAGGATGATGAACTCGCGATTTTCGCTGTGACCGGCGAATTCCATCATCGCTTGCGTGCTGCCGACGAAGTCGGCGAGCTCGAGCACTTCCGGCGAGCACTCCGGATGCGCGAGCACGAGCGCAGTCGGCGAGAGCGCCTTGCGCGCGAGAACCATCTCGGGCCGGATCACGAAATGCGTCGGGCAATAGCCGTCCCAGCAGATCAGCTTCTTGTCTGGGATGTGCTTTTGCACGTAGGCGCCCAAGAACTTATCTGGCGCGAACAGCACTTCGCGGTCGGGCAGCGACTGCACGATCCTGACCGCGTTCGTCGACGTGCAGCAGATATCGGACTCGGCTTTCACCTCGGCATACGTGTTGACGTATGAGACGAGCGGGAGGCCAGGATGTTTCGCCCGGAAGGCGCGCGCCATATCGCCGGTGATCATATCGGCCATGCCGCAGCCCGCCTTCATGTCGGGAAGCAGCACGGTGCGCGTCGGATTGAGCAGCTTCGCCGTCTCCGCCATGAAATGGACGCCGCAGAACACGATCATGTCGGCCTTCGTCTTCTGCGCCTCGCGGCTCAGGTTGAGGCTGTCGCCGATGAAGTCGGCGATCTCTTGCACTTCGAGCCGCTGATAGATATGCGCGAGGATGACCGCGTTCTTCCGCTGCGCGAGTTCGCGGATCCGCGACTGGAGAGAACGCAATTCGGGGGTGATCCGGCGTTCGGTCGTGCCGTCGTCGGTCGGCAACGCTATCGCCATAGTAAAGCGAGGTTCGACGGACCGCGGTAGGAAGGCCTCGCGGCCCCCTGCAAGTTGCGCCAAATGTCGCTGCGCGACGAACTGCTCGCCGCCGTGGGGCCAGTCGGGCTCATCGATGATCCGGGCGGCCGCTCGACGTTCGCGTACGAGGCCGCGCTCCCGAGCCACACGCCGCCCCCCGACTTCGTCGTCCTGCCGACGACGACGAGTCAAGTCGTCGACGTCGTCAAAGCGGCGGCGCGCAACCGAATTCCGATCGTTCCGCGCGGGTCCGGAACCGGTTTGTGCGGCGGTTCGTTGACGACGCGCGGCGGCATAACGATCTCGACGACTCGGATGAACCGCATCGTCCACGTCGACTACGCCGACCGCCGCGCGGTCGTGCAGCCGGGCGTCATCAATCTCGACTTGAGCGAGATGACGCGTCCGCACGGATACTTCTACGCGCCGGATCCGTCGAGCCAGCGAATCTCGACGATCGGCGGCAACGTCGCCTGCAATGCCGGCGGACCGCATTGCCTCGCATACGGCACGACGACCGATCACGTGCTCGGCCTGACGTGCGTCATGCCCGACGGAAGCATCCTTACCGTCACACGCACGCCGGACGAGTCGGGCTTCGATCTCGCGGCGCTCATCACGGGCTCGGAGGGCACGCTCGCGATCGTCACCGAGGTCGTCGTGCGCCTCACGCCGGTCCCCGAGGCCGTGCGCGTGGCTCTCGCAGCATTCGACACGATCGACGCCGCCTGCCGCAGCGTCAGCGCGATCGTGGCGCGCGGTCTTGCTCCGACCGCCCTCGAGATGATGGATCACCTCGCGATCGTCGCGGTCGAATCGGCGTTTCACGTCGGTTATCCGCTCGACTGCGGCGCCGTTCTGCTCATCGAAGTCGACGGGCTGGCCGACGGCATCGACGATCGCCTCGCCGCGGTGACCACGACTTGCCGCGAGCACGGCGCCTCGTCGGTTCGCGAAGCGATCACGCAAGTCGAGCGCGATGCGCTATGGTCGGGGCGCAAAGGCGCGGCCGCCGCATTCGGACGCATGGCGCCGAACTTCTACATACAAGACGCCGTCGTGCCGCGCTCGCGTTTGCCGGAAGCGCTCGCGCGCGTCACGCAGATCGCCGGCCACTATCGCGTCAAGAACGCGAACGTCTTCCACGCCGGCGACGGCAACCTCCATCCGAACCTCATGTTCGACCGCCGTGACACGGAAGAAGTGAAGCGCGTCGTCGAGGCAGGCACCGCGATACTCCATGCGTGCGTCGACCTCGGCGGCACGGTATCGGGCGAACACGGCATCGGGCTCGAAAAGCGCGACGCTCTCGACCTCATCTTCAGCGCCGACGATCTCGCCGCGATGGCGAAAGTGAAGGGCTGCTTCAATCCGACGCTGCTGTTCAATCCGGACAAGATATTCCCGTCGAATCGGCGCTGCGGCGAATTGCTCG
>JANWLL010000067.1 GCA_025450855.1 Vulcanimicrobiia bacterium
CAAATTAGGAAAGCCCCGCGATGCCTTTCGGCGCGGGGCTTTCCTAAAAACGACGCTGAAGGGGCTCGAACCCTCGACCTCCTGCGTGACAGGCAGGCGCTCTAACCAACTGAGCTACAGCGCCACGATCGTCGTTGCGCGAACGGCGCGGCGGACTATTCGTTTGGACGACCGTTCCGATATCGCCTGCCCTCGCTCGTCATAACGTGTCGGCGGAGAACGACCCGAGGCGCCGAAACGCACACGCCTCGCATCGAGTCGAGCGGAGGTGGCGATGCCAACCCAAGCGCAAAAGGGAGCCGCGTTCAAAGCGCTCCACGATCGCGACAACGCCTTCATCATCCCGAACCCATGGGATGTCGGCACGGCGCGACTGCTCCAAGGCAGCGGATTCGAAGCGCTCGCGACGACGAGCGCGGGATTCGCATTCTCGGTCGGCAAGCCCGATGGCGGCGTCGACCGCGATACGATGCTCGCGCACGCCGCGGCGATCGCAGCTGCCACCGATCTGCCGGTGAGCGCTGATCTCGAAGACGGCTATGCCGTGACGCCGGACGAAGTCGCCGATACGGTCCGTCGCGCGGCCGCTGCGGGTCTTGCTGGTTGTTCGATCGAGGACGTCGCGCGAGGACGTGCGCACGAACCGTACGACATCGAGACTGCGGCCGCCCGCGTCAAAGTCGCAGCCGCGGCCGCGCACTCGCAGCCGTTTCCGTTCATGTTGACGGCGCGCGCGGAGAACTTCATCGTTGGCCGGCCCGATCTCCGCGATACGATCGCGCGATTGCGGGCATACGAAGACGCCGGCGCCGACGTCCTCTTCGCACCAGGTTTATCGACCCGCGACGAGATCGCGGAGGTGATCCGCTGCGTCAAGCGGCCGCTCAACGTCATCATGGGGCTGTCGGGCGTCCGCTTTAGCCTCGATGATCTGAGCGCAATGGGCGTCAAGCGCGTGAGCGTCGGCAGTTCGCTAGCGCGAACGGCGTTGGGCGCGTTCGTGCGTGCAATGGACGAGATGCGGACGACCGGCACCTTCGACTTCGCCGACACCGCCGTCAAAGGGTCGGAGATGAACGCCGCATTCGCGAAATTCGCCTGAACGGTCGCGCTAGCGCGCGATCGAGTCGAGCCCCGCTTTGATCTGCGCCGTCGACATCTCGCCCGCGACCCGCTTGACGATCTTGCCGTCTGGGCCGATGAAGACGCTCAGCGGCATGCCGATAAGCCCGTACGATGCGCCGATCGCGCCGGAATCGTCGATGCCGATCGGATACGGCATCTTGAACTGGGCGATGAAGCCTTTCGCCGCGTTGATCGATTCAAGCTCGTCGATGCCCACGACGACGACATTGCGTTTCGCGTATTCTTTCGAGAACTGCACGATCGCCGGGACTTCCGCCTTGCACGGCTGGCACCATGAGGCGAAGAAGTTGAGATAGAGGCCCTTGCCTTTGTACTTGTCGAGCGAGACGGTCCCTTGGCCGTTGGCGATGAGCTCGAGCGAGAACTGAGGCGCCGGCGCACCATTCTGTGGAATACCGGCAAACGCCGTGCCTGCTCCGGAAGCGAGCAGTAGTGAAGCGGCGACGAGCGCCGCGACACCGCGCACGCGAACATCCGAGTATTTCCGATCCTTGATCTTTTCTATCATGATCCGTTCTTCGTCGCCGGATGCGCTTTCAGCCAGTCGAGCGTCGACGCGACGTTGGATTGCGGCACGTCGTCGTCCAACTTGTAAAGAATCTTCCCATCCGTGCCTATGACGAACGTAACGCGCCCGGCATACGTTGTGCCCTTGTATTCGCCCGCGATACCGAAGGCGGTCGCGATCTTGCCGTTCGGGTCGCTAACGAAGCGCTGCGGCGCGCTCTCGTCGTGCTGGAACTTCGTCAGCGTCGGGATGTCGTCCGTCGATATCCCCACGACGTCGTAACCGAGCTTATTGATGTCCGCCAACCTGGCGGCAAAGGCTCTCGCCTCGATGATTCAGCCGGCGGTGAATGCGGCGGGGAAGAAATACAGCACGACTGGTCGATGCGCGGCTGCCGCCTGCAGGTCGAACGATACCGCTTTTCCGTCGGAGACGGATTGCAGCGCGACCTTCGGCGCGACCGCACCGACGCCGGGGCCGGCAGCTGTTGCAGCGGGCGAGGGCGTCGCCGTCGCACTCGTGCCTGCAAACGCCGGTGATGCGACGCTCACGCATACAGCGATCGCCGCAAGGAGGGGCTCGACGCGAAATCTCCTCATCATCCGCCTTTCATTTCCCTGTCGAGTACGCACTTCGCGAGGGCCGCGGCCCGAGCCTGGCTCCGAGGGTGGCAGACGCTCATCGGGGAAATCATGACGAAGATGAATCTGAGCATGCGGCACCATCGCGTCATCGGCGCGAGCATCGTCGCCTTCGCCGCAGCCGCAGCGCTTGCCGCCAGCGCACCACCCGCGCCGTCCGGCAGCCCGGCGCCTTCGGCGACCGCTCCGACGGACGCCGGTGCTTCGCTTCGCGCAGATATCGAATCGACTCGGACGCGCCTCATCGCCGACTACCGTTCGATCGACGCGCGCAGCGGGCTCGCCGACATGCTCGAATCGCGCATCGACGTCGACGAGTCGAACCTCTTCGAGGCGAGCAAGCCTGCGAACGATACGCCGGCCGAGTTTTGGGATCGCAACGCAGCGCTCGTCGGACTCGATCGCAGCCTCGTCGTTCAGCTCGCTGCGGGCAAGCCGCACGTGCTTGCCGACGTCCGGGGGCTCGACGATATTCCGCTGCCGACCGCCGTCGCCGGAATGCTCGCACCGTGCGCGATCGACGTGCCTTCCAGTTACGCGACCGGCAAGCCGATGCCGCTCGTCGTGCTCCTCCACCCGCAAGCGACGAGCGAATCGGCCGAGCTCGCCGAACCGGTCTTCCGCTCTCTCGCCGAACAAAGCGGGGCCATCGTGATCGCGCCATACGCCCGCGGCGACGACGAGCGGACGCGCGGCGCTGCCGACGACGTCTACGCGGCCGTCGCGGCGGTCGAGAACGCGTTCACCATCGATCGCCGTCGCGTGTACCTCGTCGGCGATTCGCTCGGCGGCATCGCCGCTTTTGAGATCGCGCTTTGGAGGCCCGATCAGTGGAGCGCGCTGTTCGCGATCCGTTCCACGATGGACGCTTCGGACACGAACCGCGTGTCCGGAACGCTCGGCGGTAAGACGATCTACATCGTCGCGGGCACCGCGGACCAGACTCTTTCGATCGACGGCGTTCGTCGCAGCGTCGTTTGGTTCCGCAGCGTCGGGATCGCGCCGATGTACTACGAAGTACCGAGCGCGTCTCACGACCTCGGATCGCTTTCCACGGCGATCCGGCAAGCGTGGTCCGACATGTTCGCCGGCAAGCACGCGGTTCTGGCGACGCCGATGCAATTGCCGACGCCGACACCGCCGCCGTCCGGCCACCCTTGACCGACCTTCGAACAAGCAGTAATACTCATTTTCGCCGACACCCTGGCCTGAATGACTTCGAGATGTCCGCCGAACGTCACCGACCGCTGTGACAAAAGCAGTCGCAGATGCTTCGCGCGCACGGAATCGGCACGGGCCCCGCGAACACGAAGTCTCATGAAAAACGCCGGTTACTACCGTTGTCCAACCATCAATGGCGATACGATCGTCTTCGCTTGCGAGGACGATCTCTGGTCCGTCGAGACGACGGGCGGCATCGCGCGCCGGCTCACCGCCGGCCGCGGCGACTGCATCTTTCCTCGCTTCTCGCCCGACGGCGCGTCGATCGCGTTCGTCGGCCGCGACGAATGGCACCCCGAAGTGTTCGTCATGCCGGCGGGTGGCGGCGCTGCGCGCCGGCTGACGTTCCTCGGCGCCGAGGTGAGCACCGTGAACGGTTGGACGACCGACGGGAAGAGCGTCGTCTTCACGACGGATGCACGCGTGCCGTTCCTTCGCAACCTCGCGGCGTACACTGTTCCTGCCGATGGCGGCGAAGCGAAGTCGCTCGACCTCGGTCACGTCGCCACGATCGCCTTGGCCCGCAACGGCGCGATCGTTATCGGACGCAACAATCTTGACGCCGCGAGATGGAAGCGCTATCGCGGCGGCACTGCCGGCGACCTCTGGATCGACGCGGCCGGCAAGGGGACGTTCAAGCGACTGATCTCGGTCAACGGCAATCCGTCGTGGCCGATGTTCGTCGCCGATCGCGTCTACTTCGTCTCCGACCACGAAGGCGTCGGCAACATCTATTCGTGCACGCCGGATGGTTCCGGCCTCAAGCGTCACACCGATCACGCCGATTACTACGTCCGTTTTCCTTCGACCGACGGATCGCGCATCGTCTACACCGCCGGCTCGAAGATATACGTCTACGACCACGCAGCGCAGCGCGAAAGCGAGGTGGCGGTCGAGGCGCCGTCGTCGACGCCGCAGCGCGCTCGCCGTTTCGTCGATGCGGCGCCCAATCTCGAACACTTCGCGCCGCATCCAGAAGGGCACTCGCTCGCGCTTATCGCGCGCGGTCAGCCGTATGCGATGCCGAATTGGGAAGAAGGCGTGACGCACCTCGGCACCGGCAGCCGCATCCGCTACCGGATGTCCGAATGGCTTCATGACGGCGAGCGCGTCGTCTTCGTCGACGACGCCGACGGTTTCGAACGCGTCCGCGTCGTCCGAGCGGACGGCTCGAGCGATCCGGATCCGATCACGCAGACCGACATCGGGCGCGTCATCGAGATGGTGGCGTCGCCGGTAGCAGACGTCGTCGCGCTCTCCAACCACCGCCAAGAACTGCTGCTCGTCGACGTCACCGCGAAGACGATCCGCACGATCGACCGGAGCCCGCACGCGCGGATCGCCGACCTCGCCTTCTCACCGGACGGCCGGTGGATCGCGTACAGCTGGGAGACGAACGCCGACTCCAGCATCATACGCATCGCCGACACGTCCACAGGCGAGATCCACGACGTGACGACGCCGCTCCGCGTCGACCGTTCGCCGGCGTTCGACCCGGACGGCAAATTCTTGTTCTTCTTGTCGACGCGCGATTTCAATCCGATCTACGATGCGCTTCAGTTCGACCTCGGCTTTCCGCACGCGATGCGCCCGTTTCTCGTGACGTTGACGAAAGACGCCGGCTCGCCGTTCGTGCCCAAGCTGAAACCGGTCGTCAAGCGTCGCGCCGACGAGAAGAAGGAAGAGCCGCAGAGCACGGCGCCGTCTGCCCCGGTCGCCATCGACTTCGACGGCATATCGACCCGGGTCGTCGGCTTCCCCGTCGAGGAAGGCCGCTACGATCGCATCGCCGGCCTCAAGGGCCGCGCGGTTTTCACCAGCTACCCGGTGCGCGGCTCGCTCGAATCGCCGTGGATGGATCCGGAGGGCTCACCCGAGGGCTCGCTCATCGCCTACGATTTCGACGAGCAGACGCACTTTACGATCGCGTCGGACGTCGTCGACTTCCGCGTCGCGTCGGATCATCGCACGGTCGCGTATCGGTCCGGCAAGCAGCTGCGCGTCATCGACGCGCTCGACCGCTCGGGCGATCAAGGCGAACGCCGCCGCGCGCCGCGCGATCCAGGCCGCCGCACCGGTTGGGTCGATCTCGGCCGGATCAACGTCGAAATCGACCCCGTCGCCGAGTGGGCGCAGATGTACGATGAAGCGTGGCGCCTGCAACGCGAACAGTTCTGGGATGAGCGGATGACGCACGTCGATTGGCAGCTCGTCCACGACCGCTACGGCGCACTGCTGCCAAGATTGCGGACGCGCGGCGAGCTTTCGGATCTCATCTGGGAGATGCAGGGCGAGCTCGGCACGTCGCATGCGTACGAGATGGGCGGCGACTATCGCACGCCGCCGCAGTACAAACGCGGTTTTCTCGGCGCCGATCTGAGTTGGGATCCGTCGGCCGGCGGCTACCGCATCGATCGCATCTTGCGCGGCGATTCGTGGGATCGCACCGCAGACTCGCCGCTCGCCGAGCCCGGCCTCGGGATCGCCGAGGGCGACGTCATCGTCGCGGTCGGCGGTCAGCCGGTCTCGGCGACACGCTCGCCCGACGAGCTGCTCGTCAACTCGGCGGACACGGTCGTCGCGTTGACGCTCGCCGGCGGTCCGGATCGAGCGAAGCGGCGCGTCGCCGTCCACACGCTCAAAGGTGAGCGTTCGCTGCGCTATCGCGCGTGGGTGAACGCGAATCGCGACGAAGTGCACCGGCGCACGAACGGACGTGTCGGCTATCTCCACATCCCCGACATGGGGCCGTGGGGTTTCGCGGAGTTCCATCGCGGCTATCTTTCGGAATTCGACCGCGACGCGCTCATCGTCGACGTCCGCTTCAATCGCGGCGGTCACGTGTCGTCGCTGCTGCTCGAGAAGCTCGCGCGCAAACGCGTCGGCTACGATGTATCGCGGTGGGGAGTACCACGGCCGTATCCGCCTGAGTCAGTTCGGGGTCCGATGGTCGGGCTGACGAATCAGTTCGCAGGCTCCGACGGCGACATCTTCAGCCACTGCTTCAAGCTCTACAAGCTCGGACCGCTCGTCGGCAAGCGGACCTGGGGCGGGGTCATCGGCATCTGGCCGCGGCATCCGCTCGTCGACGGCACCGTGACGACGCAGCCCGAGTTCTCGTTCTGGTTCACGGACGTCGGCTGGAACGTCGAGAACTACGGCACGGACCCCGACTACGACGTCGACATCGCCCCGCACGACTCGCACGCGGGCCGCGATCCTCAGATGGACAAAGCGCTCGAGCTCGCCCTGTCGGCGCTCGAATCAAACGCGACGGTCATCCCGGACTTCGCCGACCGCCCGAGCCTCCCGATCCCGACCTCACTCCCGCCTCGTAAATAACTACCGCACCGCGAATCAAAGGGAGCGGTCGAGCTTCAGCTCGACCGCCACGGCCTCTCAACTAGGTTTCTCATCGCTTGTGAGGAACTCGGCGAGCGTCACGGAGTACGCTTCGAGCGCGCTTCGATTGTGCTTGTTCTAATGCAAGGGGTGACCTATATGCGTTCGTCTTTGCGATATTGGATCAAGATTGCCATCATCGGTCTGATTTCATTGGCCGTTCAGGGTCAGCTGGACGCTCCGGCGGCTGCCGGAGTATTGCGGACTTACTACATCGCCGCCGATTTGGTGAATTGGGACTATGCGCCGACCGGCATCGACCAGATCACCGGTAAGGCCTTTGATGCGCAAGAGCGCCTCTACACCCAGAGCGGCGCCCATCGCATCGGCAAGGTCTATCGCAAAGCGGTCTATCGCGAATATACCGACGCGACGTTTTCGAAGCTAAAACCGCGTTCCGCAGACGACCTATATCTCGGCCTCCTCGGCCCCATCATCCACGCCGAGGTCGGCGACACGATCAAGGTCGTCTTCAAGAACAAGGCCGACCGGCCGTATAGCATGCACCCGCACGGCGTGTTCTACAAGAAAGATTCGGAAGGCGTCGCTTACAACGATGGTAGCTCCGCCGCAGCCAAGGGCGGCGGCGCAGTCGCACCGGGCCACACATACACGTACACGTGGCAAGTCCCAGAGCGGGCCGGACCCGGACCGAACGATCCAAGCTCCGTCGTGTGGCTGTATCACTCGCACGTCGACGAGGAGAAGGACGTCGCCTCCGGACTGGTCGGCGCGATCGTCGTTACGCGCCGCGGGATGGCGAGGCCCGACGGCACGCCGAAAGACGTCGACAAAGAATTCGTGGTGCTCTTCAACATCTTCGACGAGAACCAGAGCTGGTACTTGCCGTTCAACATCCGCATGTACACGAGCGATCCGTCAGGGACGATGAAGCTACGCTCCGAGGCGATCCCCGAAGACGCCATGGGCGATTTCTCGCTCAACGGCAGCGGATTCTCGGATGCGAACCTCAAGTTCTCGATCAACGGTTTCAGCTTCGGCAATGATCCGAGGATGGTCATGCTACAAGGCCAGCACGTGCGCTGGTATCTCATCGCGATCGGATTCGGTTTCAACTTCCACACGCCGCATTGGCACGGCAATACCGTCTTGGTCAACGGCCAGCGCACGGACGTCCTCAATCTTGGTCCGGCGCAGATGATCACCGCCGATATGACGCCTGACGACGTCGGTACATGGCTCTTCCACTGCCACGTCAGCGATCACATGGTGGGCGGCATGACGGCGCTATATCGCGTGAAGCCAGCGGAGTGAGGCGGCGGCGGTCGAGCTAAAGCTCGACCGCTACAGACCCTTTTCCAAACCTGCGCGAGTTCGCGCTCTTCTGGCGCACCGGTGGCGTCCCGCCGTCCCATGCATGGGCTCGCCCGGCTGATCAGCGTCACAATCTTGGAATCATCGCGCGAGGAGGACGGCCGATCCATGGAGTGCGTCGAACGCAGCCCGGCGAATTTCGATGCCCGCACAAAGTCGAAGGGGAGACACTCGTGAACCGCTCGCTCACCATCATCGGCTTAGCAGTGATGACGTACGGATGTAGCGCCCACGCCGCACCAAGCGCGGCCGCGCTCTTCCCGATCCGGGCGCTTAGCGCGCCTCGCATACCGGCGTCGCCGCCGACCATCGGAGGTTGTCAGGTGTTCCCCTCGGACAATCCGTGGAACACGAACATCTCGAGCTATCCCGTGGATCCGAACTCCGCGACTTATCTCCAGCACATGAACGCAGGAACAACTTTCCTCCATCCCGATTTCGGCACGAACCTCCACTACGGCATCCCCTACGTGGTCGTTCCGAAAAGTCAACCATTCGTGCCGATGAAGTTCTTCCTCTATCCGGGCCAGAGCGACCCCGGCCCATACCCGTATCCGCGAAACGCATCGATCGAAGGCGGCCCGCACTCGAACGGCGACAGACACGTCTCTGTGATCGACAGCGGCAACTGCCATTTGTACGAGACCTACCGGTCGTTCTACGTCGGCCCAGGATGGCGAGCGGGCAACGGCGCCGTCTTCGACTTCAGCTCGAACGCGTTGCGGCCTGATGGATGGACGTCAGCCGATGCCGCAGGCCTTCCGATTTTCGCAGGCCTTGCGAGATACGACGAGGCCGCTTCCGGTGCGATCGACCACGCGCTGCGCATGACCGTCCACCAGACGCAGGAAGGCTTTATCCACCCTGCTACGCACTGGGCGAGCACGACAAAAGATCCCGGATATCCGCCGATGGGGCTGCGCGTGCGGCTCAAGGCGAGCTTCGACGTCTCGAAATATACCGGCGCCGCCCGCGTCATCCTCGTCGCGATGCAGAACTACGGCATGCTCGTCGCGGACAACGGGTCCGACTGGTATTTCACGGGAGCGTCCGACATTCGTTGGGACGACGCGAACCTTAACACGCTCAAGACCGTGCCCGCGAGCGCCTTCGAGGTCGTGCAGACCGGCATTATACAGCACTGACGAAAACGCCCCGTTCAGCTCAAAAACGCCGCATCTATGCGTTTTGGGACGGGTTTTTTCATCGACGTGAGACCACTAGATGAGCCCTGACCAGGCCCGTAACTTTCATACGCGTAATATAGTATAGCCCCCCATGTGGCTGACTAAATTCGCGCTTAAGCAACCCACCGTCGTCACGCTATTCTTCGTGGCGGTCTTGCTGTTCGGCATCGTCGGATATTTTTCGATGGGCCAGAACATCAACCCGAACGTGACGTTCCCAGGCGTCGTCATCGTCGCGAACTATCCTGGCGCAAGCCCCGAGGAGATGGAGCGGCTCGTCGTCCGGCCGATCGAAGACCAGCTTCAAAACGTCTCGCACATCGAACAGGTCTTCTCGCGTTCGACTGAAGGCGGCGCTTCGATCGAAGTGCAGTTCAAGCTCGGCACCGACATCAATAGCTCATCGAACGACGTCCAGCAGGCGATCGACCAAGCGCGACCCTTCCAGCCCGCCGACCTCAACCCGCCGCTGCTGCAAAAGCAAGACACGGCGAGCGGCAGCATCCTGACCGAGTCGATCTCGTCGGCGAAGCTCTCGCCGACCGAGCTATCCGATCTCGTCGAGACCGAGATCATCCCGCAGCTTCGCGGCGTCAAAGGCGTCGGCAGCATTCAGACGAGCGGCGAGTTCACGCGTCAGATCGACGTCAACCCGGATCCCTCGCGCCTCGCAGCCGTCAACGCCACGCTGCTCGACGTCACGAGTTCGATCGCCAGCGGCAACGTCAGCATGCCCGGCGGTCAGCTCAACCAAGGCAATACGCAAGCGACCGTCGGCGTCCGCGCGGACATCACGAATCCGCTCGACATCGGGCAGATCCCGCTTAGCGTCGCCGGCTCGCCGTCGGGTCAGCTCCACGTCGGCGACGTCGCCAAGGTGCTCGATACGTATGCCGATCAGCAATTGACTGCAAAGGTCAACACGTCGCCCGCGATCGTCCTCAACATCGGCCACGATTCCGACGCCGACACCGGCAAGACGACGGCAGCGATCCGGGCCGCGTTCAAGGACCTCGAGACGAAATACCCGCGCGCGAACTTCCTCGAAGTCCAAGCCGACCAGGACTTCATGCACGAAGCGATCAGCGGCGTCTTCCAAAACCTCTTCGAGGGCATCCTCCTCACGGCGCTCGTGCTGCTGCTCTTCCTCCACGTCTGGCGCAGCGCGCTCGTCGTCATGATCGCGATCCCGACCAGCCTCCTCGCGACGTTCTTCGTCATGTGGATCATGGGTTTCTCGGTCGATCTGCTCTCGCTCATGGGGCTCTCGCTTACCATAGGAATCCTCGTCGACGACTCGATCGTCGTCATCGAGAACATCACGCGACATCGAGAGATGGGTAAACCGGCAGACGAAGCCGCGATCGTCGGCCGTACGGAGATCGGCGGCGCCGCCATCGCGATAACGCTCGTCGACGTCGTCGTCTTCGCGCCGATCGCGTTCATGAGCGGCATCGTCGGACAATTCTTGCGAGAGTACGGCCTCGTCATCGTGACCTCGACGCTCTTCTCGCTGCTCGTCTCGTTCACGCTGACGCCGTTGCTCGCCGCGCGCTGGGCCGTGCTGCGCAAGCCCCGCCCGACGAAGATCGGCTTCGTCCGCGCGTTCGCCGCCAAATTCGACAACGCGAAGCGCGCCTATCACGACCGGCTCCTACCGCTCGCCCTCAAGCACCCGTACATCGTCGGGTTCGGATCACTCGCGCTCGTGCTCGTCTCGGTCGCCGCGCCCATGGCGCTCGGCATCATCCCGTTCGAGTTCCAGCCGAACACGGAATACGGCACCGCGATCGCGTCGCTCACGTACCCGATCGGCACCTCGCTTCAAGTGACGCAAGCCGGCGCCGACCG
>JANWLL010000068.1 GCA_025450855.1 Vulcanimicrobiia bacterium
GCGCGAGGCTACGACTGCGCGAAAGCGCCGACCTTTGTGGTATGATGACGTCGCCGAGCGCGCTGGACGATCGCGGCCGAACGCCGAGGAAAGTCCGGGCTCCATCGGGCACGGGTGCCAGCTAACGGCTGGTCGAGGCGACTCGAAGGAAAGTGCCACAGAAACAAACCGCCACCGCTTTGCGCGGTGGTAAGGGTGAAATGGTGCGGTAAGAGCGCACCGGCGGGAATGGAAGTTCCCGGCCGGGCAAACCCCACCCGGAGCAAGACCAGTGGGATTCGCCGCAAACGCGGCGCGGGCTGCCCGCCCGATCCCACGACGCGTCGCACGAGACATCCGGCGACGGATGTCCTAGAGAGATGATCGTCGACCGCGAGCGATCGCGGCCACAGAACCCGGCTTACAGGCGCGTCTCGGCACACTTTGAGAATGGAGCGGTCGACCTTTACGGTCGACCGCCGCGGCTATTCAATACACGTAGAACGTACAGGGCGGATCGGTCCTCGGATCATAGGATTTGCACCGCGCTATCTGACCAGGCTCATAGCCGAACCATCTAATGTAGCCCGATCCAGCTTGCTCGGCAGCGTCAAATGCCGTTACCATAGCGGACCACGGGCTCCTGGTTTCACCCCCGAGAAAGACCTTCGTCGAGTACTCCTCCGGTCGAAGACGGTGATACGCGACAGCCGCTTGGACATCGTCGTAGAGATGGGCAGACTGCTCAACGCGTCCGTCGAGAGTGGTCTGACCCGAGGCATAAACGTCGATGGTAATCGGATGTCGATCGTCGATAGTGACGCTGCCTGACGTCGCGACGCACGGCCGCCTGGCCGGGATCATCTCGAACGCGGCGACGCCTGAAGATCGCCGTCGAACCCGATTCATGACCCAGACGTGGCATATGCGGTCTTGCCAAGCGGCCTCCGCGATCGAGATGACCGCGTCGTAGGTCACCGTCCCGGCGGCATCGATCACGACGAGCTTGGTCGAGTTGTCCACTAACCCACCAAAGCTGCGAACAATGTCCGCCAGCGGAGTCGCCCGGCCGTTCATGGTCGCGGTCGGTGGCTTTCCGGGCTCTTTTGACAGCGTCACTAGAATATTGATGTCAGGCACAGGTCGTGCGTTGAACGCGAATGGGGCCCCAACAGTATCGTGTGGTGGTGAAGCGGAAGCGCTCGGGTGCTCGTTGGTGTTACAAGCGATTAGTACGAGGGCTAGAACAAGCGGAGCACGCGCAAGCATTGAGTCCCTTCGATCCGGTCGCTACTTGCGGCGGCGTGAGATCGACTTGCGCGCCGCGAAACCTTCGTCCATACCGTGCCAGAACCCGATCGTCTGCTCGTCCATCTTCCAGCAAAGATTGATGAGCTGACCGTTTCGGAGCGCAGGGAAGTCGACGAGCCCGAGGTCGAGGTCCTTGACGATGCAGCCGTGTTTCTGCACGGTCTCGATAAGACCGAGCACGGCCTCTTGCATCTCTTCTGCTTGGCGCGCTTGCGTCGCGGCACGCTGAGCGCCGCCGGCGTCGCCCGCCATCCGCTGCGCGGTATCCGCCTCAAGCAGCTTGATCGCGAGATCGCGGCGTCGACGGACGAGGTCTTCCAAGAGGGGCTTGACGACCGGTATGAGTGCGTTTGCTTCTTCGAGGCGGAAGACTTTCATCGTCGGGGTGATTTCTCGACCGGCACGGCCGAGCCTTGCTCGTCGACGCGCCGGACGAGCGGCGGGTCTTGGTCTGCCGCTTCGCTAACATATGACACGTGAGCGCAAAGCACGTCGAAGGCGTCGAGCCCGCGGGCGGTGACGGCCAACGGCCCGTCGCGCACACACATTTCGTCATCGTCACCGGGTTGTCGGGCGCCGGCAAGAGCCAAGCGGCGAAATGCCTCGAGGACCTCGGCTATTTCTGCGTCGACAACCTTCCGCCGAGCCTTATCCCGAAGTTCGCCGAGCTCTGCTCGAACAGCCGGAATTTGCGCAAGGTCGCGCTCGTCCTCGACATCCGCGGTGAGGAGATCTTCGGCGACGATCTCGCCGAACAGCTGCGCTCGCTCGACCGCGAGCGCATCGCGCACCGCGTCATCTTCCTCGACGCGGCCGACGACGTTCTCGTCCGCCGATTTTCAGAAACGCGGCGAAAGCATCCGCTCGCGGGCCGCGGCGGCGCGAAAGGCGCCCGCCTCGTCGACAGCATCGTCGCCGAGCGCGAGGAGCTCAAGTCGATCCGCGACACCGCCGACGTCATCATCGACACGTCGAAACTGACGCTCTCGGCGCTCAAAGAAAAGCTCGGCCACGCCGTCGCGGGCGACCAGCAGGTCGAATCGATGACCGCGTCGGTCGTCGCGTTCGGTTTCAAGTTCGGCATCCCGCTCGACGCCGATATGGTCTTCGACGTCCGCTTTTTGCCGAACCCGAACTACGTCGACGAACTCCAGCCCCTCACCGGCTCGCATCCCAGCGTCGCCGCGTTTCTCGAGAACTCCGAAGAAGTGCAGTCGTTCAAGAGCGAGCTGTTCCGCTTTGTCGATTATCTCGTGCCGCGCTTCGTCCGCGAGGGCAAAGCGCATCTGACGATCGGCATCGGCTGCACCGGCGGGCGCCACCGCTCGGTCTATTTCGCGAACGAGCTCGCCGCGCATCTGCGCGCGGCACGCATCGAAGCATTCGTGGAGTATCGCGATGTTCAACGGTGACGGCCGCGCCGCGCTCACGCGGATGTCGCGTTGGCTTCTGCCGGGGATGCAGGTCAAGCGCTGGCTGTTCGTCGCGATCCTCGGTGTTTTCATGTTCCTCGACGGTTTCGGCCGCGTCCTAAACTCGCACTATTTAAACTTCCACGTCAACGAGACGATCGACCGCATCGTCGTCCAAGACGCGCGGCTCGAGGCTTCGACGCTCCAGTGGATCTTCATGATCGTCGGCGTCATTCTCATTTACTTGGGCCTACGCCAGTGGATGCGTTCGATCGTCTACGCGCTGAGCCCACAAGACAGCCAGCGGCTGGTCGAAGTCATCTACGAGCGTCGCCAGCTCGACCGCGGAACGCGCATCGTCGCGATCGGCGGAGGCACCGGGCTCTCGACGCTCTTGCGCGGACTCAAGGAGTACACCGCGAACCTCACGGCGATCGTCACCGTCACCGACGACGGCGGTTCAAGCGGCCGCTTGCGTCAGGAACTCGGCGTCTTGCCGCCGGGCGACATCCGCAACTGCCTCGTCGCGCTCGCCGACAGCGAGTCGATGATGACCGACCTCTTCCAGTATCGATTCAACGAGGGCAACGGCCTCGTCGGCCACTCGTTCGGCAACCTCTTCATCGCCGCGATGAGCGGCATCGCCGGCGACTTCGATCGCGCGATCAAGGAGAGCAGCAAAGTCCTCAACATCAAGGGCCGCGTGCTGCCGTCGACGCTCTCAAACGTCGCGCTCGAGGCGACGCTCACCGACGGATCTAAAGTGCTCGGCGAAACGGCGATCTCGCGCGCCGGATCGCCGATCAGGTCGCTCGCGCTGAGCTCCTCGGAGTGCAAGCCGCTCGTCGAAACGCTCGAAGCGATCGCGGCGGCCGACGTCATCGTGCTCGGCCCCGGCAGCCTCTATACGAGCATCATGCCCAACTTGCTCGTGCCCGGCATCGCCGCGGCCGTCGTCCGCGCGCCGGCGCTCAAGGTGTACGTCTGCAACATCATGACGCAGCCGGGCGAGACCGATGCCATGAGCGCGAGCGATCACGCGCGTGCGCTGCTCGGCGCCGCGACCGGCCGGCTATTCGACTACGCGCTCGTCAACGTGGAACAGCCGCATCGCCTTCTTCGTGCGTACGAGTCGGAAGGGGCGCACCAGGTCGCACCGGACTTCGACGCGATCGCCTCGCTCGGCGTCACGCCGGTGCCCGGCCGCTTCGTCAGCGAAGAGCAGCAGGTACGCCACGACCCCAAGAAGCTCGCGCAGGCGATCATCAAGCTCATCGTCCAGCGCGGTGGCGCGGCCGGACTGACCGCCGTTCACCATTAGGCATCGAACGAATCGTAGCGGTCGAGCTTTAGCGCGACCGCCGCGGCCTTCCGTTGGATGTGTCGATAGTTTGTTACGGCAGAGAGTCTTTAAGCCGGCGGGCGAGGCGTTCGGCGGCGTCGGCGGTCAAGTAAGGGGCGCGATGCATGTCCTCTGCTGTGGGCGTTCCCGTGACGAGCGGCTCCGCGGCGAGCAGATGCAGTTTCTCCAGATCGTCGCCTCGCAAGTCCACCGTGCCGGCGACGGCGACCGCCGGAATGCCCCGCTGGGCCGCCGCGCGCGCGACCGCAAAGGGCGCTTTTCCCGAGAGTGTCTGCCTATCCAGCTTGCCTTCGCCGGTGACGACGAGCGATACGCCGTCGAGGCGGCGCTCGAAATCGATGACGTCGAACACGAGGTTCGCGCCCGGAATGAGCTGTGCGCCGGCCAGGGCAAGAAAACCGGCAGCACTGCCACCGGCGGCTCCTCCGCCCGGAACGTTTCGAACGTCAACACCGGTCTTGCGACCCACGACGTCGGCGAAATGCGACAGCGCGGCATCGAGCACCCGGACGTCGTCCGGCGTCGCGCCCTTCTGCGGTCCATAGATCGCAGACGCCCCGTTCGGCCCGACGAGCGGATTGTCGACGTCGCACGCGATCTCGATCGTGACGCTGCGGATACGCTCCACGAGCGCAGCGTCGTCGATCGTCTCAAGGCGCGCGAGCGCTGCGCCACCGCGCGGCACTTCGTCGCCATGAATGTCCAAGAGGCGCGCGCCGAGAGCGGACAGCGCGCCTGCGCCCGCGTCATTCGTCGCACTGCCACCGATAGCGAGCACGACACGTCGCCCGCCGGCCTCGAGCGCGCCGAGCACGAGTTCACCAGTGCCGAACGTCGTCGCGGTGAGCGGATCGTTCTTGCCTACGGGCATGAGAGCGAGCCCGCTGGCGGCGGCGAGCTCCACGACGGCGGTACCACCGTCGCCCAACAGAGCGAACCACGCATCAACGGGACGTCCATCGGGGCCGCAAACGGTGCGCGGCACACGCCGGCCGCCGACGGCGTCGAGCAACGCGGTCGCGGTCCCATCACCGCCGTCCGCCACCGGCACGACCTCGACCTGAGCATCTGGCCACACGCGCAACAGACCGGCGCGCATCGCGTCGCCGGCCTGCAGTCCGGTCATCGATCCTTTGAACTTGTCGGGCGCGACGAGGATGCGCATACGTACAAAAGCCGAGCTTCGCTCGGCCTACTACATCTACGCCTTCGCGTGCGCTCTGGAGAGGACTTCCGGATTGAGCGCCGTCGGCGGCGTGTCGCCGGCGAAGAACGCGATGAGGTTGCCCGCCGCGATCTCCGCCATCTTGCCGCGCGTCGCATAGCTCGCGCTCGCGATGTGCGGCAGCAAGACGACGTTGTCCATCGCGACGAGCTCGGGCGACACTTTCGGCTCGAACTCGTAGACGTCGAGTCCCGCACCGGCGATGACGCCGCCTCGCAACGCAGCGACGAGCGCCGCTTCCTCGACGACGGGACCGCGCGACGTGTTGATGAGGCAGGCGCTCTTCTTCATCTTGTTCAGCGCAGCTGCGTCGATGAGGTGGCGGGTCTCGGGCAGCAGGGGCACGTGGACGCTGACGAAATCGGAGGTCGCCAGGAGCTCGTCGAGGGACACCCGCCGGACGCCCAGCTCGCGCTCGACTTCAGGCGGCGCCGCCATCGCATCCGAATAGACGACCTTCATCGAGAAGCCGCTCGCCCGTTTTGCGACGCAGCGGCCGATGCGGCCGAATCCGACGATGCCGAGCGACGCGTGATGGACGTCGTGGCCGAGCATCTGCATGATGCCCCAGCCGCCCCACGTACCCGAGCGCATGAGCTTGTCGGCTTCGACGACGCGCCGCGCGGTCGCCATGAGCAAGGCGAATGCAAGATCGGCGGTCGTCTCGTCGAGGACGCCAGGGGTGTTCGTCATGACGACGCCGGCTGCCGTGCCGGCGGGGATGTCGAAGTTGTCGAACCCGACCGCGACGTTCGCGACGATCTTCACGCTCGGGAGCGCCGCCAACAGGGTAGCGTCGACCTTTTCAGTCAACAGGGTCACGAGCGCGTCTTTGCCTCGCGCCTGCTCGATGATCTCATCGCGCGACGGTGAGCGGTCGTGAGGCCAAACGGTTGTGTCGAAGTGTTCGCGCAGCCGCTTCAGCCCCTCATCAGGGATGACGCGCGTGACGAAGACCGTGGGCCTAGCCAAGCGTCGTGCCCTTGCCGCGGCCGGTATAACCGAGCTTGGCGGATATCTCTTGGGCGGCCTGGACGACCGCCTTGACGATCCGATCGCGTTGCAGGTTCTGCTGGCCGATCTTCGGCACGGCGACCGAGATCGACGCGACGGGTCTGCCCGAGTAGTTGAAGAGCGGCGCGCCCGCGCAGTAGAGACCTTCCTCGGTCTCCTCATTGTCCTCGGCGTAGCCTTGACGGCGGACCTTCTCGAGCTCCTGACGCAGCGCGTCCGCGTCCGTGATCGTGTTCTTGGTGAACCGTGCGAGCGGGCGGGCGGCGATGATGCGGTCGGATTCGGCCCGGTCGAGATGCGCCAGGAGCGCTTTGCCGATGGCGGTGCTGTGGAGCGGCTTGCGGGCGCCGATGTCTGCGTACATGCGGACCGAGCGCCGGCCGTCGATCTTGTCGATGTAGACGAACTCGGAGTCGTCGAGCACGCCGAGGAACGCGGTCTCGCCGAGCTGGTTGACGAGCTGCTCGAGATGCGGTTTGGCGGCGGCATGCGCTTCCATCGAGCGCAGGATGCCGCAGCCGACTTCAAAGGCGCGCATGCCGAGCGAGTAGCGGGCGTTATCCGGGTTCCACCGGACGAAACCCCGTGCGCGCAGCGTCTGCAAGATCCGGTGGACGCTGCTCTTCGAAAGGCCGATCGCCTGACCGAGCTCGCGCACGCCGACTTCTTTCGTCTGGGTCCCGAGATACTCGAGGATGACGAGCGCTCTGTCGACGGAGTTGACCTTGGATTCGCCGCGCGGTTTGGCGGCAGGGTTCATGTCGCCTGAACTGATGGCCACGATCTCCTCCAGGTCTGGGAGCACGATAGACGGGGTGAAATGGGATGCGCCATTCGTGCGCGATGGGACGCTGAAGCGCCCTCGGAACGGGACACAATTTCCGGGATGCTTCCGGCGGTTCCTGTTTGCGAAACGCCCGCTGGGCGGTCGGGCGAGGGCGATTTACGAGGGCGACAGGGTGAAATCGACCTCGTACTGCTTGCCGGCGTTCACCGTGACGTGCTGGTCCGGCGGATTCTGGAAGCCGCTGGCGGAGCAACTGACGGTCGTCGTCGTCGAGGACGAGTCGATCGGGACTTGCTGGATGGTGTACTTACCGCTCGAGTCCGTATGGGTCGTGATCACGAGGTCGGCTGTCACCGTGGCGTTCGCGATCGGCTGACCTGACGACGATTTGACGACGCCCGCGATCGTGCCGTAGTTGCCCTGCGGAGCGGCCGGGTTGTTGTTGCAGCCGGCGATCGCGAGCGCGGCCGCGACAGCGGCGGCGAGCACGCCGGGGCCCACGATCCGTCCAAGAACGTTCACTGTCTGACTCCTGTCAAGCGGCCCTGATCGATGCCCGTGATGGTAACGTTATGTCGGGCGCGGCCGTCTACTCGGTCTTGCGCTTCCGGATGATCGCGACGTTGTACGACGGATTGTACGGTCCCAAGTGGACGAGCTCCCAGCCGTCATTCAACGCTTGGAGCAGCTCGTCGAGCCACGCGCGCGTCTTGCTCTCGCCGGTCAGGACGCCGTATTCATAGTCCCCATCGGGTCGGTCCATCATCATCCCTTCCGCGGCGCGATGCCAGGCTGTGCGGCAACCCGTCTCGTTCCACCTGCCGAATCGATGTGACCGAAAGCCGACGCTCGCTTATCCCGTCGTCCGGCGGATCACCCAAACGAACAGCCAGATGACGACACCGATGATCGCGATCGTCGCGATGAGATCGCCGATGCCGGCGCGCCCGTTGAGCGCACCGCCGCAATAGGCAAGCGCTGCACCGAGCGCAAGATCGAAGCGCGCCATGAGCGACGCGCGCTCGTTGGCGACGTGACGAAGTTCGGCGGCGAGATCCGCCGGCGTCCATGACGATCCTTCGATGATCTCCGCGACGGTGGCGTCGGGCGTCACGAGCACGATTCGTTCGTCGTGCAGAATCGTGTCGGGATCGGAGGCGATCGAATGGATCCCCATGCTCCGGTCGAAATCGTCGACGGCGCCCGGGTCACCGGTGAGCACGCGCCACTGCGGGGACTCGATCCTATATTCGCGCGCGTATGCGGCGAGCACCGACGGCGTGTCGTGTCGCGGATCGATCGTCACCTCGACGAGTCGGAACGGACCATCGCCGAGCAGTGAACGGAGCGCACCGAACTTGCGCGTTATGATCGGGCACGCGTCGCGGCAGCGCGTGTAGACGAAGGCGACGGCGACCGCATCGCCGCGGAGGTCTGAAAATCTGAACGGCGCGTTGCGCTGGTCGAGAAATCGCGTGGCCGGCATCGAGTCACCGGCTTTGACGAGCGGCGCGAGCCGATCGAATGGGTTCGGCGCGAGGCTCGGATCGGCCGTCGCCACGGCTGCCGAGCCTAGGGCTATCGAGAGCGCGAGGGCGCTCGCCCACGTCGCCGCGAAAAGACGCATATGGATCGAGGGTTCGCCCCACCGCCGATGACTCCCGCGCAGCGGCGCGCGTCGCTCATCATGCGGCCGTGGCGAGACGACGAACGTCGCATCGTGCGGCGCGGTATGCTTGGGCGCGTCCTCATCGCGATCGAGCCGGCGGTAATCGCCGTCGTCTTCGGCTGGTTCGGCTACTGGCTCGGGACGCATGGCCGCACCGACGCGACGCACGACGACTGGATCTTCTCGATCATCTTCGTGCCCGGTGCGGTCGTTTTCGCGATCTACGCCGTCGTATTGCTCATCGGACCGCTCCGCGCTCTACGACAGACGTACGAGCCGATTTTCGTCGTCGACGGTTACATCCGCACGCGCGGCCGTGACGATTTTTCCGCCACCGGTTCGAACGGCTACGTCGCCGTGCTCACCGACGAGCGTCGCGTCGCATGCGAGTGGCCCGCCCGCGGCAAAGACGAGCTGTCTTTCGACGTCCGGCCTGCGATGCTCGAGTTCTCGGAATTCGGCGGCGTCCACGCGGTCGACGGCCACGGCACGGGCGTGCTTCCCGAGGACTTCCCGGTCCTCGGCATCGGCCCGTTCAAGCGATAGCCTTAGACCTTTAGTGCCCGAGCGGGATGCTCGGCGCGCTGTCGACCGGCCAGATATGGAAGTGACCGGACTCGAGCGCCGATATCGCTCCCATGAACAAGATCACGACGAGCCCGACGAGGAAGAACGCGCGCACCGGCGGCGGCATGCCGCGGCTCTGCGGGATCTCGTATTGGGAGCCGTCGAGTTTCTTATCACTCATCGGAGCTCACCCTTTCGTCGGGCCGGCGATGCCCGGGAATATCCCAAACGCGACGAAGATGACGATGACGCACCCAAGCGCGAGCAACGCGAGCATGACCTTGGTGACGTGATCGTCCAGGCCTTTCTTCGGCCACTCCGCGATGAGCGATTGGAGCGCCGATAAGCCGACGACGACTGCGCCGACGAATGCGATCACGCGGAGTACGACGTCAAGATCCATCGTCTACTTCCACACGTAGAGGAGCGAGAAAAGCGCGACCCAGATGACGTCGACGAAGTGCCAGTAGAGCGCGCCGGCCGTGAGACCGAAATAGCGCTGCTGCGTGTACGTGCCCCGTTGCGCCTGGATCAGCACGGTGATGAGGAAGATGACCCCGATGAAGACGTGGAAGCCGTGGAGTCCGGTCAGCGTGAAGAACGCGGCGCCGTAGATGCTCGACGGCCACGTCGTGCCGGCGTGCAGCAGGTTGAAATACTCGAACGCCTGTCCGCCGAGGAAGGCGAGGCCGAGGATGATCGTCGCGATCATGTAGCCGACGAACTTGCGCTTGTCGCCGTGCTTGAAGAACTCCATCGCGTAGTGCATCGTCGCGCCGCTGCCGAACAGGACGATCGAGTTGACGCCCGCCATGTAGAGCGCCGCGGGCTCGATGCCGGGCGGCGGCCACGCCATGGCTGTGCTGCGCAAATAGATGTAGCCGTAGATGAACGACGAGAAAATGATGACGTCGCTAATCAGGAAGAACAGGAAGCCCAGCAGCCGCTGGTCCCGTACTTCTTGATACGTCGCGTCGTCGACGGTGAGCGCATGCGTCGCCATTAGGCCTTGTTCGTCCTCATACGATGGGCTTGTAGTCCAGGTCGGCCTTGATCTCCCTGTACGGCAACGGCTTGCCGTAATCGTACGGACCGGAGAGCACGACTGGGATGTCCTCGAAGTTGTAGTACGGCGGCGGCGACGGGATCATCCACTCGAGGGTCCGCGCGCCCCACGGGTTCTGGCCGGCCTCGCGGCCTGAGAGCGTGCTCTTGATCGCGTTGTACGCGAAGACGAGCATCGATGCGCCGAGCACGAACGCCGAGATCGAGATGAACAGGTTCGTGTCTTGGTATTGCGGATCGTACGTGCTCACGCGCCGCGGCATGCCTTCGAGGCCGATCCAGTGCATCGGCAAGAACGTCGCGTTGAAGCTGACGAACATGAGCCAGAAGTGGATCTTGCCGAGCGTCTCGTCGAGCATGCGGCCGGTCATCTTCGGCCACCAATAATACAGGCCGGCGAAGATGCCGAAGACGCTGCCGCCGAACAGCACGTAGTGCAGGTGCGCGACGACGAAGTACGTCGCGTGCTCGTGGACGTCCGCCGGCACCGAGGCGAGCATGATGCCGGTGATGCCGCCGAACGTGAACGTCGACAGGAAGCCGAGCACGAAGTACATCGGCGTCGTCAAGCGGATGTTGCCGCCCCACAGGGTCGCGACCCAGCTGAAGATCTTGACGCCCGTCGGGATGCCGACGATCATCGTCATGATCATGAACGGCAGCTGCACCCACGGCGCAAGGCCGCTCGTGAACATGTGGTGCGCCCAGACGGCGAACGAGACGAGCCCGATCGCGACCGACGAATAGGCGATCGCCTTGTAGCCGAAGATCGGACGGCGGCAGAACGTCGGCAAGATCTCGGAGACGATGCCGAACGCCGGCAAGATCATGATGTAGACGGCCGGATGCGAGTAGAACCAGAAGATGTGCTGCCAGAGGACCGGGCTGCCGCCTTTCGCCGGGTCGTAGAACGGCACGCCGAAGGTGCGCTCGATGAGCAAGCCGAGGAGCGCAGCCGACAGGTTCGCGGTCGCGATGAACGAGAGGAACGCCGTCACCGCGGTCGCCCACACGAACAGCGGCATGCGCGTCCACGTCATGCCTGGAGCACGCATCTTGATGATGGTGACGAGGAAGTTCAGACCGGTGATCGTGCTCGACACACCGATGAGAAAGATCGCCATGCACCACATGCTCGTGCCGAACGACTGCTCCAGACTGATCGGCGGATACTCGGTCCAGCCCGCTTCGGGCGCGCCCCAGATGAAACTGCCGAAGAGAAGGATGCCGGCCGGTGGGAGCAGCCAAAAGCTGAACATGTTGAGCCACGGGAACGCCACGTCGCGCGCGCCGATCTGGAGCGGCATGATGAGGTTGCCGAATGCGCCCGTGAGGATCGGGATGATGACGAGCCAGACCATCGCCGAGCCGTGGACGCTGTACGCTTCGTTGTACGTCGTCGGGCTGAGAAGCGTGTTGTTCGCCGACGCGAGCTGTGCGCGCATCATCTCGGCGAGCAAGCCGGCGAGCACGAAGAACAGGCCGCTCGTGATGAAGTACTGGACCGCGATGACCTTGTGGTCCTGGCTGAAGATGTACTTCTTGATGAACGTGTCGGGCGGCGGGTGGATATGCCCGTGAGGGACGTGCGCTGTTCCGACGGCGGCTTGCATTCTTTTTCCCGGCCCTATTTCAGCGTCTTGAGGTAGGCGACGAGATCCGCGATGTCTTTGGCGCTCAGTCCGTTCAACTGGGCGTTCGGCATCTGACCCATCGAGCCCGACAGTCCGTGTTCGAGGATATCGGCGACGTCCGCAGGCGTCGGCGCCTTACCGCTCAGCAGCTTCGGATGCGCCGGGTCGTGGAAGAGGTTCGCAAGGCCCGGCCCCACTTTGCGCTGATCGAACGGCGCAGCGTTGTGGCATGTGGTGCAACGCGCGTTGAAAAGCTGCTGGCCCGCGCCGGCGTCGCCCGAGGCGAGCACGGCAGCCGTCAATTGTGTCGGCGCATGCGCTTGCTTCGTCTTCTCCGCTGCGTACCAGGCGTCGAAGTCGCTTCGCGACTGGACGTAGACGAAGCGGTCGCGCATTCCGGAATGGCCGACGCCGCAGAACTCAGTGCACACGATCTCGTACTTCCCGATCTCCGTCGGCGTGAACGTCATCGGCACGACCATACCGGGGATCATGTCCTGCTTCATCCGGAAAGCCGGCACCCAGAACGAGTGGATGACGTCGGTCGACGTCGAGTCGATCGTCACCGGCACGTTGATGGGCAGGTGGAGTTCGTCGGGTACCGGGTCACGAAGGCCCGGATACCGGAACTCCCACGAGAACTGATGGCCGATCGCTTCGATCGTGACGCTGTCGGCCGACGCGGCGCGCGCCGTGTAATACTGAGGGATGAGCACGTAGCTCAGGATGCCGAGCACGAGCATGAGCACGGACGGGATCGCCGTCCACCAGAACTCGAGCGCCTTATGATCGTGGATCGAAGAGCCGGGCTGGTCGAGCGGTTGGCCCTTGCGGTTGCGATAACGCACCGCGAAATAGATCATGTAGCCGTTGACGTAGACCAGGATCGGCACGCTGAAGAACGCCATGAACTTGAACAGCCAGTCGATCTGGACGGCGATGCCGGCTGCTTCGGGCAGATAGCGCTCGATAGGGAAAACGACGACGCCCCACATGCCGAGCGCGCTGATGACGCCCATGACGATGGTGGCCCGCCAAAACCCGGCGTCGAGCTTGTGCTCTTGTTGCCCCGTATTCACGTGTCGTTCGCTCCCGCGCGCAGGTCTACCACGACGGGACGCATGCATCCTCGCATGAAATGCCGCTTATGTAGCCGCGGACGTCGAGCCGTGCCGAAGGTGGGAGTCGAACCCACATGAGGGGTTGCCTCGCGCGATTTTGAGTCGCGTGCGTCTGCCAGTTCCGCCACTCCGGCGCCCAGCATCGTTCACGGCGTTCTTCGCGTCGACCTGTGGAGGAAATGCCGCGGCGGTCGACCGTAAAGGTCGACCGCTCCATCTCATTTCGACAGGTGTGAGACGATCCAGTCGACCCAGCGTTTGTCGACGCCTTCCGCGCCTACCGGGTCGCCCGGGAAGTGCGTGTTTCGCGGATATGCGTAGAACTGGACGTCGACGCCCTGATCGCGCAATGCCGTGTACCACAGGTACGAGTTGTAGATCGGCACGTTCGGATCGCCGACGTCGCCCATGATGAGCGTCGGCGCCTTCACGTTTTGCACCGAAGCGATCGGCGACTGGTCGCGCCAGATATCCCACCCGTTATCCGTCCACGGACTGCTCGTCTGTCCGAAGAAGTCGGCGTCGCCTTTCTGGTAGAACGAGATCGTGTAGTCGGCGACCCAATCGGTGAGCGCCGCGCCGGCCATCGCGCACTTCCACACGTCGTAGTGGCTCTCGAGCCACGTCGTCATGTAGCCGCCGTACGACCAACCCGTCACGCACATGCGCGAGGTATCGATGACGCCCGCCTTGTCGAGCGTTGCGACTCCCGCCATGACGTCCTTGCCCGGGCCGACGCCGGTGTCGCGGTAGATCGCGTGCTGGTACGCGTCGCCGAGGTTCGTGCTGCCGCGGTAGTTCGGCTCGAAGACGACGATGCCGTGTGCCGCGATCAGCTGCTCGAGCGATGCGAAGCCGAGCTCCGAGCCGGATTGCGGGCCGCCGTGGACGACGAGGGCAAGCGGGTAACGTCGCCCCGCGATGTAGCCGGGGGGCAGGATGACGATGCCGTCTTCCTTATAGCCGCCGGGGCCCGTCCAGCGCACTTCGCGCATCTCGCCGAGTTGGAGCTTCGCGATCGACGCGTTGTAGTGCGTCAGCGGACGCGCGACCGCGCCCGGGGACGAGGCATAGTAGATCTCTTCCGGTTCATCCGGAGATGTGCCGGCGAACGCGACCGCTCCACCGGGCCCGACCGTCGCATCCCCGCCGAAATTCACGCCGGCGCCGAGAGCGTACTTGCTCGGCGTGCCGTGCAGCGGAGCGTACCACAGGTCGTTGAGAGCACCGTTCTCGTCGGCGTAGACGAGAGCCGAACCGTCAGGCGTCCAGGTGTTGAAATCTACCGCGTGCTCGGTGCCGCCGATGACGGTGCCTGGACCGCCCGCCGCGGTCGTCAGCCACAGATACGGATTGCTGTTGAACGCACCATGGGGGAACCAGGTCGCGACAAGGTCGTTCCCGCTCGGAGAAAAGGTCGCACTAGTCGAATAAGGACGTTGGCGCGGCAAGTCGCGGACGACGCCGGTCTTCGCGTCGACGATCGAGACGACAGCGGGGTCGCTGTCGCCCACCACCGCATCCGGAAGCTTCTCGATCGCGATCGACTTGCCGTCGGCTGACCACGAGAGCGGCGCGCCCGGACCGCCGTTCGACGTCGAGACGCTCCACGAGCCTGACGTGAGCCTGTGCGCGGCGCCGCCGCTCGCGCTCACCGTCCAGACGTGCGACGGTATGGGCGCCGAGGTCGACTTATAGTCGAGATCGCCGACGTCGAAGGTGTCGAAATGCGCGTCGAGCTGCTTCTTGTTCTTCGGCGTGTCTTGCGTGACGAAGGCGAACGCCTTGCCGTCCGGCCGCCAGGTGAATTCGTCGACGCCGTTGTCGACCTTCGTCGCTTGGAGCGCATCGCCGCCGGCGAGCGGCATGACGAAGATCTGCGACTGCGTGTTGTCGGACGGTCCGGCGTCGGCGATGAAGGCGAGCCGGTCGCCGCTCGGGGACCAGCGCGGCGAGTCGATTCCGGTGCGGTCGTAGGAGAGCGGCCGGATCGCGCCCGATGCGATGTCGAGCAGCATGAGCTGCGAATGCCGCTCGTCTTTCACGAAATCCGACGTCGACTTCACGAATACGATGCGCTTGCCGTCCGGCGAGAGCTGCGGCTGCGATACGCCGACGATCGTGCGCAGCATGGCTTGGTCGAGCACGCGCGCGTGCGCGGGCGCCGCAGCCAGCGTCAACGCGAGCGCCGCGACAAAGACGAAAGACCTTACAACGTTGCGTCTCATTTGAGGTGATCCTCGAACCAGCCGATCCACAATTTGGTGATCGCTTCCGTGCCGGCCGGATCCGACGGGAAGTGACCGTAGCGCGGAGCCATCACGAAGCGTGTATCGACGTGATTGTCCTTGAGCGCGTGATAGAACTCGAACGCCTGCGGCGTCGGCACCCGGTAGTCGCCCGTGTCCGACAGCACCAGCGTCGGCGTCGTCACGTCACGTGAGAACGTGATCGGTGACTCGGCGAGGTACTCGGGCCGGTACTTGGGATCGAAGGGCGACCCGCCGAGGAGCGCCGTCGTCAGACCTTGGACGTCGCTGAGCGAATACTCGTCGATCCAATTCGTCACCGCGGCGCCGGCGACGGCCGCCTTCCATATATGTGAGTGTCCGACGAGCCACGTCGTCGCAAGGCCGCCGCCCGACCAGCCGGACACGCCGATGCGCGAGGTGTCGACGAACCCGAGCTTCTCGACGGCGGCGACCCCCTCGAGATTGTCTTTTCCGGGGCCGCTCGCCGCATGGCCGACGATGGCTTGGATGAATGCGTCGCCGGAATTATCGCTGCCGCGATAGTTCGGCTCGAACACGACCCATCCGTGCGCCGCTGCGATCTGCTGCAGGCCGAGGTAGTCGTCGAACGTTTCGGTCGACGCTGCGATCGGACCGCCGTGGATCATGAGGACGAGCGGGTACTTCTTCGCCGGGTCGAAATTCGGCGGGTACGTGAGCACGCCGTCTTCGGCGTAGCCGTCCGAACTCGTCCACGTGAACGGTGCGACCTTGCCGAGATCGAGGTTCGCGATCGCGTGGTTGAAGTCGGTGAGCCGCTTTACGACGGTCGAGTGCGGTGCGATGTAGTAGACTTCGGCCGGCCGCGTGCCGGTTTCGCCGGACAGCGCGATCCCGCCATCCTTCGCGATCGTCGCCCCGCTGATGCTGACGCCGCCGAGGTCGATGTGCGTCGCCGAACCGGTGAGCGGTTGCAGCCAGAGCGCGGTCTGCGTCTTGTCGTCGCCAGCCACGAGGATCCCCTTGCCGTCGGGCGACCACGCGACTGGAGAGACGTTTCGGTCGAGCACCGCCGTCACATGGCTCGCCGCCGGATTTGCGATCGGCGATACCGCCGCTTCGGTTTGCAGGTACGGCGTGCCGTGGAGCGTCAGATCGAACGCGAGCATCGTTCCGTCGGGAGAGAAGACCGGATTGCCGCTCCAGCCGGGATTCGCGCCGAACGGCCGGACCTTGCCGGTCGCGACGTCGACGAGCGCGATCGTTCCTTTGTCGAAGTCGGCGTTGACCGTGTCGGGCACCATTTGGAATGCGATCCACTTGCCGTCGGGCGACCAGTCGATGTTCTCGCCGAACTGGCCTTGCGGCAGGCTCCACGATCCCGATGTGAGCCGCTTATCGTCGCCGCCCGCCGCAGACACGATCCAGAGGTGGGCCGGCTGCGCGACGTGCCGCATGAGGAAGTCGTTGTCGGTCACGCGGAACGGGTTGTCGTACTTCGCGTTGCCCGTGAGCTTCGGCGCGGGGTCGGCGGCGACATACGCGATCCGCGTGCCATCCGGACTCCAGACGAATTGCTGCACGTCCGTCTTCGACGTCGACGCCGCGATCGGATCGCCGCCGTTCATCGGCATGACGTACACCTGCTCGGTCGCGTCGTCACCGGTGCCGTTCGCGGCGATGAAAGCGATCCGATCGCCGTTCGGCGACCATGCCGGCGAGTTGACGTCGTCGCGGTCTTGCGTCAGCGCGCGCTGCGAGCCGGTGGCGACGTCGACGAGCATGAGTTGATAGACGTACATATCTTTGTCGAAGTCCGCCTTGCTCACGACGACCGCTATCGACTTGCCGTCGGGCGAGATGGCGGGCGTCGACACTCCGACTTCCGTCCGCAGGTCGGGGAAATCGATCGTGCGCGCGACGCCCGGGTGCGGCCAGGTACACGCGAGCGCCATCCCGAGCGCTAGCGCAGATGATCTGCGTACCATGCGATCCATCTCTTGAATATCTCCTCGCCGCGGACAGGGTCGCGCGGGAAATGGGAGTGTGCTGGGAAGACGACGTACTGCACTTCGACGCCCTCGTCATGGAGCGCGTGATAGAAGGCGTACGTCTCGGGCGTCGGAACCCGGTAGTCGCCGGTGTCGTCCATGAGCAGCGTCGGCGTCTTGACGTTGGCGACGGCGCTGATCGCGGACTCCGCGGCATAGAGCTTCCGGCCCGCGTCGCTCCACGGACCGATCTCACCGGCGATCGCGCGCTCGTAGTAGAGCGCATCGGAGAGGTTGTCCTCGGCGGTCCAATCCGTCACCGGAGCGCCCGCCATCGCAGCCTTCCATATCGTGTAGTGCGTGATGAGCCACGACGTCAGGCAGCCGCCCTCCGACCAGCCGCCCACGAAGACGCGCGAGGGGTCGACCATGCCGGCGCGTTCGAGCGCGTGCACGCCGGCGACGATGTCGCGGCCCGGACCCGCGCCGAGGTCGCCGATCGTCGCCTCCATGTAGCGCGCGCCGAGGCCGTCGCTGCCGCGGTAGTTCGGTTCGAACACCATCCATCCGCGTGCGGCGAAGACCTGTGCGAGGCCGCCGTAGCTCGTGTCGAAGCTCAGCGTCGACTGTGCCGTCGGTCCGCCGTGGATGAGAACGACGAGCGGCGGCTTCGTGCCGGCGTTGACGCTTTTCGGCGGCAGCGTGAGGATGCCGTCGGCCGTAAAGCCTTCCGTCTTCCATGTGAACGGCCTGACCGCGCCGAGATCAAGCGCTGCGATGCGCTTGTTGACATCGGTGAGACGTCGTGGCCGTTTGTCGGTCGGGTCGAGGACATAGACCTCCGCCGGCCGGTCCGCCTCGGAACCGAGGATCGCGAGCACGCCCGTCTTGCTCATCGTTCCGTCGAAGAACGACACGTCGCCGAGCGGCGCCTTGTGGACGACGCCGTCGCTGTCGACCGCCCACAGACTCGTGCGCACGCCGTCGTCGCCGGAGACGAGCAACGAAAGGTCGTCGGGGGTCCACAGCAGCGGCGACACCTCGCGATCGATCTTCGCCGTCCACTCCGTGCCGAGACCACCGCTCGCCGGCGAAACGAACGCTTGGCTTTCATGCGCGACGGTGCCGCCGGGCACGAAGCCGTACGCGATGTTTTTGCCGTCCGGCGAGTAGATCGGGCCGGACTCGAGTTTCGTGCGACCGGTGAGCGGCCGTGCGACGCCGTCCTTCGCATCGAATATCTCGACAGTCGCTTGATCCGCATCGCCCGAATAGAGAGAATGCTGCACGGACGCCGCGATCGACCGTCCGTCCGGCGACCACGCGAGCTGCGATAGCTGCCACGGCCCGTGCGTCAACTGCTTCGCGACGCCGCCCGCCGACGGCACGGTCCACAGCTGCGAGCTCGCCGGCACAGACGTCGCAGTGAAATCGTTGTCCCCGACCTCAAACGCGTCGAGGTGCGCGTCGATCTGCTTCTTGTTCGCCGGATCGTCGTCGGCGACGAAAGCGATCGTCTTGGCGTCCGGCTTCCACGCGAACTCGTCGACGCCGTTCTTCGCCTTCGTCACGACTTTCGCGTCGCCGCCGTCCATCGGCAATACCCACACTTGGAACGCGGCGTCGTCGCCGGTCCCTTCCAGCGCGGAGAAAGCGATGCTCTTCCCGTCCGGCGACCAGCGGACGTTGCCGATATTCTTGCGGTCGTACGTCAGCGGGCGCATCGCGCCCGTCTTCACGTCGACGAGCATGAGCTCGTTGTCGGTCCGATCCTTGGCGTAGTCTTTGTGCCCGACGATGACGGCGATCTTTGTGCCGTCGGGAGATATCCGCGGCGTGCCGACCGAGACGATCGAACGCAGATCCGCTAGGTCGATCGTCCGTGCCGACCCTGCCGCAGCGCCGAGCGATTGCATCATCGCCAGCGCAACGGTCAACGCGCAGGCGGTCACCGCTCGCCTCATGATCCGCTGCCCGCCGTCGTCTGCGAGCTCCGCCCGAAGTGGTCGGCGATCCATGCGACCCAGCGGCGGTAGATGTCGACCTGTCGCACCGGGTCGCCCGGGTGGTGGCCGGAGACCGGATACGCCCAAAAATCGACCGAGACGCCTTTTTCTTTGAGCTCGTGATACATCTCGTACGATTGCGTGATCGGAACGCGCGTGTCGCCGACGTCGCTCATGATGAGCGTCGGCGTTTTGATCTTATCGGCGTACGTGAGAGGCGATTGCGCGACGTAGGCGGACAGGGTTCCGCCGGCCCACGGTGATGACAGACCCGGAAAGCCGTAGCGAACGCCGACGTTGTTGTCGGACAGCGCATATTCGTCGACGAGGTTGTTGACCGCCGCGCCCGCGACCGCGACCCGCCAGACCGAATAATGGCCTTCGAGCCACGAAGTCATGAAGCCGCCGTACGACCAGCCCGAGACGGCGATCTTCGACTCGTCGACGATGCCCATCTTCTCCACAGCGTCGACGCCCGCCATGACGTCGCGCCCGGGGCCGTCGCCCGCGTCGTTGAAGATCGCGTGCCAATACGCATTTCCGAGGTTGTCGCTGCCGCGATAGTTCGGCGAGAAGACGAGCCAGCCGTTCGCTGCGAGCAGCTGCGTGAACGGGTTGAATGCGGTCGTCGACGCGCTGTTCGGGCCGCCGTGGATGTTGAGGACGAGCGGGTACTTCTTCGCCGCGACGAAATCCGGCGGATACGTGATCACGCCGTCCTCAGCGAAGCCGTCGGCTTGCCACTGGACCGGCTGCATCCGCCCATAGTCGATGGAATCGCTCGCGGCGTTGACGTCGGTCAGCCGCCTAGGCGTCGAAGTCGGCGACGCCATGTACCAAAGCTCGGTCGGGTCGTTCGACTTGGATCCCGTGAACGCTATCGCCCCGTCGCGACCGACGTCCGCATCCAGCCAAAACGCCTCGTTCGGCTGCACGTCGCCGGTGTCGACGCGAATCGCAGCTCCGGAGAGCGGCTGGATCCACATCGCGGCGCTCGTACCATCGTGCGCAGCGACGAGCAGCGATTTGCCGCCCGGCATCCAGAGTGCTCGAACGATATGGCGGTCGAGCGACTTCGTCACCTCGGCACCGTCGCCGCCAGAGACCCCGCCGACCCAGATCGAGTTGATGTTGGTCGGATCGCTATCGTGCGGATACTCGTACGCGACGTTCGTACCGTCAGGCGAGTACGCGGGGAAGCTTTCCCACATCGTACGCGACGAAAGCTTGCGCGCCGCGCCCGTCTTCGCATCGATGACCTCGATGGTCGACCGGTCGTTGTCGCCGTACACGGGATTTTCCAGGCGCGTGATCGCGATGTGCTTCCCGTCCGAAGACCACGAGAGCGGCGAGCCCGGCGGCCCAGGCGGCTCGGACGAAGGCAGGCTCCACGAACCCGAGGTGAGCCGGCGATCGCCCGTGCCGTCGCTGTTCACGATCCAGATATGCGATGGGACCGAAGCGGACCGGTCGAGATACGCGTTGTCGGAGACGACGAATTCGTCGCGATGATCTTTGATCGCGGCGGCGTTGCGCTGCGCATCGGGCGTCACGTACGCTACCTGTTCGCCATCCGGCCGCCAGGCGAACTGTTCGACGCCGTTTTTCGCATGCGTCAGCTGCGATGCGTCGCCGCCGTCGAGCGGCATGACGAAGATCTGCTCTTCCACGTCCGGTGGATCGCCCGTGCGGGCGACGAACGCCAGGCTGTCGCCCGACGGCGACCAGCGCGGCGAGCCGACGCCATCGCGGCCGTTCGTGAGCGTGCGGCTGGCCCCGGTCGCGACGTCGACGAGCATGATGTCGTTTCGATATTCGTCTTTGTCGAAATCGGCGTGCGAAATGACGACCGCGATCCGCTTGGCGTCGGGGCTGATCTGCGGATCGGCAAGACCGACGAGCGTTCGGAGTGCCGACTCATCGAACTGCTTCGCCGAGGCGGCGGCTGGGAGCATCGTCAAGAGCAGTATGAAAATGCACGATTTCAGTCGCATCGGGACCTTCCGTCAGGACAGGGCCGCCTTCGGACGAGGGTCCGCCGATTCCCACGTCGGCAGCGGACAAAACGACGTCAACCGACTTCGCGCTGCGGAGCTGGAAGCGCCGTCGAAAGCGCTGCGCAGACCGCGCACAGCACCGCCCCGACGCCGAACGCCTGCCGAAATTCGACGCCCGCATCGGCGCCGCCGTGATGGATGAACGCGGAGATGAGGGCGGGCGCGGTGATCGACCCCGAAGTCGCAAGCATGAGCGCGAGCCCGCTCGCACCTCCCGTCTGCGCCTTGCGGAAATAGGCGAGGAGCAGCGCGTTCGGCGGGGCAGATGCGATCCCTAAGCCGAGGCCGGCGAGGACCATCGAAGCGACCACCGCGGGCATCGAGGGGAAAGCGGCGAGCGACGCGAGTGCGGCGCCCGTGCCCAGAACGCCGCCGATGAGCGGGATCTTCGAGCCCATCGTGCGCGTCGCGCGGCCACCCGCGATCGCGCCGGCGACGTAGGCCGCCGCGAGTCCGAACAGCGCGAGACCGCTCTGCGCTTCGCTCGCGCCGAAACCCGCGATGAGATACGTCGCCGAATAGATCGTGAGCGAAAAGCTCGGCAGACCGAACACGAACGCGATGCCGTAGACGAGCAGCGGCCCGCGGCCGCGGAACAATGCCGGATCGAATAGCGGGGCGCGAGCGCGCGGTTCCCAGAAATAGAGAGCGATGAGGCTCGCAGCTGCGCCCGCGAGGCCGGCGATCGCGGCGATCCCCGTCGCTGTCGCGGCTATCATGAGCGATGCGGTAAACGTCGCGACGAGGACGATGCCGGGATAATCGAACCCGTCGCTGCCATTGTGCATCGACGGTTCGTCAGGCGCGAGAGCGGACGTAGCGGCGAGCGTCGCGAGCGCGAGGGCGACATTCACCCAGAACACGAGGTGCCAAGGAAAGGAGGCGAGTTCGCGGCTGACGCCGGCACCGAGGCTCGCGTTAGCGCTCAGCCACAGCGCCGCGCTGACGATCGCACCGCCGGCGAGCGCGCCGGCCATCGTGCCGAGCCCGTACATGCCGTAGACGGAGCCGAGCGGGCCACCCCGCTCGCCGGGCGCGAAGTGATCGGCGACGATCGCCGTGACGACCGGTTGGATGCCGCCTGCGCCGAGCGCTTGCACGATGCGGCCGGCGACGAGCACCCAGAGCGACGTGGCCAGCGCGCACACGATCGATCCAAGGCCGAACAAGACGACGCACGCGATGAGGATGCGCTTGCGGCCACGGAGATCGGAGAGGCGACCCATGACCGGCTGCGCGATGAGCGATCCCGTCGCATAGGTCGCGACGATCCAGCCGATCTCGGCGAGCCCGGCGCCGAGCGATCGCGCGATGCCGGCGAGCAGCGGGCCGAACATCGTCAACGGCAACGCCCGCATGAAGATCGCGAGCAGCAGCGGCGCGAGCAGCCGTCGCTTCTCGCTATCTTCCACTACGAACCGGAGACGCCGTGCCCGAACCGGTCGATCGCCATCGCGACGAACAGCAAGGCGAGATAGAGCATCGAGAACCGGTACATGAGGCCTTCGCTCTTTGGCGATCCGGTCCGCACGACCCAGATGGCGAACGCGAAGAAGACGGCATCCAATAGGATCGCGCTCGCGAGGTATATGACACCCATGAGGTGGAGGGGCACGAAGACGAGCGTCAACGCGGCGAGCACTATCGTGTAGATGAGGATCTGCCGCTTCGTCACGTCGTCGCCGTAGACCGCCGGGAGCATCGGGATGCCGACGCGCCGGTACTCGTCCTTCTTCAGCAGCGCGAGCGCCCAGAAGTGGGGCGGCGTCCACACGAAGACGACCGCGAAGAGCAGCAGTGCGGTGAGGCCGACGTGACCGGTCACCGCGGCCCAGCCCACGAGCGGCGGCACCGAACCGGCCGCGCCGCCGATGACGATGTTCTGAGGCGTCGTACGCTTCAGCCACACCGTATAGATGAAGACGTAGTAGAGGATGCCCGCGACGGAAAGCGCCGCAGCGAGCACGTTCACGGTCAGAGCCAGCTCGGCAAACGCGAGTACGCCGAGGGCGATCCCGAAGACGAGCGCGTCGCGCGGCGCGACCCGGCCGCTCGGGATCGGACGCGTCTTCGTTCGCTTCATCTGCGCGTCGATGTCGCGATCGAAGTACATGTTGATCGACGCCGAGGACGCGCTTGCGAGCGCGCCGCCGAGCAGCGTCAGCAGCGCGAGGCGCCACGACGGCAACCCGCCGGCGGCCATCATCATCGCCGTGAACGTCGTGAAAAGCAAGAGCGACATGACGCCCGGCTTCGTCAGGCCGTAGTAGTCGACGATCTTCTTCGTCGCTGCCGTCAGCATGTCGATCTCATGCGAACGCGCGCCGAGGCCGAAAAGCGAAATACGTGAGCACGACGAGCGATGCGACAAGGAGCGCTGCGTTCGCTTCGTGCCACGATCGCAAAACCGGCTCGAGACCGGAGACGATCGTGGCCGCGCCGAGGGCACCTTGGAGAACGGCGAGCACGAGCGCGATCCAAGACGCGGCGCGGGCCAACGGATCGAGCTTCGGCGATCGCAGCATAGCGAACCACGTCACGAGCGCCGCAGCGATCGTCACGTATGCGACGTATCTGTGCGCCATGTGGATCTGCTGTGCCGGCGTCATGTCTCCCGCAGCGCCGCAGAGCGGCAGGGCAGTGCACGCGAGACCGTCGTTCGACGCCGCCATCCAGCCCCCGGCGAATACCGCGAGGAATGCGAGCGATGTCGTGCTCAAGGCGAGCCACTTGAAACGATCATCCGGGCCGGCGTGTGCGCCGCCGGCCGGCTGCGCGTACGCGATGACCGTGACCATCAGCAGGCTGACGAATGTCGAGAACCCGAGGACGAGGTGGACGGCGACGCTCGGCGCGTCATTTTGCAAGACGATCGTCACGGCGCCGGCGACGATCTGGGCGACGATGAGTCCGAGCGAAACCCACGACGCTTTGAACGCGGCCGGCGCTTCGCTGCGCCCCAACCACGCGGCGAGGAACGTCGCGATGACGATGACGGTGAGGAGTGCCGCGCCTACGCGGTGATAGTACTCGTACATCACTTTCGGGTCGAGCGCGGGGAACCACACGCCGCGGCAGCGAGGCCAGTCCGGGCACGTCATCCCGGCGCCGTTGATCCGCACGATCGCACCCCAGACGACGAGCGCGAACGAAAACACCGTCGATGCGACGCCGACACCACGGAGCAGGCCGAGACGGGGGGACATGCCTCGTGCTTGCGGCGCCCCGCAGATGAATCCTGTCCGCGGAATGCGCTGCTCGCGACTATCGGCAGACGTGGAATACCGAACGAAATCGTACGTCGTGTAGCGGTCGAGCTTTAGCTCGACCGGCCGAGCGAAGCTCGGCCGTGCGTCCGACCTGCAGGACCGCCGCGCATCCGCTGGCAAGGCCCTCGGCGTGTCCAGCATCGAGCTCCCGGCTCCGCGAGCGCATTCTGCGACTGTGCAAATGCCGGGTGATAAATCGATCTCGCACCGCGCTTTCATGTGCGCGTCGGTCGCCGACGGTGAATCCTCGATCATCGGTGCGAACGCGGGCGCGGACGTCCGCGCGACGATCCATGCACTGCGAGCTCTCGGTGTCTCGATCGAAGGCGATATTTCAGGCGGCTTGAGAGTCC
>JANWLL010000069.1 GCA_025450855.1 Vulcanimicrobiia bacterium
GACCCAGATCCTGGCAGCCGTCGCAGCGCTCGCTCTGACGGCAGCTGGAGCACCCGCGAACGCCGCGACGACGGCCGTGAGCGGCCAAAGCGTCAACGCTATCGTCTCGCAGCTCGAACAGCGCATGGACGCGGTGAACGCGTATACCGCGCACATCCGCCTCGCCGTTCAACTGCATAGCTTCCCTTTCATCGCCGCGAACCTCGACGGCACGACGACCTACGAAAAGCCCGGCCGCTACACGGTGACCTTCGACTCGCTTCCGAGCCTGGCAAGCGCGTTCCAGAAAGTCTCCGGCGACGTCGGCGACCCCGCCGCGTGGCAGCAGAAATACGCGATCTCGATCGACCCGAGCGTACCGACGACGCCGAACACGCTCGCGCTTCGCTTGACCGAAAAGTCAAAGGGACAAGTGGACCACGCGCTCGCGTTCGTCGACCTCGCGTCGCACACCGTGACCCGCATGGAATGGTACTATGTCAACGGTGGCCGCATCGCAATGGAACAGCACTTCGCGCCGATCGACGGCGTCCTGCTGGTCGATTCGCAGGCCGCGGACATCGACATGCCTGGGTATAAGGCGACTGCGAACGCGACGTTCGACGGGTATGCTGTCCACGTCGGTACCGCCAACCACACCGCAACGCTCACACGCAAAGCCGACCGCTAAATCAGGAGCAATCACCCATCATGTCAACGACCCAAGAACGCCTGCAAACCCCGCCGCACGAAGCGCCCGGCGGCCCGGTCGAGGTCGCGACGACGGGACGCAAGCGACGTTTCTTGATACCGGTTGGAATCATCGTCGCGATCGTCGGCATCATCTTCGGCGTTCGCTACCTCATCTACGCGGCCCATCACGTCTCGACTGACGACGCGCAGATCGGGGGCGACATCACGACGATATCGGCTCGCGTGAAAGGTCAAGTCGTCGGCGTCTACGTGCACGAGAACCAACTCGTGCACAAAGGCGACAAGCTGCTCAAGATCGACGATAGCGACTATCTCATCGCGATCGCGCAAGCGAAAGCCGCGCTCGCGCAGGCACTTGCAGCCCAGCAGGCCGCGGCGCAAGGCGTGCCGCTTCAGTCCGCGGTGACGGCGGCTCAAACCGCGCAGGCCGAAGCCGGAGTCGCTCAAGCAAGCGGTCAGACACAATCCGCGAACGCGGGCATCGTCGCCGCCGAGGGCCGGCTCGCTGCCGCTAAGGCACAGGCGAATGCCGCTACCGCCGACGCGGTGAAGGCGCAACACGATCTCGATCGCGCGAAGCAGCTCGTCGCTGAAGGTGCGATCCCGCGCTCGCAATGGGATGCCTCGCAAGCCGCCTACGACACGGCGATCGCGAACCAGCAGTCTGCACAGCACGACGTCGACATCGCGCAAGCCGGTGTCTCTCAGGCGTCCGCCGCCGCGCAGCAGGCTCAGGCCGGCATCGCCGCGAGCAATGCGCAGCTGCTGCAGGCACAGACGGGCAACCAGACGACCGGCATCAAGGTCGCGCAAGCGCAGACGGCAAGCGCTCAGGTGACTGCGGCGCGCGCGTCGCTCGCGTCGGCCGAACTCCAGCTCTCCTACACGAACGTCACCGCGCCCATCGACGGCGTCATCAGCAAGAAATCGGTCGACGTCGGCGACACGCTGTCGGTCGGGCAGCCCGTCATGGCTATCGCGTCGACGAGCGACCTCTACGTCGTCGCGAACCTCAAAGAGACGCAGATAACGAACGTCCGCGTCGGCCAACCGGTCGAGATCAAGGTGGATGCATACCCGGGCCACACGTTCACGGGTAAGGTGTTGAGTCTCTCAGCTGCGACCGGCGCGACGTTCGCGCTCATCCCGCCGGACAACGCGAGCGGCAACTTCACGAAAGTCGTCCAGCGACTCCCGGCGAGGACGAGCATCGACGCTTCATCCGACCCCGAGCACTTGCTCAAGCAAGGCTTGTCGGCCGAGATCTCCATCGACACGACCAACCACTAAGACGCCCGCGACCTATCGAGGATCCAAAACGACATGGCTGTCCGTAGCGCCACGCTTGGCGCCCCGCGCCCATCGATGAACGGACACGCGAACGGCGCGACGCCCGCCAAGCCGGCACGCCGCATCGCGGGCAACAAATGGCTCGTGGCGCTCCCGGTCATGCTCGCTGCCCTAACCGCGGTGCTCGACTCGAGCATCGTCAATGTCGCGCTGCCGAACATGCAGTCGTCGTTCGGCTCGAGCGTCGACGAGATCGATTGGATCATCACCGGCTATCTCATCAGCAACGTCATCGTCATTCCAGCGACGGGTTGGCTGTCGGGCAGGTTCGGCCTCACTCGCTACTTCATCGCGAGCCAAGCCGTGTTCCTCATCGGCTCCGTGCTTTGCGGCTTCTCATGGAACTTGGGCTCGCTCGTCTTCTTCCGCATCCTCCAAGGCATCGGCGGCGGCGCGATCTTGCCGGTGACGCTGACGATCATGCTCGAAGCGTTCCCGCCCGAGGAGATAGGGATGGCCTCCGCGCTCTACGGTGTCGGCGCGGTCCTCGGCCCCGCCATCGGACCGACCCTCGGCGGCTACCTCACCGACACGTTCTCGTGGCCGGCGATCTTCTTCATCAACGTGCCGCTCGTGACGCTCTCGATCGTCCTGACGCAGATGTTCGTCCGCGAGACGGCGCCGCCGCAAGGCGCAGGCAAGGTCGACCTCGTCGGACTCGCGAGCGTCGCGATATGGCTCGGCACGCTCCAAGTCGTGTTGCAGGAGGGCGAGAAGAACGGCTGGTTCGAGTCGCCGTTCATCATCTTATTGTCGGTCACGTCGCTCATCGCGTTCGTTGTCTTCATCTATACCGAGCTGACGATCGAGCGGCCGCTCATCAACATCCGCATCTTCAAGAATCGCGATTTCGCAGCCGGCTCGCTCGGCGGCGCACTCATCGGCGCGACGCTCTTCGGATCGGTGTTCGTCATCCCGCTCTTCGCGGGCACGCTGCTCAACTACACCGCGTTCCAGATCGGCTTGCTCTTGCTGCCGACCGCGCTCGTCAGCCTCGTGCTCTTCCCCGTCGCAGGCAGGCTCGCGCAGCGCCTCGATCCGCGCATCATGATGGCGGTGGGCGTGCTGCTCATGTGCTCGAGCATGGTCGGCAACGGCTTCCTGACCCTGCAGTACTCGTTCCAGCAGATCATGACGATCCAACTCATGCGGGGCGCCGCGCTGCCGTTCTTGTTCACGTCGCTCGGTCAGCTCGCGCTGACGAAACTGCCGCCGCAGCAAAGGGCCGACGCATCGTCGCTCTACAACCTGACGCGGACGCTCGGCGGATCAATCGGCATCGCGATCATCGGCACGCTCATCGTCAACCGCGAGCGCTTCCACTTCGAGCGCTTCGGCGAGTCGGTGACGCAGTTCGCTGTTGCGACCCACCAGCGATTGTTGGGCTTGAGCAACGGCTTCGCGGCGCGCGGCGTGCCCGGCGTCCACGACGTAGCGCAGCAGGCGAATGCCGCGCTCGCCGGCGCGCTGACGCAGCAGGCGTACGTCTCGGCGTTCGACGACGCGTCACTCGTACTGGCGGTCGCGGCGATCATCATGCTTGCGCTCATCCCGCTCTTCCAAGTCAGCCGCACTAAGTGATGTAGCGGTCGAGGCCAACACGACGGGAAACACTTGCTGGCGTAGTTAAGCTACGCACCAGAGCCGGCATGACCCCGGTTCCACGGCAGGTTTCTATGGCGAAGCTTCGATCATTTGTCGCCGCGGTTTCGACCGCGGCGTGTGTCGGTTTTTGTTGTTCTATAGCGCACGCGGGAGCCGTAGACGGCGGGAACGCGACCGAGACGACGCTGACGAACGGATTGCGCCTCGTCATCGTACCGATGAAACAGACTCCGCTGACCGCCGTCGGCGTCGTCTACCGCGTCGGCAGCGCGGATGCTCCGTCGTCCGACCCCGGCGTCAACGCAGCCGTGGCAAACATGCTCTCCACACACGTCGCTGGTTTGAGCCGCGCGCAGCTGTCAGAGCTGTCCGCCGCGCTCGGTGGGCGATCATCCGAGGCGTGGGACTATCGGACGACGGTTTTCTACAACGAGGTCGCGGCGTCCGACGTTTCAGCAGCGCTTCGCGTCGAAGCGGATCGCATGCGCGGATTCGGCGCTTCGAACGACGATTGGGACGTAGAACGCTCCGTGTTCGCGCAAGGCGCGGCTATGAACGAAGGCAACTTCAACGTCCTGTGGCACGCACGGATGCTCCACGCGCTCCAGCCGAAGTCGCCCATCGCCCACGATCAGTACAGCGCCGCCTCGTCTATCGTCGGTGACTCCTTTTCCGTGGCGGAGCGGTTCAGGGAGATGTGGTACACCCCGAGCAACGCCGTGCTCTTCATCACGGGTAACGTCGACCCGCACGCGATTCTCGCGGACGTCCAAACCGACTTCGGTTCTCTGCCGCGGCGCGACACGCCGAAGCAGACGGGCGATGGTCTCAAACGCCCGAAGGCGTCGATGACGCTGTTCAATCGCAATCTCATCTCGCGGCCTGCATACGCGTGCCTCGACGAGCCCGGATCCTCGAGCCGCGATTTTGCTTCGGCACAAGTCCTCAACGACATCGTACAGTCGAAGAGCAGCGCGCTCTCCGCCCTCGTGGATTCTGGAAAGGCTCTTCACGTCTCGTTCACCGAGGTCTTCACGGATCCTCAGGTCTCGGTCATGTGCGCGCAAGCCGACGTCGCACTCCTCCAAGACAACCAGACGCTGGCGGTCGCGTTGCGCGACGCCCTGGCTCGATATGCCAAGCTCGGAGTGTCCGCTGAAGACGTCTCTTCGGCGATCACCACGGAGCGTCTGCAACACGCGATCGAACAAGCCGACGCCAGATCGAACATGCTCGATTGGGCGACGTTCGTCTGCGAACTCGGGTACTCGTCCCCAACCGTCTACTACGACGCCGTCGAGCGGGTGAAACCTTCGGACGTCGACCGTGTCGCGAGAGCATACTTCGCCTCGGGAAGTATCGCGCTTGGGAGAGTCCTGCCCGCACCGCCGGCTCCCCGAGCAGCATCGGTCAACCCTCCCTCTGCGTCGACCGCCGTGGGGCTTGAGGCGCTGCCGCAGTGGGCATCCGCCGTCTCGCGTGACGTCGACGCTTCGCTCGCAAGCGTCCCCGTTCCAAGCGACACGACGCTGTCGAACGGCGTCCGAGTCATCACCGTGAACCGCCCGGAATCTGGCATCATCCAACTTTTTGGGCGGGTAAAGGTCAGTCCGCACATGGCGACGCCGGACGGCAAGGACGGCGTCGACCTTGTGCTCGCCCGTCTCTTCGCGAACGGACCAGCTGACATGACCCATCGAGGCTTCGCCCGGCTCGTCGATGCGCTCGGCGGACAGGAGTCGGCCGGCGCGGATTTCAGCCTCTCCGTCCTACCGAGCGACTTCGACCGAGGCTTAGCACTCTTGTCCGATGCAGAGCTGCATCCGTCGTTCGAGACTGCGACGTTCGCCCGTGCCAAACGAGACGCCCTCAACGACTCGGGCGATCAATCGATAAGCGTCGGGCGTTTCGTCGAGCGCGCGCTCGACGGAAGCTTGCTGCCGCCGGACGATCCGGCGGCGCGAGTGGCGACCCCCCTGACGGTCAGCGGCTTGAATGCAGACGACGTCCGGTCGTATTTCGCCGCGGCGTACCGCCCTGAACGGACGACGGTCGTCGTCGTCGGCGATGTCACTCCCGCTACGGCGGTCGCGGCGGTCGAGAAGGCGTTCGGCTCATGGAGTGATCCACCCACCGCGGCTGCGCCCGACGCGCTTCCCCCACTGCCCCAAAATCAACCGGCCCGAGTCGTCTTGCCGAACCCCGCGCTTGGCATCCGCTACGTCATGCTCGGCGAAACTCTCGACGTCGCACCCGCGTCGGACGACTACGATGCCTTCGCGTTGGGGATGGATGTGCTCGGCGGGGACCCGTGGTCGAGCAGGCTCGTGACCGATATCCTCGATCGAAGCGGCCTTGCGGTCGCCGTGATCCAAAAGCTTGACGTGCAGCCGACGCGTTCGACCGTCACGATCACTTACGTCTGCGCGCCGGTCAACGCGGTGAGGGTGCGCAACATCATCGCCGGCGACATTCGAGCGCTTCAAACGGTCCCTCTCAAGCAGGATGAGCTCGACCGAGCGCGATCGCTGCTCGTCCGCCAACTGCTGCTTCAGATGGGCAGTCCGAGCGATCTCGCGCAGCAATATCTCGGCTTCGCAGCCTTCGACCTGCCGCTCGACTCACCGGCACGTCGCGCCGCCGGTTACATGATGCTGACCGCCAACGACGTGATGCATGCACTTGCTGCGAAGCTACGTGGGGATGGATTCGTCGACGTGGAGTTCGGTACGCAATAAATCGACTTGGTCTACTGCACTTGTTCTCTGGAGCGGATTGTCTGCAGGAAGTACGATGTCCGCGCCGGGGCGCCGCTCGCAGCCGCAGCAGCTGTAAGATCGCGTTCGGCAGACGGCACGTTCGCGACCAAGATATCGATCATACCCGCTGTAAACAGCGCCGGCCCGAATGACGGCGACATCTGTACGGCATGCTGTGCGTCGGCATACGCCGTCGAGTCGTCCCCTACGGCGACGTCGGCGACGGCTTGCGCGACGTAGACCGCTGCCGGCCCGCCTCTACTGGCCGCCTGCGAGAATAAGGGTCGCGAGCCCGCTTGATCGCCGCGCTGCTGCGCGTTGATGCCCGCGAGGTACGGACCGCGCCAATCGGCACCAGCGCGAGCAGTCGCAGCCGAGAACGCGGCGGCCGCGATCGTGAAGTGATGCGAGAGCATCGCCGCCGTGCCGGCCGAAAGTATCTGATCGATCGTGCCTTTGCTGATCGTGGCCTGCATCCTCGCCACAGATTCGGTCGGATCGGCGAACGGAAGCTCGCCGCCGAAACCGGGATCGCCGGCGACCTCGAAGAGGTAGCCTTTTGCGTCCGGCGCGAGGTCCGCGATCGACTGTGGCAGCCGCGCGACGGGTGTCGGCGTCAAAGTCGGTGACGGCGAAGGAGGCGGCGTCACGATCCGCTTCACGTGCGCGATCGCGGGCTTCTTCGTCGGCTTCGCCGTCGGGGGCGGAAGAGGCGTCGGAGTCGGCGACGGCGGTGTGATCTGCGCGATCGGCAACGGCGTAGGAGAAGGCGTCGGTGACGGCGCCGCTGTCGGACTGGGAGACGCGAGCGGAGACGCGGACGCTGAAGGCGATGGCGATGGATGGGCCGTGGGCCGTGTGCCCGGCTTCGAAGACCCGAGCTGTTTATTGAGCGCGACCATCGTCGCTTGCGCTTCGGCGGTCCGCCCGAGTGCTCCGAGCGCCTGGATCTTCCCGTCGATCGCGGGCTGATATGTCGGCGAACGCTTGAGTTCGGCGTTGAAATCGGAAAGCGCCGCATCCGGCAAGTGTTCGTTCAGCTCGACGACGCCGAGATCGTAGTGGAGGAACTGCGTGTCGGGGACGAGCGCGAGCGCCGCTCGCAATTGCGCATCGGCCTCCGAATATCTCTTCTGCCGCGCGTACAGCTGTCCGAGGGCGACGTAGTTCCAGCCGTTGCGCGCGTCGGCGGCCTCGCCGAGCTCATAGTCGTGCTTGGCAGTCCCATCGTCGCCGGCCGCCACCGCGATATTGCCCGCGTGGTTGTCGATCGTCGCGTCGGAAGAACTCGTCGCGACGACCCCCTGCGCGAGCTTGTTCGCACCGGCCGCATCGCCCGAATCGAGCGCCGCTTGCGCGTCGTCGATGTTCGGCGTTTCGGTCGCGTGCGGAAATGCCGCGATGATGCGGTCGTGGATCGCCTGGCCGCCGGGCACGTACGTCATCGCAAGCGCCGCGATGAAGATGACGAGCGCGGCCAACGCCACCCACCCGAGGATACGTTCGATACTTTGGGCCACGGGATGTTCTTCCCGTTTTCGTGAAGTTTGTCATGCGTTTACGAGAACGGAGCATTTCGACATGCGCATCGTCATGGATCTCGAGGATACGTTCGGCGATATCGTCGGCAAGGCGTCGGCGGGCCACAAGATGTCGGCGGAAGCGCTCGCGTCGCGCACCGGCGTCGCGTCCGCGCGATTGAAAGCGCTGATGGGCGATCAACAAAAGCCGACCGAGGACGAGTCGCGCACGATCGCCGCGGCGCTCGAGCTCAACGCGGATAAGCTCGTCGACAGCGGGCTCGAGCGTTGGAAGCCCGAGACGCGCGACCTCGACGCGAGATTCGGCCATCAGATCAACGAACCGTATCCGAGCAACGGCTACTTCATCGTCGATGCCGACGAACGCGTCGCGGCGTTCGTCGACCCCGGAGGAAGCCCGGAGAACATCGTCTCGACACTGCGCAAGAGTCCGGTATCGGTGCGCTACATCCTGTTGACGCACAAACACAAGGATCACGTCGATGCGCTCGCCGACGTTCGCCACGCATTTCCCGAGGCGCGCGTCGTGATCCATCGCAACGACGTGGCAGCGGTCGGCTCGCCTGCAGAAGGGGCGATCGGCATCGACGACGGCGGAACGCTGCCGTTCGGCACGAGCGAGATCAGGTTGCTCTTCACGCCCGGCCATACGGACGGCTCGTCGTGCTTCATATACGGCGGCGGCGTGTTCACCGGCGATACGCTTTTCGCAGGTTCGGTCGGCAGGCTGTTCGGCGACCGGTTCGGCTACACGGACCTCATGCATTCGGTATCGAAGAAGATCTTCGCGCTGCCCGACGAGACGGTCGTCTTCCCGGGGCACGGCCCGCCGAGCACGATCGGCGAGGAGAAGGCGCACAACCCGTTCTTCTAACCGTGTTCTCATTGCGCAGCGATGTCAGCACGCGTCCCTCGCATCGAACCCGGAGAGGCGGCGTTTGCGGACGTACCGAATCTATGCCGCCTATGCTTCGATCATCATCCGTCCGTTCTATCGTAGTGACGGCGCTCGTCGCCGCCGCATCTTCAACCGTAGTCGCGGCATGCAGTTCGAACGCCGGCTTCGGCGGTGCGCCGCCGTATCCGGGCGCGCCGAATCCGACGCCATACCAGGGCGGCGCAACTCCGTTCGGCGGCGGATCGCCGGGCCCGACCGATCAGCCCGACACACCGCTTTCCGTCGACAGCGCGAGCGCGCGCTTCGCATACGACGCGTACGCGGCCGATCCGGTGAAAGCGCCGCGCCTCGTCGAGGTGACGTTCGCATTGAACAACTCGAACGAGACGCCCATGCCTATCGCCGATCTCGCGATCGCAGCGGACAAAGGTACGCCGACTCATGTGAAGCTGTCGCTCCAAGCGCTCCCGAATCAAGACACGGTCGAGACGCTCGTCGCGATCGCGGGTCCGAAGGACCCGTCGAAGACGAAGCAGCTCGCGCTCACGTTCGGCGACGGCAAGGGCGCTATGCTCGCGCTCGACACGATCGATTTCCCGACGGCCGCCGATCCCGTCATCACGCCGCTCGACAGCAAGCGGCCCGCTGGAGGTCTGTCGATCGATGACGTCGCGGTCACGTCGATCACGGCGCCCGGCAGCGGACTCCACTACGATGTGACGTTCTCCGCGACGAACTCGAGCAAGAACGACATCTCGATCGCGACCTTCATCATCACGCCGCCGACGAACGACACCGACAAGGTCGCGTCGCCGGCAAAAGTCGCTGTCCCCATCAAGATCCCGGCGCGCACCGAGATGGCGGCGATCAGCGTCGTCATGCCCTACTCGGGCAAATCGAAGACGCTGCCGAGCGGCAAGTACGAAGTAGACGCGTCGGACGGCAAGTCGACCATCGCGCAAACCAGCGGCCCGCTGCTCTAGGCATCGAACAGGGTGGCGCGCGAACGAGACACGCTTGAAGTCGACGTCCTCTTCGTCGGCGCCGGACCGGCCAGCCTCGGCGGCGCCATCCGCCTCGCGCAGCTCTACGCCGCGCACAACGAGGCGGTAAAAGCGGGGTCGAAGCCCGGCCCGGAGCTCTCGGCCGAGAACATCCTCGTCATCGACAAAGCGGCCGCGATCGGCGATCACGGCATCTCCGGCGCGGTGCTCGACCCGCGCAGCCTGAAGGAACTCCTCGGCGATTTCCTCGCAGCCGGCTGCCCGGTGGAAGCGCCGGTTTCGAGCGACGCGCTGTGGTTCATGAGCAAGGGCGGGCACATCTCGGCGCCGATCATCCCGCCGCCGATGAACAATCGCGGCAAATACGTGGCGAGCCTCAACAAGCTCGTCAAATGGATGGCGAACGTCGCCGAAGGTCTCGGCGTGCAAGTCTACCCCGAGTTCCCAGGACAAGAACTTTTGTGGGATGGCGAGCGCGTCATCGGCGTGCGCATCGGCGACAAAGGCCTCGATAAAGAAGGCAAGCCGAAACCCAATTACGAGCCGGGTGCGGATCTCATCGCGAAAGTCACGGTGCTCGGCGAAGGCCCCCGCGGCACGCTCGCAAAGCAGCTCGAGAAGCGGCTCCCGATCACGGCGGGCAAGAATCCGCAGGTCTACGCGATCGGCATCAAAGAGCTGTGGCAGATGCCGGCAGGATCGACGCCCGCGGGGCAGGTCATCCACACGCTCGGCGCTCCGCTCGACGACGCCACGTTCGGCGGCGGCTTCATCTACTCGATGGCGAGCGATATCTGGGACGTCGGCTACGTCGTCGGCCTCGACTACAAGAACCCGCAGCTCGAACCGCACGCCGAATTCCAGAAGTTCAAGCAGCACCCGAGCGTATCAAAGCTCATCGGCGGCGGCACGATGATCCGCTACGGCGCGAAAGCCATCCCGGAGGGCGGCTGGTGGGCGATGCCGCGCCCGTACGCCGACGGCGTCGTCCTCGTCGGCGATTCTGCGGGAACGCTCAACCCGCTCAAGCTCAAGGGAATACACCTGGCGGTCAAGTCGGGAATGCTCGCGGCGGAAACGCTCTACGAGGCGATCGTAGCCGGCGACTCGTCAAGCGCGCGCCTCGCGACTTACGAGAAGCGCATGTCGGATTCGTGGATGCGCGACGAGCTGTACGCGGCGCGCAATTTCCATCAAGGCTTCCACGGGGGCCGGCTGTTCGGCATGCTCAACGTCGGTCTCGGACTCATGACAGGCGGGCGCGGCTTCGGTTACGCGGATCGGCTGAGCGGCGTCGCCGGCTACGCGCGCATGGAGAAGCTCGTCGACTACTTCGGACGTAACATCCCCGGCTTCGAGCGGCCGGTGTACGATGGCAAGCTGACGTTCAACAAGCTTGACGACGTCTTCAAGAGCGGCACGCATCACGAAGAGAACGCGCCCTGCCATCTCAAGGTGCACGACACGACCGTCTGCGCGACGCGGTGCGCGGAAGAATTCGGCAACCCGTGCGAGCGCTTCTGCCCGGCAAATGTCTATGAGATGGTGCCGCGCGCTCCCGGCTCCCCGGAGCTCACGCTCGCCGGCTTCAAGGACTCGGGCAAACGCCTGCAGATCAATTTCGCGAACTGCGTCCACTGCAAGACATGCGACATCATGGACCCGTATCAGATAATC
>JANWLL010000070.1 GCA_025450855.1 Vulcanimicrobiia bacterium
GCATCGCCGTCGTGGATGATCGGATCGATGTCGCCGATGATCGTCGGCTTGACGAACTCGTCGTCTTCGCCGGCGGAGTATGCCATCTCGAGGCCGGCGATCGCGCTGTCCGCGTTCAAAGCCTTCGCGTTGACGAGGGCCTCGTACGCCAACCGCGTCCGCTCCCAGCGCTTGTCCCTGTCCATCGCGTAGTAGCGGCCCGAGATCATCGAGATCGAGGCGTTGCCGTGCTCGGCGAGCTTGCGCTCGAGCCGCTCGAGATATGGGCCCGCGCTGCGCGGCGGCACGTCGCGCCCGTCGAGGAACGCGGAGACTTTGACGGGTACACCGGCCGCCTTCGCGGCATCGATCAAAGCATCGAGATGTTCGAACGACGAATGGACGCCGCCGTCCGACACGAGCCCGAGCAGGTGGAACGTTCCGCCCGTCCGGTTCACGTGCGAGAAGCACTGCTGCAGCGTGGGGTTCGTCGCGAACGTCCCTTCCTTTATAGAGCGATCGATGCGGGTGACGCTTTGCAGCACGATGCGGCCTGCGCCCAGATTGAGATGCCCGACTTCGCTGTTGCCCTGCTGGCCGCGCGGCAACCCCACCGCCTCCTGCGCTGCGCCGATGACCGTGTGGGGATACTTCTCGACGAGCGCGCGGTAGCGCGGCATCTGTGCCTGCGCGATCGCGTTGCCTCGCATCTCGTCCGACACGCCGAAGCCGTCGAGGATGCAAAGGACGACGGGCTTCGATCCCGCGGCAACGCTCATGCTCGCATCTCCGCGCCATTTTCGACGAGCTTGAGGAACGTCACCGCGTCGAGGCTCGCCGAGCCGACGAGCCCACCATCGATGTTCGGCTGCGCGCAGAACTGCGCCGCGTTCTCGGCTTTCATCGATCCGCCGTAAAGCACGCGCGCCTCGTCGAGTCCTCCGAGGCATTGACGGATGTAGCCGATCGTACGGTTCGCCGAGTCCGGATCGTCGGCAAGACCGGTGCCGATCGCCCACACAGGCTCGTAGGCCACGACGAGGTTCGCGCGCTCGCCATCTTCGAGGTGGCCGAGGCCGTCGGACACCTGCTGCATGACGCGCTGCAACGTCAACCCGCCCTTGTACTCGTCGAGCGTCTCGCCGACGCAGACGATCGGCGTGATCCCCTCGGCGAGCAGCGCCGTGATCTTCTTCGAGACCATCTCATCGGTCTCGCCGAACAACCGTCGCCGTTCCGAATGCCCGACGATGCAATACTCGCACCCGAGCGCGCCGAGCATCGCCGCGCTCACCTCACCGGTGAACGCGCCCTGCTGTTCCCAATAGCAGTCCTGCGCGCCGTAGCCGATCGTCGTGCCGTCGAGCGCGAGGCGCACGGTCTCGAGATCGATGAACGGGGGCAATATCGCGATGTCGGTCTTCGGGATGAGCTCCTCGGCGCCCGGACGGAACGCGTCGATGTACGCCCGCGTCTCGTCGGGCGTCTTGAAGCATTTCCAGTTGGCTGCGAAGAGCGGCCGGCGCGTCACGCGGGCTTCGCGCTCCGCAAAGCGGCGACGCCTGGCAGCTCCTTGCCTTCGATATATTCGAGCGTCGCGCCGCCGCCGGTCGAGATGTGCGTCATCTTATCGGCAAAGCCGAGCTTATGCGCGGCTGCCGCGGAGTCGCCGCCGCCGACGACCGATACGGCGCCCGAATCGGCGATCGCCTGGCCGACGGCTTCGGTACCCGCGGCGAAGAGGTCGTTCTCGAAGACCCCCATCGGTCCGTTCCAGAGCACCGTCTTCGCATCGAGGATGACGCCGCGGTAGTCCATCGCGGTTCCGGCCCCGATGTCGAGGATCATGTCGTCCGGCTTGACGTCGGCGATCTTCACGTCCTCGGTGTCGACATCTGCCGCGAGCTGTTTCGCCACGATCGCGTCTTTCGGCACGTGGAGCTTCGCCTTGAACTTGTGATGCTTGATGCCGTCGAGAACGCCGAGCGCCGGACCGAGATCCTTGTCGCAGAGCGACTTGCCGATCGGCCGGCCTTCGGCGGCGAGCAGCGTATTCGCCATGCCTCCGCCGACGACGACGCAGTCGCAGATCGACATGAGCCGGTCGATGACCTCGATCTTGTCCGACACCTTCGCGCCGCCGAGCACGGCGACGAACGGACGCTTCGGATTCTCGAGGATCGAGTCGAGCATCTCGAGTTCTCGCGCCATGAGCGGTCCCATGTACGCCGGCAGATATTTTGCGATGACGCTCGTCGAGGCGTGCGCACGGTGCGCCGTGCCGAACGCGTCGTTGACGTAGATGTCGCCGAGCGACGCGAGACTCCGCGCGAACGCGTCGTCGCCCGCCTCCTCTTCCTTGTGGAAGCGCAGGTTTTCGAGCAAGAGGACGTCGCCGTCCCTGAGCGCATCGACGGCTGCCTGCGCCTGCGGCCCGACGCAATCCGGCGCGGTCTTCACGTCGAAGCCCAGCTGCGCCGAAAGCGCCTTCGCGACGGGCGCCATGCGCAGCGACTCGACGACGGCGCCGTTCGGGCGGCCGAGGTGCGACATGACGATGACCTTAGCGCCGCGTTCGCTCAAGCTCCGGATCGTCGGCACCGCGGCGTCGATCCGCGTGAGGTCGGTGACCGTGCCGCCGTCGAGCGGCACGTTGAGATCCTCGCGGACGAGAACGCGCTTGCCCGCGACGTCGATCGACGCGAAGTCGCTCAAGCGCGGGCGCCGGCGGTCGCGCGCTCTTTGTCGAGGACGAACGCGGTGAGGTCGGCCAGCCGGCACGAGTAGCCCCACTCGTTGTCGTACCACGCGACCACCTTGAGCAGGTTGCCGCCGACGACCATCGTCGACAGCGAGTCGACGATCGACGAACGGCTGTCGCCCTTGAAGTCCGTCGAGACGAGCGGCTCGTCGGTGACGCCGAGGATCCCTTTCATGCGGTCGCTCGACTCAGCTGTGCGGAACAGCGCGTTGAGATCGTCCTTCGTCGTCGGCTTCTCGGTCAAGACGACGAGATCGATGATCGACACAGTCGGCGTCGGCACGCGAAGCGAGAAGCCGTCGAGCCGGCCCTTCATCTCGGGGATCACGAGGTAGATCGCCTTCGCGGCGCCGGTCGTCGTCGGTATGACGTTGATCGCGGCGGCCCGTGCCCGGCGCAGATCCTCATGCGGGAAGTCGAGGATGCGCTGGTCGTTCGTGTACGAATGGACCGTCGTCATCGTGCCTTTGACGACGTTGAGAGCGTCGTGGACGACCTTGAGGGGCGGTGCGAGGCAATTCGTCGTGCACGAGGCGTTCGAGATGATCTTGTGCTTTGCCGGATCGAAGACGTCTTCGTTGACGCCGAGGACGATCGTCACGTCTTCGTTCTTCGCGGGGGCCGAGATGATGACGCGCCGCGCGCCGGCGTCGATGTGCGCCTTCGCCTTGGTCGCGTCGGTGAAGAAGCCGGTCGACTCGATGACGAGATCGATCTTGAGATCCTTCCACGGGAGCTTCGCGGGGTCGCGCTCTTGGATCAGCTTGATCGTGCGGCCGTCGATCGTGAACGAGTCGGCCGTGTTCGTCACGGTTCCGGGATAGCGGCCGTAGGTCGAGTCGTACTTGAAGAGATGGGTCGCGGTCTTCGCGTCGCCCAAGTCGTTGACGGCGACGATCTCGAGCTCGGGGTGGCGCTCCATGAGCGTCCGAAGCGCTTGACGGCCGATGCGGCCGAAGCCGTTGATGGCGATGCGGGATGCCACGGCGTTGTGCCCTCCAAGAAGCTGCGAATCGGTAGGCCGAACAATACCCTCGGCGTCCCGCCCTGCCCTCCCCCGGGCTGCGACGAACGTCGGCCGGCGAGGCGAGGCATGTCGATTTGTCCCACCGCCAGCTTTAAAAGGCGGCTATCGCCTGCGTTTCACGGAGCCGCGGCGCGTACGGGCCGGCTTGCCGATCAGTCCGAGCGCGCGCATCCGATACGCCATCGCCGCTTTGGTCACGCGTGGTCTTGCGCGCGCGGCGAGCTCCGCGAGCGTCAACTCCGGATGCGCGATGCGGAGCTGTGCCGCTTGCGCAAGCGCCGGACCGAGCCGCGACAATCCGACGGTGCGTATCGCTCGCATCGCCGCCTCGCGGTGACGCGCGCTTGACGACGCAGCACGAGCGGCGTTCGCCGACTCGCTGTTCACGCGTCTGCGGATATCGTTCTTCGTCTGTCGCACGGCGCGGACGTTGTCGAGCGCGAAGACCGCTTGGGTCGCACCCATCAGTCCGAGGAGATCGGCGATGCTCTCGGCGTCCTTGACATATGCGAGCGGTCTGCCGCGCCGTCTGCTCATCCCTGCGTCGACCGAAAGCGATGCGAGCGCCTCGCACAACGCGCGCGCGTCATCGTCGCGACGGCAGAAGAACTCGAGATGATACGACCGCGCCGGATCCGACACGGATCCGCTTGCGAGAAATGCGCCGCGCAGCCAAGCGCGCCGGCAGCAGCTGCGAGCGGGCACCATCGCAGTCGAGAATGGCATCTCTGGACGCACGGTGAGCATTGTGCGGTCGGCGAGGCGCGCCGTGCGCTTGCGATCGGCGACGGCATCGATGCCGGCGGCTTTCGCTCCGGCGAGCGCTGCGCGAGCGACCGCGCTCCGCTCGGTCGCGACGATGATCTGCGAGTGAGCGGCGCTCGAGAAGCGCGACATGCCGCGGACGAATGCACCTGGGCAGCAGGATCGCTCGAAACGGACGCGCGCGATCTCGTCCTTCGCATCGCCGGAATACCGGGAGGCGACGGTCATGTCACGCCCGCGGCGGTCGAGATAAATCTCGACCGCTCCCTTTCGGACCTGTTCGCGTTCTAGGCATCGGCGGCATGGGCGGGGCGGTCGTCGATGCAGCGCGCGTAGAGCGCTTCCAGCTCGTCGGTGAGGCGGTCGATGGAATACGGTAGTGCCGCCCTTCGCGCGGCTGAGCGCAAGCGCGATCGCTCGGCGTCACCGGCACGCAACAGCGACACGATCGCGCCGGCGAGTGACGAAGGATCCTCCGCGGCGAGCGCGCCCGCGTCTGCAGGCACGACCTCGCGCGAAACCGGACAGTCGACGGCAGCTACCGGCAGCCCATGCGCCATCGCTTCGACGAGGACGAGTCCCTGCGTCTCGGTCGTCGACGCGAACGCGAACGCATCGGCGGCTTGATAGTAGCTGCCGAGATCCGGCTTGTCGAGCGCGCCGACGAACTCGATGCGCGGCGCGCAATCGAGCGCCGCGGCTTGCGCGCGCAGCTTACTCTCATGCGGGCCGACTCCCGCGATCGCGAGGCGCGCCTGCGGCATCGATGAGGCGACGATCGCGAAGGCGTCGATCACGAGCGCGACGTTCTTCTCTTTACCGAGCCGGCCGGCGTAGAGCACGAGCGGTCCGCTCGCCGCCGATCGCAACGTTGCGGCATCCGGCGAGCCGCCGCGGAACGCGTCAAGATCGACGCCGGTCGGGATGACGGTGATCGGACGGTGCACCCCGTATTCGCGCAAGACGTGTCCGATCTGCGCCGTCGGGGTGATGACCTCGCTGCAGCGATTGCAGAACTCGCGTGAGATCCAAACCGCCTGCGCCTTCGTCACGCCGCTGCTGAGCGGTAGGTAATGCGCGTACTCCGTCCAGCGCGTGTGGTACGTGAAGACGAGCGGTGTCGACCGGCGCTGCGCCATGAACGCGCCGAGGCAGCCGACGAAAAAGAGCGAGTGCGTGTGGACGATGTCGAACGGCATAGACGGCAGCGAGAGCATGAGCGATGCGGGCAGTGGAAACGCCATCCTGATCTGTTGATAGAACGGGAACGGAACGGAGCGGAAACGGAAGACGTCGGGATCTCGGTCGTCGATGCTGTCGTGCGCCGGCGCGAACACGACGACGCGGTGGCCTCGCCGCCGCAGGCTGTCGACCGTGCCGGCGATCGACGTCACGACGCCGTTGATCTCCGGCCGGTACGAGTCGGTGAACATGCCGATCGTGAGACGGCGCGCGCTCAAATGCCCGGACCGGTGACGCGTTCGTCAGAAAGGATGTCGTAGAGCGTCTCCGGCTTGACGCGCGCGCCGGGTCGATCGGGAACCGCGGTTATGCGCACGCGTACATCACGCGACGCGTAGTGGATGAGGAGTTCGTCGCCGGGTTTCACCTGATGCGACGGCTTCACGGCGTGGCCGTCGAGCTCGATCCGTCCGGCGTCGAGCGCTTCCTTCGCGGCCGTACGGCGCTTCGCGAGACGCGATACCTTAAGGAACTTGTCCAGCCTCATGATCTTTCGCGCGCTTCCACAAGACGTCGAGGTCCTCGAGACTGCGCCCGGCGAGCGCCGTCGCGCCGCCGCCCGCCATGCGTTCCATCGAGGCGAACCGCTCGCGGAACTTCGCGTTCGCGGCGCGCAGTGCCGCTTCCGCGTCGACGCCGAGGCGGCGGGCGAGATTGACGACCGTGAAGAGCACGTCGCCGAGCTCCTCGCGGATATGCGCCGTTTCACCGCTGTCGACGGCGACGTGCAGCTCGCGGACTTCCTCGTCGAGCTTGTCGACGACGCCTTCGGCGCGCGGCCAGTCGAAACCGACCGTCGCCGCTTTCTCTTGGATGCGCTGCGATCCGAGGAGCGAGGGCAAGCTCTTCGGGATGCCGTCGAGGAGCGACTCCCGGTGTTTGATCGCCGCCTCTTGCGTCTTGATGAGCTCCCACGACCGCATCTGCTCCTGCGACGTCGAGATGCTCGCATCGCCGAAGACGTGCGGATGACGGCGGATCATCTTGTTCGCGAGCGCGTCGATGACGTCGGCGACGGTGAATTGACCGCGCTCGGCGGCGATCTGCGAGTGGAAGACGATCTGCAAGAGCAGGTCGCCCAGCTCTTCGTACAACTTTTTCGGATCGCGTTCGTCGACGGCCTCGACGACCTCGTGCGCCTCTTCGACGAGGTACGGGAGCAGCGACTCATGCGTCTGTTCGCGATCCCAGGGACAGCACGCGCGCAAACGGGTCATGATCTCGACGAGCTCTTCCCACGAGTGATGGATCGCGACGGGCGGCAGCGGCAGAAGCGGCACCGATGCCGCGGCCGAGAGCGCCGAGCGCGGCACGCCGGGGACGATGTCGACGTCGACGCCACGCTGCGCGAGCTCGCGCAGCAGATGCGGCAGACCGGGGAAGTCGATGAGCGGATGACCCGGCACGCCGATCGCGGCATCCCCGTCGGCCGCATACGACGCCGCGGCCGCTACCGCCTCACCGACACCTCGCAAAAGCGCCGCCGCATCGAACGGAGCGGGCTCGATCTTGACGCCGCGCGACTTGAGATGCTCGACGAGCGCCGGCGGCGTCGAGCACACGACGACGCGCCGGGCGCGCTCCAAACGCTCGAGCGACCCGAGCGTGAGAAGCGCGGCGTCGCTCGGTCCGAGTCCGACGATGGAGAGCGTGGGCATCGCCAAATACGTTAGCCGAAAATGGAGCGGTCGACCTTTCGCGTCAACAAATGGAGCGGTCGACCTTTACGGTCGACCGCCACGGTCTCGCTGGAGGTGAACGGAGTTCGCGACCTACCCGATCACTTGCCCGAGGGCTGTGGTGCGCTGGCAGCCGGCGACGGCTGCGGCGAGGGGAACGTATCGGCGAACTGCGGGTCTTGCACCGATATGTTCGAGCCCTGCATGATCTTGTCCATGAACGCCGGGTATTGCGTCTGCTCTTGCGATGAGAGCATGTTGTCGATGATCTTCTGACGCGAGTTCGCGACCGTCGCGACCATCGCGGGCTTCGTCTCCTCGACCTGGATGATGTGCCAGCCGTACGGGCTGTGCACCGGAGCACTCGTCTGACCCGGCTTCATCCCGAACGCCGCGTCGGAGAACTCCTTGACCATCGCGCCCTTCGCGAAGAAGCCGAGCTCGCCGCCCTTGTCCTTCGAGCCCGGGTCCGTCGAATATTGCGCCGCGAGCTTCGCGAAATCGCCGCCGCTCTTGAGCTTCGCCTCGATCATCTGGGCCGTCGCAAGCGTTCCGACGAGGATGTGCCGCGCGCGGACCTGCCCCTGCTGGTCGAGCAGCGAATGGTTTTGCGCGAGGTAGTCGCTCATCTGCTTGTCGGTGACGTGGATCGTCGCGTCGACGGCCGCCTTGATGATCAGCTGCTGGCGCAGGATATCGCGCAGGTCCTGCTGCGTCATGCCCTGCTGCTGGAGCGCTTGCTGCAGTTGCGCATCGGAGAGGCGCGCCTTGATGTCGGTGATCTTCTGGTCGATTTCGGCGTCGGTCACCGTGATGTTATGGTCCTTGGCGTACTGGAAAACGAGGGCTTGCTCGACCATGCCGCGCAGCACTTGGCCCGCGACCGGCTGCTTCTCGAGTTTCGCGTCGAGCTCGCCTTTGCTGACCTTATAGCCGTTAGCGGAAACGAGCGTCTTGTCTTCGGCCGAACAAGCGGACGCCAGGAGCGACACGGCGATGCCGGCGGCCGCGAGGGCCAGCGTCGCGAAACGGTACTTCATCATTCCTCCAACGAGATAGTTTTGCAAACCCGGTTCAGAGCGCCGCGACGATCGCGCGAACGGTCGTGAGCCGTCCGTCGCCGCCGTCACCACGCGTCGGCAAGTGCGCCACTATTGCGCCTTGGGTGAATCTGAAGTTGCCCCGGGTGAGGGACGTCAGCGCATCAAGCGCGTTTTCGGATAAGGAAAATCGCCGCCCGACGTCGAGCGTCAGCCGCCGCTGTTCGAGCGCGAGTTTTGTGACTCCTTTCCCGGCGGCCAGGACACGCACGCGCGACAACTCTAACAGTGCGTCGACTTCTTCAGGAAACGCCCCGAAACGGTCCCGCAATTCATCTGACACCATATCGACTTCTTCGATCGTGCGCGCTGCCGCGAGCCGCTGATAGAATGCGATCTTCTGACTCGCGCCTTGAACGTAATCCGCGGGGATATACGCGCTCACCGGGATGTCGAGCACCGGCGGGGGTTCGTCATCGGGCAGCGGTTGATCGCGAAGCTTTGCGACCGCTTCTTGCAATATCTGGCAATAGCCGTCGAAGCCCACGGCGGCGATGAAGCCATGCTGTTGACGTCCGAGCAGATTGCCCGCTCCGCGTATCTCGAGATCGCGCATCGCGAGCTGCAGACCGGAGCCGAGATGCGAGAACTCGCGGATCGCTTCGAGCCGGGCCGAAGCGGTTTCGGAAAGCGAGCGATGCGGCTGATAGAGGAAGTAGGCGTACGCCTGATGCGCGCTTCGCCCGACGCGTCCGCGCAGCTGGTAGAGCTGTGCGAGTCCAAAGCGATCGGCGTTGTTGATGATGATCGTGTTGACGTTCGGTATGTCGAGCCCGTTCTCGATGATCGTCGTCGACACGAGCACGTCGCAACGTCCTTCGACGAAGTCGATCATGACCGTCTCGAGCTCGCCTTCGCGCATCTGACCGTGGCCGACACGGATGCGGGCGCGCGGTGCGAGCCGCTGGACCGCCGAGGCGACGCCGTAGATCGTCTCGATGCGGTCGTGGACGAAGTACACCTGCCCACCGCGGTCGAGCTCCGCGCGCAGCGCCTGTGATATGAGCGCGTCGCTCGTCGGGGTGACGACGGTCTTGATCGCCATGCGGTTGACGGGCGCCGTCCGGATGAGCGAGAGGTCGCGCACGCCGAGCATCGACATGTGGAGCGTCCTCGGTATCGGGGTCGCCGATAGCGTGATGACGTCGACGCTGCGGCGCAATTCTTTGAGGCGCTCTTTGTGCATGACGCCGAAGCGCTGCTCCTCGTCGACGACGACGAGGCCGAGCCGCGCGAAGCCGACGTCTTTCTGCAGCAGCCGGTGCGTGCCGATCGCGATGTCGATCGAGCCGTCGAGCATGCCGCGGAGCGATTCTTTTTGCTGCTCGCGCGTCCGGAAGCGCGACAACAGCGCGCTCTTCACCGGAAAAGCGGAGAAACGCTCGGTGAAATTGCGGAAGTGCTGCGCGGCGAGCACCGTCGTCGGCGCGAGCACGGCGACCTGACGCCGATCCATGATCGCTTTGAAAGCGGCGCGGATAGCCACTTCGGTCTTCCCGTAGCCGACGTCGCCGCACACGAGCCTGTCCATCGGGCGCGCTCTTTCCATATCTTCTTTGACCGCATCGATCGCCGCACGCTGATCGGGCGTCTCGTCGTAGGGGAACGATTCTTCGAGCTCGGCTTGCCACGGCGAATCGGCGGCGAACGCGTGACCCTTCGCCATCTCTCGCTCCGCGTAGAGCTGGACGAGCCCTTCGGCGATCTTCTCGACCGCTTCGCGCACGCGCGACTTCGTCCGCGCCCAATCGCTGCCGCCCATACGCGACAGTTTCGGCGCCGCGCCGTCGCCCGCGACGTACTTTCGGATGAGGTGCATGTGGTCGGTCGGGACGTATAGGCGGTCTTCGCCGAGATATTTGAGCATGACGAAGTCGCGGTCGAAGGCGTCGATCGTGATGTTCTCGAGCCCGAGGTACTGTCCGATGCCGTGGTTCGCATGGACGAAGAACTCGCCGACTTTGAGGTCGGCCTCGGTGAGCGGCACACCTTCCTTCGCCGCTCGAAGCTTGTGCCGCCGGGCGGCGTGTCCGAAAAGCTCGAAGTCGCCGAGCACGACGACGCCGAGGCGCAGGAGCTCGAAGCCTGCATCGAGCGTGCCCTCGACGACGATCACCGCGCCATGCTTCTCATTCGACGCAGCTTCGGCCGGCACCGGCGATAGCGATATGTCGTGCTCCGCGAGGACTTCGCGGACGCGCCGGTGTGCGACCGAGACGACGGCGACCGTCTCGCCGGCTCCGGAGCGCCGGAGCACATCCTTCGCGAACTCGTCCATGCTGCGCCCGAAAGCCGGCGCCGGCTGAGATGCGATGACGACGTAGGTGTCCGCGGCTCGCGTGATGCGCACGTCGCCGAGCGTCGTCGCGAACGAGACGACCGGATGCGCGGCCGTGAGCGCGACGATCTTGTCGAACGCGATCGGCTGAGGGCGCGAGCTCTCTTCAACGGTGCCGAGCTTCGCTCGGCCGGTCGAGATAAATCTCGACCGCTCCCCAATCGCTGTAGGACTCGACCGCTCCCCAATCGCTGTAGGACTCGACCGCTCCCCAGTCGCTGTTGGTCTCGACCGCTCCCCGTCCGCGTCGTCGAGATCCGCCGCGAGCACCGTCGCGTCGTCGCGCTCGCGCGAGAGCGCCTCTTCGATCGCGCCGATCGCCGCCGGATCGTCCACGACGACGAGCGAGCGCTCGACGTAATCGAGCGCGCAGCGCCCGCTCTCGCTCGCGTCGTCACGCCAGGGTGCGATGGCGAGGGAATCGACCGCACCGGTCGATCGCTGATCGTGGAGCGCGAACGTCCGCATCGACTCGATCCGATCGCCGAAGAACTCGAGGCGCACCGGCGCTTGCGCTGTCGACGCGAAGATATCGATGATGCCGCCGCGGACCGCGAACTCCCCGACCGCGTCGACGACGTCGACCCGTTCGTAACCGAGCTCGACGAGCGAGCCGAGCAGCGCCTCCCATTCGCTTTCGTCTCCGACGCGCAGCGAAACCGTCGCCGCTCTGAACGCGTCGGGATCCCACAGCGGTTGGCGCATCGCGGCTTGCGAGATGCAGTAGATCCCCGGTGCACCGGCAGCGAGCGCCGCCAGCGTCTCGAGACGTGCGCTGCGCTCCGCGGGATTCGCCAGAGCGTACGGCTCATCGTCGCGAGGCCTCAGCACGCGTACGGGCGAGCCTTCGTCTTCGAGATAAAACGCACAATCGCTCGCGAATCGATCGGCTGCGTCCGCCGTCGCCGTCCATGCGAACGTGCAGCCGCCCAGTTCCCGCCAAAGGGCGGAGACGACAAACGGGTGCGCGCCGCCGAAGGCCTCACGCACGTCGACGCTGGCGCCCGTGCGGCAAGCGCGGACGAGCGCCGCGAACGCGTCCGTGTCGCGCAGCCTGCGAGCGAGGTGGCGGGCGATGTGCGCCAAGTACAAGTCCCCAAAGCGGTATGAGCCGGGTCGCGCCGACCCGGCCTATGGAAGAAACGCTCGCGAAGGTTCGGCCCGCGGCGGTACGGTAACCTGTCGCGGGCATACGAGCGTCAAGAGGTCATCGGTGCGAAGAACAGCCGCAGCTTGGATCACCGGAGCTTGCCTCGCCATCGTGAGTGCGGGCGGCGTCGCCGCGGCCTTGCCGGGACCCGACACGGACAAAGCGTCGACCGCGCCGGCATCAGCGCACGCGAAGACGATGGCGTGCCCGAAGCCTGCCGATCCCATCAAGATCCAATCGGTGCGCATTTCGGAAGATCCGATACGCGTCGGCACGTCCGTGTCGGGAACGGTCATCGCGACGTGCAACGTCGCAGCCGTGACGGCTCAAGTCGGCACTTTCCGCATCGGTGTGCCGAAGCGATCGCCGGGCGTTTTCCAAACGACCGTCAAAGTCCCACGACTGGCATGGCCCGGACATTTCAAACTCATCGTCACAGCGATCCGCACAGACGGGTTTTCGATCCACGAGACCATCCCGATCGTCGTGACTTGGTGAGCCCGTCCGGGCCGCGCGCCGTCGTGCTCGTCGTCGATTCGGGGGGCATCGGTGCCGCGCCCGATCACGAACGCTTTCATGATGCATCGGACGTCGACACGCTGGGCAACGCGTCGCGCGCGGCAGGCAGCCTAGCGCTTCCGACGTTCGAACGTCTTGGATTGGGGAACATAGCGAAGATGGCAGGCGTCGCGCCCGCGACGGCCCCGCTCGCATCGGTCGGGCGTTTGCGCGAACGCAGCGCAGGTAAAGACACGATCACAGGTCATTGGGAGATGATGGGCATCGTCATCCGCAACGCGTTCCCGACCTACCCGAACGGGTTTCCGCCCGAGGTCGTCGAGCGGTTCGAAAAGATCGCAGGCAGCAAGGTGCTCGGCAATCGGACCGCCTCAGGCACGCAGATCATCGAGGAACTCGGCGCGGAGCACATGCGCAGCGGCCGGCCGATCCTCTACACGTCGGCGGACTCGGTCTTCCAAGTCGCTGCGCACGAAGAAGTCGTGCCGATCGAGACGCTGTGGGATTGGTGCGTGCGCGCGCGCGAGATGCTCGTCGCGCCGGATCGAGTCAACAGAGTCATCGCACGGCCATTCATCGGCGTGCAAGGTCATTTCGTCCGCACCGCAAACCGCCGCGATTACGCCGTCGCGCCGCCGTCGCCGAGCATGCTTGAAATCCTCGAGGACGCGGGGATTTCGACGTGCGGCGTCGGCAAGATCGGTGATATATTCTGCTGCCAGGGTATTGCAGCCGGTCAACGAACAGCCGACAACGACGAGGGCATCGCGCGCACCATCGAGTGGCTCGACCGCGACAGCAGCGGCTTTTGCTTCACGAATTTCAACGACTTCGACTCGAAGTACGGCCATCGCCGCGACGCGGATGGATACGCGAAAGCCCTGATCGACCTCGACCGTAAGCTGCCTCGCATCTTGGATCGATTGAGGACAGGTGACCGCTTGATTCTCACGGCAGACCACGGCTGCGACCCAACGGCGTCGGGCACCGATCACACCCGAGAATATTCACCCCTCGTGGACTACCGGCCCGGCGTTCCGGGAGCCGTGCTCGGCGATCTCGACTCGTTCGCGCAAGTAGGCGCGCGCGTGCTCGCGACGTTCGGCGTGTCGGTGCCGGCGGAAGCGATTGTCGTATGACGGTCCCCGCGTCGGTCGCCCTTCTCGAACGGCCGGCACCGCAGCGACCGTCGCTCGCGCAGAGGCGGGCGTTTTGGCGGCAAGCGCGCCGGCACGTGCCGCACGCGTGGATCGTCGCGAAACGCGTCTTCGACGTCGGCGCAAGCGCACTGCTGCTCGTCGTGCTCTCTCCGCTCATGGCGATCATCGCGATCGCGGTCACGATCGCGTCGCCCGGTCCGGCGTTCTTCTCGCAGCTGCGCATCGGCAAAGATGGGCGGCCATTCCGCTTCTTCAAATTCCGGACGATGATCGACGGCGCCCATCTGCTCCACGAGCGTGCGCTGCGCTTCAATGAATGCGACGGCCCGGCGCTCAAGATCGCGAACGATCCGCGCATGCACCTCCTCGGACCGCTCCTGCGGCGCGCCAGCCTCGATGAGCTGCCGCAGCTGTGGAACGTGTTGCGCGGCGACATGAGCCTCGTCGGACCGAGGCCTGCGTTGCCGGCAGAGGTCGAGGGCTACGAGCCGCACTATCTCGTGCGCCAATCGGTCATGCCCGGACTCACCGGCCTCTGGCAAGTGAGCGGACGCGCGAACGTGCCCTTCCGGCGATGGATGGCGATGGACGTGTGGTACGCTCGGAATTGGAACCCGGTCGTCGATCTGTGGCTGCTCCTCCGCACGGTGCCCGCCGTCGTGCGCCGCGACGGGGCGTGGTAAGGGCGCTCACCCGAAGAGGTCTCTTCATCGTCATCGCGGTCGCGTGCGGCGCGGCGATGTTCGACCCGTGCGCTTCACGTGCCGTCGAAGCACCGCAACCCGTCGGCGATGCTCCCATCACCGTTTCCGCAGCGCGCGTCGAATACTATAGCGATCTCGCGCTCATCATCGCCCGGGGCGCCGTGTCCGTCGAGTTGCCCGACGGCGCCGCCGTCCGCGGCGACGTCTTCCTCATGGACTTGCGCCAGCAGCGGCTCGTCGTCGCGGGCCACGTGACCCTGTCGACGCGCGACGGCACGTTCTCCGGCGCCGCGTTCGCCGACTTTCTCGCTTTCAAACGCGCGTATTTCATACCGCTCGACCCGGCGGACCGCTGGACGTATCTCGCAAGCGACTACGCGCACCCGCAGCCGGGCCGCGAGATGCCGGGCGACGCATTTTTCCTCACCGGCATCGGCGGCCACCATCCGTACGTCGTCGGCAAAAGCGCGATCATCGATCCGAAAGCCTACGTCAGCTTCGAGCCGGCGATCGTCGACGTGCTCGACGTGCTTCCCACCCCGCCGCTCCCTTCGTACGTCGACAATTTCTCGTCCGATCCGAGCTTCGGCCAGAACTCGCTGCCCGGCGCGACGCTCGACGCGCCGTACGCCTTCTACGGCACGGCGCACTCGCTCGATGCGTTCCACCTGCGGTACGACCAATCGCTGCCCGTCAAGGGCTACGTCGCGTACGAACATCATGCGGTGTTCGGCGATCAGGGATACGCGGTGTTCAGCCTCGTGCCCGTGACGCAGCCGCTCAAACAGTGGAACCTACTCGCGTACGATCCCGCCGGCCCCGGCGACGCGTTCGCACTTCAAGCGCAGCTGTTCACGACGCAAAGCGGTTTCGCCGAGCCGACGAGCGCGAACGGGTTCGTCGATCTGCGGCTGCTCCACGTGCTGCGGCAGTCGTCGCTTCAGCTCGACGCGACCGACATGTTCGACACGCTCCTCGCGCAAGGACAACCGGATCATCCGTCGATCGTCGGCCTCGACTGGTCATCGTTCGACGAACCGATCTGGCGGACGGGTATCCAGCTCCGTCTGCGCTCCGGGATCGCTACGATACACGACGCGTTCGGCGTCGCGGGCTCGTCGAAACAAGACGTGTTGTCGGAGCACGTCGGCGCGACGGTGGCGTCGCCGGTCCTCCAGGGGCCGCTCGGTTTCGGGCTCAACGCGACAGCCGGAGCGATGCGCACGTGGCTTTCGTTTCCGAACACGATCGACACGACGACGGTCGC
>JANWLL010000071.1 GCA_025450855.1 Vulcanimicrobiia bacterium
CGCCGCCGCCAAGCGCGAACCCGAGCGCGTGCGTGAGAAGCCAGACTGCCAAGAAAGCTCCGGCCAACACAAATGCGCCGAGTGCCCCGAGCGGCGATGGGCGTTGGCGTTGGCGCGCGATCGCGGCGTCAGTGTCGAGCGTTCGCGCACGGCTTTCCGCTGCGTCAGCGTCATCCGCCTCGCGCTCGAGCGCGGCGAGCGTGTCCGCCGAGATCGCGGGCCGGTCTTTCGCGGCAGCTTCGTGTGCCGCGAGCGTTCCGTCGAAGCGCGCGACCGCCGCCCGCTTCTCGATAAGCTCGTTGCCGGCGACGTCGACGTCGTGTTGCAGCGTTGTGCGATCGGCGGCACGCGCCGCTGATCGGGCGGTCGCGTCGGTCTCCGATTGCTGGGCCGCACGAAAGGCCTCGGCTGCAGAATCGATGTCATCGCGACGCTCGAAGGCAGAGGGCACCTTAGCCTTGGCGTCGCCGCGGCCGTCGAGCGCCGCGTCGATCCGCCTTTTCGCTTCAGCCGCTTCGGTGATGCGGGATCGCAAACCACGGAGCCGGACCGCCGCGAGCGCGGCGGCGCACCGCGATCTGCGAGCCGTGAGTTCGTGTGCGCGATCCGACAGTTCGGCCTGCTCCCGGATCGTCGCGGAGAACGCGGTGTGGTCTTCTCGGTGGCGCGCGAGTTCGGCCTCCGCCTCATCAGCTTCGCGAGTCGCCTTCCCGAGCTGCGAGTTCGCGCCGCGAAGGCCGACAGAGTCGCGAGCCTCCTTGAGATGATCCATCGCTTGAGCCGCGCTTGCCGCACCGGCCGAACCGATGATCTCCGCAAGACGCTCACCGAGCGCATGAGATGCGGACTCCGGCATCTCGGCATCGTCCGCGCTCAGGACGGCGGCCGCGCGATAGACGTCGATGGAGATCGCAAGCGCGTCCGCACCGGGCGACGCAACTTTGTTTCCCGTCAGAGCCGGCAGCGGCCGGCGCGTCACTGCGTCGACCGTCTCCGTCGGTACGTCCGCTCGCGCGAAGTCGCGTGTCACTTCGAATTTCGAATGGTCGTCGAGTTCATACGCCAGAGTCGCCCTGAACGGACCCCCGGCTCTCGGTTCGTATTTGGTGCGCGCCTTGTTGTACTGAGATTCTGGAAACCCGAAGAGCATCCGGACGATGCACTCGACGATCGTCGACTTGCCGGCTTCGTTCGGTCCGTAGATGACGGTTAGACCGTCGCCGAATTTCAACGAGAGGTCGCGGAGCCGGCCGAAGCCGGCGATGACCAGGCGCTCGATCTTCACGCCGGGATGCTTTTCCGTGCGAACGCGAGCATCCCGTAACGCAAGGCATCCTCGAGCAGCGGGCGTTCGGTCACCGGCGCGGCGGCGATCCGGTCGCGCATCGACCTGACGAAATGCGCGCGAACCGTCGGCCCCTCACGCGCGGCAGCGTCAAGGTCGACAGCCGCGCTCCCGTCGACGATTCGCGTGCCTGGGAAGCGCTCGGCGAGGTCGTCCTCGAGCGACGCGGCGTCGAGGTCGAGCGAATCTTGTGCGAGGCCTCCGAGCCTGACTCGGCAGTAGGTGGCACCGTCGCCCTCGGTCGCAGTAGCGAGACGCTCGTCGACCGCTCGCGCGAGCTCGGCCTGATAGCCGTAATGGGTGATGTCGATGTCGACGTCGACGTACCGCACGCGATTGATGTCGATGAAATCGGCCGAGACGCGACCGTCCTGGATCGTCACGAGCGAGACGGTATGACGTCCGTCTTGTGCGACGGTGTGCGGTTCGAGCGAGCCCGGGTAGGCGTAGCGCGGCGCCTGGAGCATGCCATGGAAGTGGCCCACCATCGCGTAGGCCGCGCCCGTCCGCTCGATCTCGGCGCCCGAAAACGGCGCGACGCCGTCCTTGTCGGGCGGCATATGGTCGCGATCGGATCCATGGAAGAGGAGCAGATGCGTTCCCGGCCCCTCACAGGTGAAATCGCCGATCGCCGGATCCCGATCGATGCCGTGCTCGTGGCCGAAGCCCCACAGCGTCAGTCCCTCTGCGAGCGTCGCCGACGCGAACCGCCGCCGGCCGAAAATAGTGACATTATCCGGGGCGTCGCCCATGCGCTCGTACATGGACGCCGGCGTATGGGGATCGTGGTTGCCCGGGCTGATGAAGACGCGGATCGGCGCGAGATCGCCGAGAACGTCGCGCAGATAGGCGGCGCGGTCGCTGCCCGCCCGACCGTCCTCATATAGATCGCCCGCGATGCACAGCGCGTCGACGCGGCGCTCTTTTGCAAGCCCTAGCGCGCGCTCGAACGCCGCCTCGAGCTCTTTGCGGTGAATGCGCCCGAGCGCCGTACCTGCGCCGGCGAACGCCATGTCGAGGTGGACGTCTGCGATGTGCAGGATGCGATAGGGCACGCTCACTCCATCTCTGGCTTCGGCACGTTGCCGGAGGAAGGCTTCGTCGGGGGGCTAAACCGACGCCCGGTGCTGACCGCCGCCCAGCTCTTCGGCGCGCTCCTCTTGCTCGTCATCGCAAGCGATTCGTTCACGAACGCGGTCGAATGGTTCGCATCGCTCCGCGGTCTGGCGCGCAACGCGGCCGGCGCGATCGTCGCGGCGATCGGTTCGTCGCTGCCGGAGACGATGGTGGCGGTCGTCGCGCTCGTCGTCTTGCACGACGCGCGCAGCCAGGCGGTCGGCATCGGTGCGGTCCTCGGCGCGCCCTTCATGCTAGCGACGGTCGTCTTTTCGGTCGTCGGCGGCATCGCGTTCTTCCGCCACTCCATCTATGAGAAGACGGGTGGTTTCCTCGCGGTCGAGCCGCGTAACGCGATCGTCGGTCTCGCCCTGTTCCTCCTCACTTTTGCGTTCGTCGTCGGCGCTTCCTTTGCTCCGACTCCGGTGGTGCGGATCGGCGCATCGATCGCGGTCATCGTCGCGTACTTCGTCTATTTGCGCTATCATCTCCATCAGCGCGAATCCGGCGTCGAACAGCACCCACCTCCGCTTCGCTTTTCGCCGCGCGCCGCCAAGCCGCGGATGTGGATCGTCATGGTGCAGATGGCGATCGCCCTCGCCGCCACGATCGTCGCCTCGGATTGGTTCGTGTCGTCCGTCAGCGGCGTATCCGCGATGGCCGGCATACCGCCACTCGTCGTTTCGCTGTTCTTGAGCCCGGTCGCGACAGAACTCCCCGAAGCGATGAACGTCATCCTGTGGATGCGGCGCAAAGAAGATGAGCTCGCGTTTGGCAACGTCATCGGTGCGATGATGTTTCAGACGTCGATCGCGTCGGCAATCGCGATGCTGGCATCGCCATGGCGGCTGGACTCACACGGCTACGCGGCGTGCGCGGCAGCCTTTGCCGCTGTCCTCCTCGTGTTGATCGCCACGCTCATCCGCCACCGCCTCAGCAGCATCGCGTTGTTCGCGTGCGGCATCTTCTACGCGGCGTATCTCGTCTTCGCCGCCATCTCGCACTAGGATTGCGCTGCACAGAAGAAGGGGAGCGGTCGAGATTCATCTCGACCGCCGCGGTCTCGCACAAGGAAGACGTAGCGGTCGAGCTTCAGCTCGACCGCTACAAACAACTTGGATCGCTCGACCTCAGGTCGCCAGCTGTGGGAACAAGTAGACGAGCACGAGCGAGAACGTGTTGAACGTCGCGTGCGCTAAAACGTTCGGCCACAGCGACCCCGTCCGCCGATAGAGCAGCGCAAGCCCGGTGCCGACGACGGCAAGCGGCACGATGCTCCACGGGTCAAGGTGCGCCGCTCCAAAAATGACGCCGCTGATCGCCGCTGCCCAATAGAGCGGAAGCCGCTGCGCAAGTCCGGCGAAGATGACCCCGCGGAAAAGCAGCTCCTCGGCGAACGGCGCGATAACGCCGACCGAAAGGAAGTCGAAGACGAAGCTCACCCCACCCTTGTGCGTCTTGAGTATTTCGGCGACCGCTTGGGGGTGCGGCCCGAGGACCTTCGCCTGACCGGCCGTGACGAGGTCAGCGAGGAGGACGAGTGCGAGTCCGGCGGCGATCCCAAGACCGAGCTGCGCGGCCGTCGTCTTGACCCCGAGCCCGATCTCGCGGCCCTTCGCATTGAGGAACGCAGCTGCGAAAATGAGCGCGAAGATGATCATGAAGCCGTCGCCGGCGACGGCGAACCAGAAGAGATTCTGTGCGGAGCTGATCTGGATGGTCCACTGCTGGACGAGTTCCGAGAGGTTCGACGGCGGCGGCTGCTCCGTGAAAAGCCGAACGGCCTCCGGGTGTGCGCGCAGCAGGACGATGGCGAACGCGACCACCTGCGCGATCGCGAACAGCGCGTAGCTGAAGCAGCCGACGAGCCCGCAGCCCGCGGCCGACCACTCCGATTTCAAAAACGGAGGACGCTCTTCGACGGTCTCTTGCATGCGGCTACATTGTCGCCCGCCCGGCGAAGTCCCTAGACGATATCGATGCGCGCCGTCACGAGCGCGTTCGCAAGCCGCTTGAAGTCGTCGAGCGACAGCCGCTCGCCACGGATCTTGGGCTCGAGTCGTGCAGTCGCGATGGCTTGCTCGACCGAGCTCCGGAGTCGCTCGTCCTGTTCATCGCCAGACTTCGAGCGTACTGCGGCGACGATGCAGTTCGCGAGCGTCTTGCGGCGCTGCGAAAACGCGGCGCGGATCGTCTTGAGAAGCACGCGCTCGTCGTCGACGCCGGCCGTTCGATTCGCCCACGGCGTCAGGCGGACGACAGCCGACGAGACGGTCGGCGCCGGATAGAAGCCCGCCGCGCCGACGTCGAATATCTTCTCGACCGAACAGTGGTAGCCGACGAACACGGTGAGGCTCGAGTAGTCTGGTGTACCCGGCGCGGCGGTCAAACGACGTGCGTATTCGCGCTGGACCATGAGCACGGCCGACTCCCAGAAGTCGAACGCGTCGAGTATCTTCTCGATGATCGGCGTCGTGATGTAATAAGGAAGGTTGCCGCAAATGGCGCGTGGGGCGCTTTCCGGGCGCAAAGCGCCGGCGAAGTCGAATTCGAGCACGTCGCCCTCGACGAGCGTCACGTTTCCTACGTCCGCAAAGCGCTCGCGGACGATCGCAGCCAGACCTCGGTCGATCTCGAGCGTCGCGACTCGGCGCGCGCGCTGGGCGAGGGCCTCTGTCAGCGAGCCGGTGCCGGCGCCGATCTCGACGACGAACGCATCCGCCGGCAGCGCGTCGGCGACGCGAGCCGCAAAGCGCGGATCGACGAGGAAGTTCTGTCCGAGACGTTTGCGCGCGTGTAAGCCACGCGCGGCCAGCAATTGTTTCGGTGAACTAAAGGACGCGCCGTCATCCGTCATCGCGGCGGCGCGTTCGACGGAGCGGCTTGCGCTACCGCTTGAGGATGTAGACTTGGATCGGTCGGCGACCGAACTCGATCGCACGCGAGTACGAGTCCATGCACAGGTCGATGCGGTTGCCGATGATCGCGCCGCCGGTGTCGGCCGCGAGCGCGATGCCGTAGCCGGGCACGAAGAGCTTCGTGCCGAGCGGGATGACACGCGGGTCGACCGCGACGACGCCTTCCTGCGCGAGGATGCCTGTGGCTGTGTAACCGGTCGGCGCAGCAGTCGCGGTGTCGGCGGTGTATGCCGTCGCGATCATCGTGATAGCCGTTCCGAGCGCGACGTTCGGCATCGCTTGCCGCAGCTGTGCGAGGGTCTTCGGCGTGCCGACGAGCACGACGCCAGGCGTCGGAACGTGAACGACCTCGCGCGCCACGACTTGGCGATTGACGACGACGTCATCCCACACGGTCACGCGTTCCGTCA
>JANWLL010000072.1 GCA_025450855.1 Vulcanimicrobiia bacterium
CGACGGTCAGCGGCAGGATGACCGCCAGCGCAGTCACCGGCAATGGTGCGACGCCGACGATGAACAATGCCAAGGCCGCTATCGGGCCGAAACCGGCGGCAACAAATACTCCTGGAATGATCGTTCGCATGCACTCATCCTATATGAGCGCCGTCCAGACAGCGTCCACCGGCTCGAGGGGAACACTCTTAGGGGAATGAGGCACGCTCCGAAGAAAATAACGAAACCCGCGAATGCTTCAAATTAGGAGCGACGTATGGCTACCAAGTGGCGGATCGACGGTCGAGAGCTAGCCAACTGCAATTGCGCGTATGGCTGTCCGTGCCAGTTCAACGCACTGCCGACGTACGGCAACTGCCGTGCCGTGATAGCGTATCAGATCGACAAAGGACACTTCGGAGACGTCCGCTTGGACGGCCTCCGTGCCGCGCTGATCGTGAGTTGGCCCGGCCCGGTCCACGAGGGCAACGGCACGATGCAGGCGGTGGTCGACGAACGTGCGGATGCTCGGCAACGCGAGGCGCTGCGCAAGATCCTCCACGGAGAATGCACCGCGGAGATGGCCACCATGTGGTGGGTGTACAGCGCGATGTCGCCCAACAAGCTCGAGACTTTATACAAGCCCATCGAGTTTGAGATGGACACGGAAAAGCGCACCGGTCGGATGAGCATACCGGGCTTCGCGGAAATGACGGGAGAGCCGATCCGCAATCCGGTGACCGGTGCCGAACATCGAGTCCGCATCGACCTCCCGCACGGCTTCGAGTACACGATCGCAGAAATGGGAAGCGCTTCGTCGAGCGTCAAGGGTCCGCTCGCGATGGAACTCAAGAACAGCTACGGCCAGTTCTGCGAGCTCCACTTGAGCGACAAGGGCGTCATCCGCTAAGCGCGGTGTTCGACTCGCTCGCACCGGTCCTACGGCGCGATCGCCTCGTTGTCGTCGTGGCGTTGGCCGTCGTCGTCGTCCTGTCATGGGCGTACGTCGTCGTGGGCGCGGGCACCGGTACGCCCGCGTCGCAGATGTCAGCGCTGCCGACTGCGCTCCACATCAACGATCCGATGGGCGCCATGGTACCCATTCGCTGGACTCCCGGCTACGCGCTGCTCATGTTCGTCATGTGGTGGTTGATGATGCTGGCGACGATGCTGCCCTCGGCCGCCCCGATGATCCTCTTGTTCGCCGCGCTGATACGCAATCAACATGGATCTCCTGCACCGTACGTCGGAACCGGTTTGTTCGCCGCCGGGTACCTCGCTGTGTGGGCAGGGTTCAGCATCCCGGCAGTCGCTCTGCAGTGGCAACTGAGTCGCCTCGCACTTCTTTCGCCGATGATGGTCACGACCAGCACGGCTCTCGGCTCGATGCTATTGCTCGCCGCCGGCGTGTGGCAATTCACGCCGCTCAAACACGTCTGCTTGCGCCATTGTCGCGCACCGGCAGAATTCTTGACGCTTCATTGGCGCAAGGGGCAAGGCGGCGCGGTGCTGATGGGCATCTTGCATGGCGCCTATTGCCTCGGCTGCTGCTGGATGCTGATGCTTCTGCTCTTCTACGGCGGCATCATGAACATCTATTGGATCGCCGGCTTGACGACGCTCGTGTTCGTGGAAAAGCTCGCACCGTTCGGGAGCTGGGTCTCCGGCTTCATCGGCGCCGGATTCATCCTCGCTGGCCTTTCCCTATAGATGGAAAACCGTCCCCATGCCTTGTGCGCCGCCGAATGCGGTCGTTCCATAGATCTTCCCGCGGGCTACGATGAGGCCCGCCTGCGGATTGTCCCCGTCGGCGCTGCCTCCCGTGAACGTATGTACGATCGTCTCGACCCCGCCCGCCGTCATGCTGTACGCGATGCCATCGAGCGATGCACCGCCCGCGGAGGTGACGCCGAAGAGCACGCCGTTTTGCACCGCGAGGTTACCGATCGGATTCACGCCGTCCCCGTTCGTGCCGGTGAATGAATAGACGACGTTGTGGGCCCCCGCGGGCGTGATGCTGTAAACGGTGCCGTAACCACTCGCGCCGCCCCTCGACGTCGTACCGTAGAACGTGCCGTTAAGGTTGACGAGCCCGCCGAGCGGGTTTGCTCCATCGGTGCCGCCCTTGAAGCTGTATATCACGGACACGGCTCCGCCTTGCGCCCGAGTGAACACCGTGCCCATGCCGCTCGTTCCGCCCGCGTCCGTCGTTCCATAGATCGTTCCGCTGACGTTCAACAGACTCGAGGTCGGGTATGCGCCATCGGACGGCGTGCCCCCGAATGCGTGGACGACGTGCTCGACGCCGGCCGTCGTCACCTTATAGAGCACGCCGAATTGTAGCGGCTTTCCGCCGGATTGTGTCATTCCGAACAGCGTGCCGCCGACCGGGGCGACCGGCGACTCGGGTCTACAACCGTCGGGAGAGCCCGAGAATGTGTGGAGCGGCGTTTCTACGCCGGCCGGCGTGATGCTATACACGACGCCGCACGCATTGACGGCATCGAGGCTCGCCGTGCCGTAGAGCGTGCCGCCGAGGATCGCGAGACCGGAGCCCGGCGATTCCCCGTCGCCGCTCGCACCAAAACTATGGATGACGTTTTCGGCGCCGGCGGGCGTGACGCTGTAAACGGTGCCGACGCCGTTGGCTCCGCCGCCCCTCGTCGTTCCGTAAAGCGTGCCGCTGAGGCTGACGAGCGGCGCGCCTGGTTCTATACCGTCCGATCCACCTTGAAAGCTATAGACGAGTTGATACGTACCAGACGACGAGCTCCTGCTCTGGACGCCCGATTCCGGTGGAGCGACGATGGAACGGCCGGCGCATCCAGCGATCGATGCGGCGGCGACGGCGACGACCGACACGATGACGCCGACTAGATGACGCAGCGAACGCGGGCGAAATATCATGATGACTCCTTAAGTCGAGTCGACTGTTCGCCGACATCGCTTTAGCCTTCCTCGGCGCGTAGTACCGGGTTCATAGGAGGTTCGACTCATATGACCTAGGACGCTCCCGCGGGAAGACCGCACGCTTCAGCGAACAGCGCCGCTTACCGCATCGACTAGTATTGGAGAGTCGCGTGACTACTCAGCTTCGCGCCTTGATCGCAGCAGCGTTTATCGTTGCCGCCGTTTCTTCGATCGCATCGGCAAATCCGACGGCCCGCGTGTTCGGGCACCCACCGCCGCGGCCACCGGCCCCGACGCATCGCGTGACGTACGCCGACGTGCTGCGCGCGCAAGCCGGCGGATGGCGGCAAGTCGAAGCGCCTGCACCGTTCGGCGCGAATGGCGCCGGCACGGAGTTGCTCATGACCGACGGCTCGGTCATGGTGCAGGACAACACGTCGAATTGGTATCGCTTGATCCCCAACGTGAACGGCGACTACATCGAGGGCCGTTGGCGGCAAGCGGCATCGCTGCCGGCAGGCTACGGGCCATTGTATTTCGGGTCGGCCGTTCTCGCCGACGGCAAGCTGGTCATCGACGGCGGCGAGTACAACTTCTTCAATCCCGCCGAGACCAACCAAGGCGCGATCTACGATCCGGTCGCTGATACGTGGACGTCGATATCGCCGCCAGGCTGGTCCGAGGTCGGCGATGCTTCGAGCGTCGTCCTCGCCGACGACACGTTCATGCTCGGCAACTGCTGCAATAGCTCGCAGGCTTTGCTCAACGAAAGCACGCTGACCTGGACCTTGACCGGGAGAGGCAAGGCTGACGGCAACTCCGAGGAAGGCTGGACGCTTCTTCCCAGCGGCAGAGTGCTCACTGCCGATGTGGGGAACGAGCCGAATTCGGAGCTCTACAACCCGCGAAACGGATCGTGGTCATCGGCCGGGCCGTTGCCCGGGGACCTCACTTTCGCGTTCGAGATCGGGCCGCAGGTCTTGCGGCCGAACGGAACCGTTTTCGCTGTCGGCGCGAATGGACTCACCGCCATCTACCAAACAGGTCGGCACACATGGGTCGCCGGTCCCACCCTCCCGACCGTCAATGGACAACCGTTGCACGACACCGACGGTCCGGCGACGCTGCTGACGAATGGCACCGTCCTCCTGGCCGCGAGCCCCGGTCTGTACAAACCACCGATGTCCATGCTCCTGTTCAATGGAAGGGGGCTCGTCCAGGTCGCCGCGCCGCCGAACGCGCCGAACGATTCCAGCTTCGACGTTCGCCTGCTCATGCTCCCGACTGGTCAAGTGCTCGAGACGGACGGGTCGGACGACGTCGAGATCTACACACCGCGAGTGCATCCGGATCTTTCGACCGCACCCACGATCACGTCCGTGCCCTCGACCCTCATGCATGGCAGCACATACACGATTGCGGGCACGCTGTTCAACGGCGTCTCGCAGGCCAACGCGTACGGAGACGATGACCAACAAGCGACGAACTATCCGCTCGTCCGCATCCAGAACTCTGCGACGGGTCATGTGTTCTACGCGAGGACGCACGATCACAGCTTCATGGGCGTCGCTTCAATGGCGACCGTGACGACGATGTTCGACGTCCCGGCGGGTATCGAAGTCGGAGCGAGCACGATCGAGGTGATCGCAAACGGCGTCGCGTCCGCGCCGGTCGCCGTCACCGTCAACTAGATCCACACAGATGGAGCGGTCGACCTTTACGGTCGACCGCTCCGGCCTTACGAGTAGATCTTGTAGCGGTCGAGCTTTAGCTCGACCGCCGCGACCTCGCCGGGTTAAGAGAGATGGTCTGAGGGCGTGCTACGTGTGGACGAACGTGAGCGGACGATCGCGGTGCAAGATCAGCCATTCGGCGTGCTCCGAAAGCGCCTCGTGACCGAGCTGTTCGAGGATCCTGCGAGGATCGTCGATCCCCTCGCGCAGACGCCGTCGCGCCGCGTCGAAGACCGTGAACATCAGCTGGTAGCGGCGTGCGTTTTCGGCGAATGCGCGCTGTTGCACGTAGAAGCGGATCAAGAGTGCGAGCAAACTGCCGACAGCGACGGGCATCGCCGCCCAGTAGGTCAGCACTCGGACCATCGATGCGCCCGACGCGACCGGCGAGTTGATCCAATGGTGGGATATCGCCCACGCCGCCAGCCCCGCCGCTGCCGAGATCACCGCGCCGCCGATGGCCGTCACTCGCATCGCGCGTTGCGCTTGCGCCATGTGTGCGGCTTCCAGTTCGCCCGCCCGCTCGTAATAGTCGATCTGACCTTCGATCCACCGGCTGCATTCCGGATCCGACGATGAAGCATCCGGCTTCGCCGTCGCACTGCCCGTGACGAGGTACGCGGTGCGAAGCGCAGACCTGATCCACGCAAGCTCGCTCTGCTGCATCTGCAGGTACGACGCTTCGACCAAACGCGTGCGTAGGCCGGCGCACCACCACGCGTACTGCACCCGCAGCGCTTCCGCGATCGCGCGATAATCCTGATACCGGTTCTCGAAATCGCCGCGTTTGGCGAAGGCGAACACGGCGAACGCGATGGCCAGAAAGCCGATCCGAGCCGCGATGCCCGCCCAGCTCGGGATCCCAAACGAACCGTCTGCCGGCAAGACCAATTGCGCGGCGCCGGCGAGCGCGGC
>JANWLL010000073.1 GCA_025450855.1 Vulcanimicrobiia bacterium
TACTCGGTGATCGCGCCTGCCGGCGAGACCTTGCCGGTGATGCCCGTGACTTGGGCCGATCTTGACGTCGAACCCGAGCTCGACCGTGACCGGCCCGGATCGCTGAAACCGCAAAACCAGATTTCGCCACCTGGAGCCGCGGCGATCGCTTCGCCTGCGTTCATGAGGTGCGGCTGATACTCGGTCGTGGCACCGGTCGACGTCATCTTCCCGATGGCGCCGCCATCGCGGGTGACGAACCACAGATTCCGGTCGGGCCCCATGGTGAGACCGATCGCGTCCTTGTCCGGACCGCCAATCGAAAACTCGCGTATCGGTCCGTCGGGCATCCGGATCTCGCCGATCTTCCCGAACCATTCGGATACCCACATGTCGCCGTTCGGTCCGGCGGCGAGCGCGACCGGGGCGGCGAGCTTGCTCGGCATCGCGATCGTGTCGTACGAACCGTCGAACGCGACGCGCAGCACCGCCCCGCGCAGGCCGGTCTGCGCCAGCCAGACGTGCGTTGAGAATCCGGCAGCGATAGCGAGGATCGGCTCGTCACCGACGGGCGAGAACACCGCCCACCCCGGATACGCCGCGCTTGCCTGCACGACACGCGGCGACGTCGATTTTTCTTGCGCGCGCCCGGCGGTTGTGGACGAGGTCGTGCAAGCAGCAAGGCCCGACGCGATCGCGATGGTCGCGATAGTCGCGGGGAGCGATAGTTTTTTCACGCTCTTCATTATACCATCATTCGCGCCGAAGCCGGCTCGGCGGGACGAGGTACCACATCAGTAGCGTGTACGCGAGCACCGCGAGATAGAGCGCGGTGAAGAACCACAGCGGCATATCCCAGTGCATGACGTGCGTGAGCAGGGACTGCGCTGCCGGCATCTGCCCCGCGGCGCGTCCGGCGCGATCGAGAAGATCGAATTCCCACACGCTGAGGAAGCAGGTCTGCCCCAAGACCTTTTGCAGCGCGATGAGGATGACGATGCCGAGGTGCGCGCCGCGCCACCAGATCGAATAGACGATCGGCCATCTGAGTCGAGCCCCGAGCGGGATCGCGATCATCCCGAGGACGACGAACAGCGCGACGATCGCATGGACCGTCAGGACGAATTGCGCGAGCGCAAGTGCGCGTTCATCGGTCATCCCGCGCCGGCGTTCGACGACACCCGCCCACGCGCCGCCCGATTTAGTGACGCCGGTCGCACTGGCGGACGCTTGACCGGGCCTCGGGTCATGCGGGAGCCGATGACAGATGTAGGTATGGACCAACCTTTTTCGACCGAACAACTGCTCGCGCAGGCGGCGGAGCAAGCGACGACATCGATCCTACTCCTCCATGCAAAGCCTGGCGAGAGCTTTCCTCGCATCATCTACGCGAACCCGGAGGCGCACGCGTCGACCGGTCATTCGCCGAACGATCTCGTAGGCAAACCCGTCTCGATCTTCCACGGCCCTGAGACCGACGCCGCCGCATTCGCCGCTTTCCGCGCGACCGTCGCCAGAGAAGGCGCGGCGAATATCCGCTCGCTCGAATATCGCAAGGACGGATCGACGTTTTGGGTCCACATTTCGAATCGCCGCATCGGCGAACACCCCGAGGGCGGCGCGATCAATCTGAGCGTCCGGCAGAACATCGATGCCGAGATGCGTCTTCGCTACATCGTCGATGCCTGTTCCGACGTCATCTCGCGCCACGATTCGGTCGGCCGCTTCACCTACGTCTCGCCGTCGTGCGCCGACGTCCTCGGCCATACGGCCGACGAATTGCTCGGCACCCGGCTCGAAGATTACATCCAGGCTGAGGATCTCGTCCGGCTTGAGGGTCAGGCGAACGAATCCGACGTCTACGAAGCGACGTATCGGATGCGCAGGAAGGACGGCACATATATCTGGGTCGAGGCGCGCGGGCGGATCGTGCGCGCCGTCGACGACCAGCGGACCGTCCGCGAGACGCACATGCTCACGCGCGACGTCACTCGCCGGATGCGCGCGGAATCCGCGCTTCGCGAATCGGAGCGGCGCTACCGGAACCTCTTCGAGACGAGCCCGATCCCGATGTGGATCTACGATCCGGAGACGCTCGCGCTGCTCGCCGTCAATAAGCGCGCGGTCGATCAGTACGGCTTCACCCCGGACGAATTCGCGGCGATGAAGCTCACCGACGTGCGGCCGCAAAGCGACGTCCCCCGCATGCTCGAGCGCATGGGCGAGCGGAACTCACCGTTCCACGACCACGGCGTCTGGACGCACCGGCGCAAGGACGGGTCGCTTCTGGACGTCCACGTGACTTCATCGGAGATCGAGTGGTCGGGGAAGACCGTGCGGCTCGCCTTGCTCCGCGACGTCACCGAGAAGAAAGAGGCCGAAGAGCGCCTCGCGTTCCTCGCGCATTTCGACACGCTCACGGGCCTGCCGAATCGAGTCCTCTTGCGCGATCGGCTCAGCCAGAGCATCGCGGCGGCCAGCCGCAACAACCGGCTCGTCGGCGTTTTATTCATGGACCTCGACCAGTTCAAAGAAGTCAACGACTGTCTCGGCCACAGCTCGGGCGATATCGTCTTGCGCGACGTCGCCGCGCGTCTGAGCGCGGGAATGCGCGAAGGCGATACGCTGTGCCGCTACAGCGGCGACGAGTTCATCATCGTCCTCAACGACGTCGCGTCGCTCGACGACGTCGCGACGTATACGACGCGGACGCTCGCCGCTCTCATGACGCCGCACGTCATCGATGGGCGCGAGATCACGACGACCGCGAGCATCGGCATCAGCGTCTACCCGAACGACGGCAGCGATATCGAGACGCTCGTCCGGCATGCCGACGTCGCTATGTATCAGGCGAAGGCCGAAGGGCGCAACGCCTTCCGCTTCTATCAGCCGGCGATGCAGGAATCGGTCTCGCACCGGATGGTCGTGCAAAATGATCTTCGGCGCGCGATCGAGCGCGAAGAATTCGTCCTCCACTACCAGCCGATACTCGACCTCCGTTCGGGCAAGGCGATCGCGGCTGAGGCGCTGCTGCGCTGGAACCATCCGGAACGCGGGCAGGTCGGACCCGGCGCGTTCGTCTCGATCGCCGAGGAGACCGGGCTCATCGTTCCGATCGGCCGTTGGGTCCTCGATCGCGCCTGTCTCGACCTCGCGGAGTGGAAAGCGCAAGGCTTGCCCGACGTCGACATCAGCGTCAATGTCGCACCGCGGCAATTCCGGCGCGTCGAGCTCATCGATGAGGTCGCCAACGCGCTCATAATCGCCGGCGTCTCCCCGAAGCGGCTGCGCATGGAGATCACCGAGAGCTTGCTCATGGACAACGATCTCCAGGCGCTCGACATCATGTCGAAGCTCAAGTCGACCGGCGTACGCATCGAGCTCGACGACTTCGGGACCGGCTACAGCTCGCTCGGGCGCATCGGCGCGTTCCCGATCGACGGCCTCAAGATCGACCGCTCCTTCGTCGGCAAGATCACGCATGACGAACATTCTCGCGTCATCGCGCGCGCGATCATCGGATTGGCGCAGAGCCTCGGCCTCGGCATCATCGCCGAAGGCATCGAGACCGCCGACCAGGTCGAGCAGCTGACGGCATTCGGCTGCACGCAAGGCCAGGGGCACTTCTTCAGCCAGCCAGTACCCGCGAACGAATTCGCTCAGTGGCTCGCACGGCAAGAGGCGTCGGATGGCACGCTCAAGGCGCCGGTCGCGAAGCATCGCCGCCGCGGCCGCTTCCAGGAAGCGATCGAAGGCTTCGAGGCTCGACCCGCGGCCAAACGAGTAGGCGGCGCATAGCGACGATCGCTCGTCGGACCCAGAAAGCGGCAGGTCGGCCGGGAACCAGGGCCACCGGTCGATAATGCCACCGCCAAGAGGACGACGACGGAGCGATGAGCGTTTCACGAACGGCGCCAGCCGACCCACGCGCGTCCGTTATCGACGTGCGCTCTGTCATTTCGATCGCGCTCGTCGCGACGGCCTACATCGTGTTCGCCGAGATCGGCTTCTCGATGGCGTACGCGACGAAGCAGGTCACCGCGGTGTGGCCGCCTGCCGGCATCGCCGTCGCATGCCTCCTCGTCTTCGGCTATCGGATCTGGCCGGGCGTCTTCCTCGGCGCATTCGTCAGCAACGCGTTGAGCCACGAACCGCTGTTGACGGCCGCGGCGATCGCGGTTGGCAATACGCTCGGGCCCGTCGTCGGTGTCTATCTGCTGCGCCATGTCGGCCGGTTCGATCCGGCGCTCGAACGCGTCAGCGACGTCATCGCGTTCGTGCTGGTCGCATCTGCGGCCGGCATGACGGTGACGGCGACGAACGGCACGCTCAACCTCGCGTTATCCGGCATCATCCCATGGTCGGCTTTCGGGTCGACGTGGCGCTTGTGGTGGACCGGCGATGCGATGGGCGTCCTGATCTTCGCACCGCTCATCCTGACGTGGCTCACGCCCACCGCGCGCGCGAGGGTCACGTGGGTGTCCGCCATCGAAGCGGCCGCTTTGGGGGCGGCGCTCGTCATCGCATCCGCGCTCGTTTTTTTGAAACCGCTCGCGTCGGGCTACGACGTCTATCCCGTCCTCATCTGGGCCGCCTTGCGGTTCCGACAGCGCATCGTCGCCCTTGCGGTCGTCACGATATCGGCGATCGCGATTTGGGGATCCGCGAACGGGCTCGGACCGTTCAGCGAAGGAACGCTCGACGCCCGGCTGAGCGGCCTCGTCACGTTCGTGGCGATGCTCGCTGTGAGCGGACTGATCCTCGGAGCGGTCATCGCCGAACGCCGTCAAGCGAGCGCGCTCGCGCACGCGGCCGAACGAAGATTCCGCCTGCTCGCCGAAACCGTGCCGCAAATGGTATGGATGGCCGACGGCGCAGGGTGGATCGACTGGTGCAACGAGCGCTGGTACGAGTTCACCGGGCAGACGGCCGACGAAGCGGCCGGGTGGGGTTGGCAGCGCGCATACCATCCCGATGACTATCAGCGGATGATGCGCGATTGGCCGCGTTCGATCGCGACCGGCGAACCGTTCTCGATCGACTCGCGGATCCGGCGCCACGACGGCGATTATCGTTGGTTCCTCGTCAGAGCGGAGCCGATGCGCGACGAGCGCGGCACCGTCACGCGGTGGTGCGGCACGAACACGGACGTCGATGCTCAAAAGCGCGAGCTACAGCAGACGACTCGCATCGCCGACACACTCCAGGCGTTCTTCTTGCCCGGCGCTCTGCCTCAGCGCTCCGACTTGCGTTTCGATGCGCTCTATCTGACCGCCGAGCAGACGGCATTCGTCGGCGGCGATTGGTACGACGCGTTCGATTTCCCCGACGGCCGGATAATGGTGTCGATCGGCGACGTCGCAGGGCACGGCGTCGCTGCGGCGATGACCGCGGCCCGGATGCGCCAAAGCATTCTCGCGGCAGCGCTCGACTCAAACGACCCGTCGACGATCCTCGCGAAGACCAACGTGCTGCTGCGCCTGCAGGAAAGCACGATCGTCACGGCACTCGTGGCGATCATCGACCCCGGCCTCGGTGCGATGCGCTTCGCGAGCGCCGGTCATCCACCGCCCGTCATCGGCGCATCGACGATTCCCGCTCGGATCCTTTCGTGCAGCGGCATACCGCTCGGCGTCGACTCCGATCTGCGTTTGCAGACGCATACTGTTCCCTTGGCGCCAGATGCGGTCGTGTGCTTCTATTCCGACGGCATCACGGAATTCAAGCGTGACGTTTTGGCAGCCGAAGCGTCGCTCGTCCAAGCCGTCGCGGCGATCGTCAAGGCGGATACGTGGCCGCAGCCGGCGCTCGCGGTCCAGCGCGCGGTGATGGGCTCGAGCAAGGCGATCGACGATGCCGTGATCGTCGTGCTCCAGTTGTCGCCTGCGCCAGATGGTCAGATCTCTGACGAGCCCGCTGCTCGAAAGACATGGCTGTTCCACTCGAGCGACGCATACTTCGCCCACGCCGCTCGCCACGAGCTCATGGCGTTCTTGCGCGACTACGGCGCGTCTGAAGAGGACCTCGCGCGCTCGGAGCTTATCATCGGCGAGCTTCTCGCGAACACGGTCAAGCATGCGCCTGGTGTCGTACGACTCGAGATCGATTGCTTGGGCGTCCATCCGGTGCTCACGATCGCAGACGCTGGGCCCGGCCTTCCGAATTTCGCCGTCAAGCTGCCCGAGGACGAACTAGAGGAAGATGGCCGCGGCCTCTATCTCGTCGGTACGCTCGCCGATGCTGTGAGCGTCGATTCGAACGACGGACTCGGCACGACGATGACCGTCGCTCTGCCGATCGCTCGTGGCGCCCGATCCGTTTAACGCGCTATCGTCCTAGCGCGCCTCCATCGCGATTTTTTCATTCACCATTGTTTCAGCCATCGCTGATACGCTGGCCGCCACTGTATCACGCCGGTTCAGCTCGGCGACGTCATGGAGGAGGTTCGCGATCGATGCGTTTTTCATTTAGGCGCGCGCTGCCGCCATTGTCGGCGATCGTGCTGGCGCTTGGAGCTTTCGATCTTTGCGTCGCGGAGGCGGCTGCGGCGGGCGGCTATCAGCAGATCAACTTGACGTCGAACGTGCCGGGCATGGCGCACCACACCGATCCGAACCTCGTCAATGGCTGGGGCGCAGCGTTCTTTCCCGGCAACCCGTTTTGGTTGTCCGATGAAGGGACGGGACTTTCGACGCTCTACGATTCCCACGGCGTCGCTCAGGGCCTCGTCGTCGCGATCCCGGCCGCGCCGGAGCAGCCTGCGGGGACGGCCGGCACGCCGAGCGGCATCGTCGCAAACTCGTCGAACGCGTTCGTCGTCTCCGAAAACGGCGTGTCGGGTCCCGGCGTGTTTCTCTTCGATACGCTCGACGGCACCATCAGCGGCTGGAATCCGGGCGTCGACTTGAACCATGCGGTCATCGCCGTCGACAACTTCAGCTCGCATTCGCTCTATACCGGACTCGCCATCGCGAAGACGAATCACGGGTGGCGGCTGTATGCCGCCGACGCGGTCAACAATCGGGTAAACGTGTTCGACGGCAAGTTCCAAAAGTTGTACTCGTTCACCGATCCGACCGTTCCGAACACCTTGAGCGTCTATGGGGTCCACCTCGTCCAGGGCTTCATCCTCGTCACCTTCGGAAGCCAGGCGAGCAACCAAGGCGGCGTTGTAGATATCTTCGATTTCAACGGCCGGCTCGTCAAGCGGTTCGCGGCAAACGGACCGGGTGGGCCGCTCGAGGCGCCGTGGGGTGCTGCTGTGGCGGGGCCGCACTTCGGTCCGTTCAGCAACGCGCTCTTGATCGGCAACGTGGATGACGGGCACATAAGTGCGTTCAACTCGAAGACCGGCGCGTTCTTGGGCCAGATGCAAGACGCGACGGGCAAGACGATCGCGAACCCGGGTTTGTGGAGCCTCGAGATCGGCGCCGGCGGCGGCGCCAGCGGAAATGCCGACGAGCTCTACTTCTCGGCAGGGCCCAACGGATACGGCGACGGCCTGTTCGGTAAGTTCATCCCGGCTCCGTAAACGCCGAAGTCACAGAACCTGACGCGCCGGGTCTTCACTCGGCGCGTCACTTGCTTACGGGATGATCTTGAAGATCGTGCCGCAACCCCGATTGCCATCGTTGCACTGCACGTGCGCCCCACCCGACCGCGTTGTTCCGTAAAGCGCGCCGCTCAGGTCCGCGGTGAGATTCGTCCATTCTGGCAAGGCGCCGTCGTGAATCCCATGGCTAGGACCCAGGAATTCGTACAACGTCCGGTGCGTGTAGGTGCCGCCAGACGGAAGCAATTCGTAGACGACGCCGAAACCGAGGCCGCCGTCGTACGCGGTGCCGAAGAGATCGCCATTGAGCGCGATGTGGATCTGCCCTTCCGGTAGACACCCGTCGCGTCCCCCGTTGAAGCTGTAGAGGACGGTGTGCACGTAGCCTCCGCCTTGCGGCGCGAGACGGAAAACAGTTCCGCACCCTCGCTGGCCGGTTCCGCCATATTCGGTCGTGCCATAGATGTCGCCGGTGACCGGGTCGACCGTTAGCACGCCGATCGGCTGCGCTCCGTCACTAAAGCTTTGGAACCGGTACAGGACTCGTTCACGGTATGCATTCATCGTTGGGGTGATCTCGAAGACCTCGCCGCAGCCGCCCGAGCACCCGCTCAGGTTCCCGCCGTAGTACGTCGTGCCGAAAATCGAGCCGTGCGGATCCGATGTGAGACCGGCTTGAGGGAGTTCGCCGCCGGCGCCGCCGGGGAACTCGTAGATCGTGCTGTAGGTGTACGTCAACCCTACAGGCGTAAGCTTGAAAACGATTCCCGCGTGACCAGTGCCCCCACCTTGAGTGACGCCGAACAGCCCTCCGAACTTGCCGAGCACGGGCGCGCCGACCGGACCGAACGCGACGAAATCCGGACCGAAATCGTAGAGCACGCGGAAGCGATATCCGCCGATCCTTCTTGCACCGAGCTCGAATACGGTGCCGCCTGCTCCGGCTCCGCCGATCGCGCCGAAACCGAACAGGTTACCTTCGGCATCTCTCACGATGCCGGTCGGCTTTTCGCTGTCTTCACGTCCACGAAAACTGTAGAGCACGCTTTCGGAGTATCCCGTGGGATTGGGGCTGATTTCGAAGATCGTACCGATGGCGCGAGTCCCTCCGAAGACCGTCGCGCCAAAAAAGTCGCCCGCCCCGTCGGGCACGATACCCGAAAGCGGTCCGGCACCGTCAAGGCCGCCGAAACTATAGAGAACGCTTTCCTGCGTGGCTGCGGACGCACACACTCGTGACGATGCGAGGATGGCGCAGATCCCGAGTGAGAAGGCAAAGACGTAAACGCGCATCGTGGGCCCTTGTGCCTGCGACTTTGGATTCTTGAAGCCGACGGAGGGACTTGAACCCCCGACCAGCGGTTTACAAAATCGGTTCCAGTCGAAGGTCGCAGTTGGTTCTGGTCGGCTTACGTGAGTCGAATTGGGGGTTGACTCACGCCCTCCTAGGCCCCTCTTGATCACTGTCGGCCGGTGTTTGGTTGCGTTTGTTGGCAAAACGTTGGCAATTCTCCTAAGCCTATTCACCGCTGACTAGATCGCGATTCTCATCACCGGAGTACGAAGACCGGGCAGGACGCGTGATCCACAATGTATCGCGCTACCTTGCCAACGGAATGCGGACCGACCTCGCGGCGCTGCTTCCAGTCGGTGCGGCGTGCTACGACGCAAAGATCCGCGTTGGCCTCCGACAGGTGTGATACAATGACGCGTTCTGGGCGGCCCGAGCCGACGCTCAGTCGTATATTGGCTATGCCCTGCGCGCCCAAGACTGGAGCAGCCTGATCATAGGTAGCTCGAAGCATGGCGCGCTCGTCATCGTCTAGCTCTTCTTCCACATCGGCAAGCTGAGGGCGCACGACACCCGCGTGCAGCGACCGTTCGAGGATTACCCTTTCCACCGTATCTACAACGTGCAGCAGTTCGACGTCGGCGCCTGCAAGAGCAATCCGGCCGACGAGTCCAGTAATCGGATCTAGGCCGTCTTCCAAGTCTAAGCAAATAACGATCAGCATTGTCGAACCTCTCGTGCAGTCATCGACTTGCGAGCCATAAAGCGGCGATTGCGGCCGCCAACGCGACCGGCGCGATGAGCACTCCCACCTTGAGATACTGGGTCGTGGAGATTTCCAAACCTCGCTGGCGGAGTAGCGCAAGCCACATCAGCGTCGATAGCGATCCGACTGTTGTCAAATTCGGGCCGAGGTCGCATCCCACCACGGAGCCTGCGGCGAACTGGCGCGCTACCGATGCAGGAAAGGCTCCGACATGTAGCGTCCCGACCGCTATGAGCGCCGTCGGCAGGTTGTTGAAGATGTTGGACGCCGTTGCCGCCATTAGCGCGGCAAGCGGACCCGCGAGGGATGGGTGCAATCGTGCCGTCGCCACGACCAAGGATGCCGCCGAATTCAACAGCCCGGCGTGCCGAATGCCATCTACTGCTACGAACAAAGCCGCAACCATCACTACAATGGATGGGTTCATGTCCGCAGCTACGCGGCGCCAATGAATCGCCCTACGAAGGAACCCATGCGCGAGCATGATGACCCCTGCACTCGCCGCGCATACGCCGACCGGACCGCCTGCGGCCGACACGGCTACTAGTCCGATTGCGGTCATTCCGATTAATCCAGTTACTTCGCCGCGGTAGCGTGGGTCGTCGAGCGGCTGCCGCACCAGCGCAGGATCGAACTGGACGCCGACATCGCGCCGAAAGGTGGCCCAGAGTGCCACCATTGTCGCGATCATCCCGGCGACCGCAGGCGCCCACAGCAGCCCGACGTAGCCGCCCAGGCGTAGATGGGCGGCGTCGGCGATGATGAAGTTAATGGGGTTGCTTATCGGAAGCGCGATCGACGCTCCATTGGCGATGAACGTGCAGACGAACGCGAAGGGCGCGGCGCGGAGTCGCAGTCGCCGGACTAAGATGTAGACTAGAGGCGTCATGACGATGGCTGCCGCGTCGTTCGTTAGGAAGAGCGTTATTATTGTGCCGGCAATGATGGTGCCGAAAAAGAGTCGTTCTGACGATCCATGCGCGATTACGGCAGCGCCGTAAGCGATCCAGGCAAAAAAGCCTCCGGACTCAGCAATTGCGACGACGATCGTCAGTCCGGCGAAAAAGAGCAGGACGTTCCATTGCGCAATGACGATGTGAAGCGCATCGCCCACGGACTCGGCGCCTATCGCTACAAGGAGAAGCGCACCTAGAGTCGCGGCAAGCCATTCGGGTATTCGACGCGGCCGCGCGATCATCGTGCCTATCGTGGCCAAGAAGATCGCTGCCGAGAGTGCTTGGATCATTTATAGCCCGCTGCTATCGCCACGTAGATCCCGTTTAGGTCCGGACTTACCCGCTGAGCGTTTGCCTTCCGCTTAGCGTCATTCCTCGCCGGCCGGTCGACCTGTCGTCGTTCGCGGGTACCGAACCTCGATCTCTTCGAGGCCTCCAGACTCTGCCTCGGTAACCTCTTGACTCGGCGGGAAATGGCGTTGTGCGATCATTGTCGGAATGATGGCAGTCAGGATTACGACGGTAACGAGTGTTGTGTATTGGGCCTGAGTGATATACCCGTGCGAGAGACCGTAAAGGCTTGAAATCGTGCCGAACGTCAAGCCCGTCGCCATCATCAGCGTGAGGTAGGCCGCGTCGCCGCCCTTGTAGCGCAGACCGCGAGCCGCGGGGAAGACGGCAATGAGCTTGGCGAACACCTTGACCGCGAAAAACGCCACAATTACCCAAGCCTCCGACGCGGCCTGGTAAAGCGACACGAACGTCCCTGCCTTTATGAAATAGAACGGCGTGAGTAAGCTCATCGTCGTTCGCCGGAGGCCGCGCGAAAATTCCGTGTGGCTAAGCAGAAATCCGGCGCACGAGAACCCCAAGAAGTAGGCCGGGAGCACTCCTTCGCTGTTGGCCAGCGTCGCAAGCCCGCTCAGAGAGAAAATGATTAGAAACAGGAAGCGCGCGCCGGGCTCGCTCACCCTATCGCCCAAGCGCATGTACAGGTTAGGCACGAAACGCGGAGCAAACGAGATTACGACGATGCTGACGCCGATGAATAACGCGAGCCAGGCGTTGACGTTAGCAAACAGCAGCCCGAGCGCAACGACCGTGCCGAGATCGGTGATGAAACACGCCGCCAAGATGAGTTGACCAAAGGGCGTGCCCGCGAGCCCCGACTCAATCATGACCGCGTAGACCACCGCCACCGAAGTCGTCGACATAGCGATGCCGGCGATCTTTGCGGCGTTTGGATTCCAATGAGCTCCGAAGAACGCAAATGCAAGTGCCGCGAAGAACGGAGCCGAGAACGACAAAATGCCGATCGTGACTGCCGGCCGCCATTGCCGCTTTAGCACACTTGGGTTGATCTCGGCGCCGGCGAGAAAAGTCAACATGATGCTGCCGAAGCCGGCAACAAAGTCGATCCAGACGTTCGATCGCAACGCGATGAAGTTGCCGGCGATGATCCCGAGGGATATCTCAACTAAGGCGGCAGCGATGCCAAAACGGATGGAAACCAACGACCCCAGCAACGCCAGAGCCATCCAGATGGCTGCTATCAACCAAACGTTTTGAAGTGCTCCAATATCAAATACAGCGTGCATCTTGATACTCCCGACGAGCTAGGAGTCATCGGCCCCGAATGGGGCGGTTTGCATCGCTGCTTGGCGGACTCCACCGCCGTGTGCGCTCGCATTCCACGGGCGGCGACCCTGTCCTTGTTACTTGCGCCGCGAGCAGAAGGTTGTTAGAAGAAAATCATCAGCTCTCAATACACGGTGATGGCCTTCGGCGCTGAGCGATTGTCAACAGCAATGCCTGCCGCTCCACGCCTCGCTCCCTTCTCGCACTAGGAATACGACGATCACTAGCGATGCCACCGCGTCGGCCCACCACGCCCCAATCCCGAGTTGCAAGGCCATTCCGATGAGTACAGCCGCAGCGAGGTACCAGCACGCCGTTCCCTGCGCGGCGTCGGCGCGAAGCGATGCGCTATTGAGATCTCTTGACAGCCTGAGTTTTGCGGCGGACAGTCCGATCATGATTGGAATCGCCAGCACGGTGACAGCCAGGCCCACCGGCGTGAATGCCTCCGCGCCGTGACCGATCAGCTTTGCAACGGATTCAACCACAACGTACGCTCCTGGGCCATACAGGAGAGCGGCGGAGACCCGAGACGCACGCAGCTCGACGCGTTCGATCCTATCGCACTCCGCGTCATCGCAGTCATGCGTCAGCTCAGTCCTCAGGCGCCAAACCAGAACACTCGCGGACGCAAGCTCGACGCCGCTATCAAGTCCGAAAGCTAGGAGCGATAAACTGTTGGCGGCGATCGCAGCCCAGGTCGCTGCAGCGAACTCGACGAGCATCCATGCGATCGTCAAGGCCTCCACGAACAGAGCTCGTTCAAGGGCGCCCGACGCGCCTCTAAGGCTTCCATACCACAACTCTTCGCCGCCAGCCCACGGCTTCCGATACAACCCGGGAAGCGATGTGCCGAATAGCATCCAGCGGCTTTTGAACGCTCTTGTCTTGAAGATATGGTTCAGCCATCTCAATCACCAGGTTGTGCCTGGAGAACGAGTTGTCACCGTGTCGTGCATTAGCGTGTGCCAAAATGATCGCGGCGACATCCGCATTGCCCGCTGAAGTTAGCGTGTCGACCGTTGGCATCGCATCGACAAGACGAGTCGTCATTCCAGATCACCTGGACCATCCGAGAGTAGGTTCTGGCTTAACTACGTCGTCGCTGTTTCGCCAGCTGTCCGAAGATTTGTTGGCAATTTGTTGGCAACTCGGCGAGATTCGGTGGTGTTTCGGATCGTGAGATCGCGCAGACCCGCATGAAATAAGGATACCAAAAAGCCGACGGAGGGACTTGAACCCCCGACCAGCGGTTTACAAAACCGCCGCTCTACCAACTGAGCTACGTCGGCTCATTTCGCGAATGTCTTATTGTACGGGTATTTCCGGCATTCCGCCCTGAGTCAAACACCGCAAATGTAGTCCGTGGTCACGGATTGGTCACAGAGACGCTTAGATCGGCATTCCAGATGCGAGAGTCGAACCTTCACGACTTCCCACCAATGGCCAGCTGAATCGCCCTTGCGGCCGAATCCTCGGCGGACGGAATATGGTGCGCGTAGACGCTCATCGTTGTCGTCGTATTACTGTGGCCTAGGTTTGCAGAAACGGTCGTTACGGGAACGCCCGCCTTCAACGCAAGCGAGGCGTACGTGTGGCGTAGAGTGTGTGGGTGTACATCTTCGCCGAGGCCAGCCTGCTTTGCGATCGGCTTAAAGTCGCCCGAGATGCTTGCAACCAAGATCGGCTTGCCGAA
>JANWLL010000074.1 GCA_025450855.1 Vulcanimicrobiia bacterium
CCGGACGCCTTCGCGCGCGCATCGCCGCGGATTCGATGCGTACCGACGACGGACGCCATCAGCTCGGATCCTCGCTCATGCGCGCGACCTCACTCGCGTGCGTCCGCGAACCGCCTTTTTCGGAGCTTCGCTCTCATTTTTGGCCTTCGCAGCCGCGTGCACGGATTTGACGATCGACTGATAGCCGGTGCAGCGGCAAAGATTGCCCGAGAGCGACGCTCTGATGTGCTCGGACGACGGATCGGGATCGTCATCGAGCAGCGCTTGAGTCGTCAAGATCATTCCGGGCGTGCAGTACCCGCACTGCAATCCGCCGTTGTCGACGAACGCCTGCTGCACGTGCGATAACGAACCGTCTTGCGACAGGCCTTCGATCGTCGTCACCCGCTTGTGGTCGGCGTCGACCGCGAAATACAGACACGAGTTCACAGGCAATTCTTCGACGAGAACCGTGCACGCGCCGCAATACCCCGTGCCGCAGCCTTCCTTGGTTCCGGTCAATCCCAGTTCGTCGCGCAGCACGCGGAGCAGCGATGCGACCGGATCGATGACGACGCGATGGGTCGAACCGTTGACGTGGAGGGTGACCGCATGCATCGATCAAGCCCCTTCCGCGATGGTGCGCCGGATCGAGATCAACGCCCGCGTCACCAGCGTTCGCACGAGCTGGCGACGATATGCCGCCGAAGCGCGGTCGTCGTCGCACGGCTCGGCGTCGACATCGGCCGCGGCGTGCGCCGCCCGCGCGATGCGCGCATCGCTCATGTCGCCGCCGGCCATTGCGCGCTCAGCGGCGATCGCTCGGATCGGCGTCTGCGCCGCGCCGCCGAGCGCGATGCGCGCCTCTGCGACGCCACCGTCGGGCTGTCGTCGCACGGACGCGCAGACGGAGACGAGCGCGAGCTCGAAAGCCTGTCGTGTCTGCATCTTTTCAAACGCGCTGAGCCTGGGGAGCGGTCGACCTTGGAGCGGTCGACCTTTACGGTCGACCGATTCGACCGCGATAGGTATCCGAAAGCCGGCGAGGAGCGAGCCCGCCCTCAAACCGGCAAAGGCGGGCGAAAGCATCTGCCCGACCGGCACCGTAAGCACTTCGTCGTCGAGCTTCGCGACCGTCGCTGTCGCGTCGCATGCGAGCAGCGCGCACGCCATGTCGGCGGCATGATGCGTCGAGAGGACGTTGCCGCCGATCGTCGCGACGGTCCGCAGCTGCGGTGCGCCGAGCGATGAAGCAGCTGCCGCGAGAAGCGGCGCGTGGATCGTGACGAGAGGATCGCGAGCGATAGAGCGGGCGGTCGCAAGCGCGCCGACCAGCAACGCGTCGCCGTCGAGCCGGATCTCGGAGAGCTCGGTTATCCTCTTCAGGTTGACGAGCGCGTCGGCCGCGTCTGGGTTCACGCGAAGGTGTGGGCCGAGAAGCGTGCCGCCTGCGAGGACCTTCGCCCGTTCGCCGAAGCGATCGAGGACGACGAGCGCTTCGCCGATGAAGTTGGGTTCGTAGTATTGCATCGGCATCTGCGCTTTTGGGCGCGTCAATCTCAGGCCTTCTCTCGTGCGATGGAACAGGAGCGCCAGAGCGATCTTCATAAGTAGTTCGCGAACACAGATCCGAGGCGCCAGGGAAGCCGGTGAGAATCCGGCGCGGTCGCGCCACTGTAACCGGGGAGCCGCCGACACCGCCACCGCCGCGACAGCGACGGGAAGGCGACGGTACGAAGGCCACGATCCGGGAGCCAGGAGACCTTCCTCGGACCAGCGCTCGACGTAAGTCCTCTCTTCGCGAAAAAAGAGGGTGCTTCGACCAGCATGACTCGCCCGCGCCACAAGCGCACAGTCGCGCTTGCGGCTTTGGCCGTCGCCGCCGCCGTTGCGGCGTGCGCCGCGCTCGCATTCGGTTCCGTCGGCGTGCCGATCGGAGCGCTGGCCTTTGCCGCCGCGCATCCGAACACAACGAGTCTCGCCCATACGATCTTCTGGGATCTTCGGCTGCCGCGCGTTTGCATCGCAGCGTGCGTCGGCGCCGGGCTCGGGGTCGCAGGCGTCATGCTTCAGGCCTTGTTCCGCAATCCACTCGTCGATCCGTACGTGAGCGGCGTATCCGCGGGCGCGGCGCTCGCTGCGACACTCGGCATCGCGGCTGGGATGTCGTTCGCGGTCGTGCCCGCTGTGGCGTTCGTCGGCGGGCTCGCGTGCGCAGCGGTCGTCGCCATCCTCGGCGCCGGAAGCGGCGCTACCGGCAATCTCCGTCTCGTGCTGGCCGGCGTCGCAGTCTCGGCGCTGTGCAGCGCCGCCGTGACGCTCGTCCTCTTGCGTCTCGAGCCGTCGTCAGAACTCTCGGTCCTCTCATGGCTCGCAGGCGGGATCGGCGGACGCGGGTGGCTCGAGCTGCGCTGGTCGGGCACGTATCTCGCCGTCGGCTTCGCCGGCGCGGCGACGCTCGTCCACCAGCTCAACGCGTTGCGTCTCGGCACGTCTGCCGCCGCCGGGCTCGGTTTGAACGTCGACGGCGCGCGCTGGCGCGTGCTCTCGCTCGCCGCCCTGATCACAGCGGCGTGCGTCGCGGTGAGCGGCGTCGTCGGTTTCGTCGGCCTCATGGTGCCGCACGGCGCGAGAAGGCTCGTCGGCGGCGACATCGCTTGGCTCTTGCCGACCAGTGCGCTCGGCGGAGCTGCGGTCGTCATCGTCGCCGACGCGCTCGCGCGTTCGATCGCGCCGCCGACTGAGATCCCGCTCGGCGTGCTGCTCGCGATCGTCGGCGTTCCGTTCTTCCTCGCCGTCGCGCGCAGGCCGGTGGAGCTATGATGGCGACCGCCGCCGTCAACGGCGTTTCTGTTCGCTACGGACGGCGGACGATATTCACGGACGTATCGCTCGCGCTGCCGCCGGGCTCGTTCACCGCGATCGTCGGTCCGAATGGATCCGGCAAATCGTCGCTGCTCCGCATCATCGCGCGGGTGCAGCGTCCGGATGCGGGTTCCGTATCGCCGGCCGAAGGCGTCGCGCTCGTCGTGTCAACGGTCAATCCGCCGTCCGACGTGACGCCGCGCGAGCTCGCCGATTACGGACTCGCCTTGCGCCGGCCTTGGTGGCGTCTGCGGCCGACGCCGGGTGACGAAACCGCCGTCGCAGCCGCGCTCGCGCGGACCGGGCTCGACGATCGAGCCGACGATCCGGTCGCGCAGTTGAGCGCCGGCGAGGTACAGCGTGCGTGGATCGCGGCGGCACTGGCGACCTCGGCCCGCACGCTCCTCATCGACGAGCCGACGACGCATCTCGACTTGCGCTACCAAGTCGAGATCCTCGATACGTTGCGCTCGCTCACGGCGAGCGGCGTCGCGGTCGCGGCGGCGATCCACGACCTCACGCTTGCCGCGCGATTCGCCGATACGATCGCGCTGCTCGCCGGCGGCGCGCTCGTCAGCGGACCGCCGCTCGAAGTGCTCGAGCCCGACGCTTTGCGCCGCGCGTTCGGCACCGGCGTTTCAGTCCACCGGCATCCCGATCACGGCTATCTCGTGTGCCTGCCGCGCTGACAGGGCGCTTGATCTCAGAGAAGGACATATGCTCATGAAGCTCTCGACCATCACCGTATACGCCGTATCCGTTTTCGCGTTGGCATTCGCGGCAGGCCCGGCCGCAGCGGATCAGCCGGTGCCGACGCCGTCGCCGACGGCGAGCGGTGTCGCTGCGAAGCTGCTCGACACGATCGTCACGACCGCGGAGCGACGCACGACGACGATTCGAGCCGCCTCGCGCGAGACGTACGTCGTGACGTCGGACGACCTGGCGGAGTTCGCGTCACCGACACTCGCGCAGGCACTCTCGTTCGTCCCCGGTCTGTTCGTGAAGCGCAATGGTGCGTTCGGCGGCGTTGAGAGTCTGCTCGCGCGAGGCGCCAGCTCGGAACAGACCCTCGTCCTGATCGACGGACGTCCAGCGGGCGACGCGGATCTCGGCGACTTCGATCTCTCGTCGCTCGCGCCGGACGGCATCGAGCGCATCGAGGTCGTCGAAGGCGGCGCGTCGACGCTCTACGGTTCGGGAGCTGTCGGCGGAGTCATCAATATCATCACAAAGCCGGCCGCCGGCGCACCGTCCGCATCGGCCTACGAGCAGATCGGCTATGAGGGCGCCACGGCGACCGGCGTCAGCGCCCGCGACGGTGATTCGCGAGAGGTCGCCGCGTCTTTTGACGTACGGTCGTCGCACGCGCGCGACCAGTTCGACTATCCTGCGTTCCTCACGATACCTGCAGGCACGCGCACGGACGACGACGCGAAAGCGCAAGACGTGACGCTGTCGCTCGGACATGACTTCGGCTCCGTCCACGGCTCGCTCTCGCTCAACGACGACGCGAACGACGTCGGCGCTCCAGGCGATCTCGAATTCTGCGCGGCGCCGCCGAACAACTCGGGTTGTCCGAGCGGTCTCGCCCGGCAGCAGCGCGATTGGGGGCGAAGCGAGGCCGACTTCGAGTGGCAGAGCGGCCCCAATGACCTCACGATCCAGGGCTACGCCGACGGCAGGCGGCTTCATTTCTACGATCCGGCCCCGCCGTTCGGTTTCGATACCTTGACGTCGCTTGCGACGCGCGGGGTGAGCGTCCGCGACGTGCTGACCGCCGGAAGGTCGAACACGCTCGTCGCGGGTTTCGACACGCGCGGCGATCGCGCGACGTTCGGCGCGAGCTTCTATGCGGCGCCGACGACCGCGAGCGACGCGACGACCGCGTGGTACGTGCAGGACGACATCCACGCCACCGACTCGCCGACGGGTCTGTCGTTCGGATTGCGCCGCGAGCATCCGCAGGGAGTCGCCGCGGTGACCGTGCCGAGCGTCGGCGTCACCGAAGCGCTGCCCGGTGGTGGTGCGCTGCGCGCGAACTACGCGCGCTCGTTCCGGTCGCCGACGCTCGACGAGCGCTACTTCCCCAACTTCGGCACGCCGACGCTCCAGCCCGAATACGGCGCGACGTTCGATATCGGCGCGTCAGAGCCGTCCGGTCGCGGGCTCGCTTCGTTGACGTATTTCGGCACGGACACGAACAATCTCATCATCGACGTGCCGATCGATAATTTCGGCGACGTGGCGCCGAAGAACGTCGCAAGCGCGCGCGTCCGCGGATTCGATGCGTCGTTGCGAGAACCGTTCGGTGCCGGCTTTGCGGCTTCGGCGTCGTACACCGACTACACCGAGGCTCTCGATCTGACGATGGATAAACGGCTGCTCTACCGGCCGACGGCGACCGCCGCCCTACGAATCGAGCGAAACCGGACGCGCACGTCGTACGGCATCGACTGCGCCTTCACCGGGCAGCGCTATGCGGATGAGAAGAACACCGTGCTTTTGCCGTCGTTCGCCACGCTCGGCGGATTTGGTCGCGTGTCGCTCGGCAGAGGATCGTCGCTGATGCTCCGCCTCGACGACCTGACCGGCGAGCGCACTGCGGAATCGTACGGATATCCCGTCATCGGGCCGACGATGTCGCTGACGTTCTCGCAGGCATGGCGGTGAGGCGAGCGCTCGGCGCCTTCGCTGTGGCGTTTGCGGTCCTCGGCACAGCGTGCTCGTCGGCGCGAACCACGGCGCCGCATCCGGCGCCGACGATCCCGCCGTTGCCGGTGTCCTCTCCGGGCAGCGAGGCCGCGAACCTGAAGGCGCTCCGCGAGCTCGCAGATGCGGGTCCCAATGACCCTCGCATTCGCATCGTTTCGCTCGCTCCGTCGATCACCGAGATAGCGTATGCGGTCGTGTGCGGCCAAGAGCTCGTCGCCGACACGACCTTCGACGACTATCCTCCGGCGGCGAAGAAGCTGCCGCACGTCGCCGACCTTTCCCATGTCGACTTGGAAGCGCTCGCGAAGATCCATCCATCCGTCGTGCTCGCACTCCACGATCAAGAGAGGGAAGGGACAGAAATAGCGGAGCGGCTCGACGTTCCGGTGACCTATCTGCCCAATCGCGGTATGCCGGACTTGTACGCCGATATCACAGGCGTCGGACGAGCGTGCAAAGCGGAGCCTTCCGCTGTCTTACTCTTGGCGCAGATCCACGACGACATCGCTGCGATCGCGGCTAGGGCCGCGCGCGAACAGGCGAAACCGCGCGTGTTGTTCCTACTCGGTCTGCCCGGCTTCACAGCGGGCAAGAGCAGCTACCTCGACGATCTCATCCGCCTCGCAGGTGGTGTCAACGTCGCGGGCGACGTCGATCAGGCATACCCCGATCTCAGCGGCGAGGCGATCGTCGCTCTGCAGCCGGACGTTATCGTCGTCGGTCGCGAAGTACCGTTCGGTCAAGATGTCCGATCGCGCGAGCCTTGGCGCAGTCTCGCAGCCGTTCGCTCAGGCCGGGTCGAAATATCGCCCGACGACGATATCCTCGAGCGGCCTGGTCCGAGAATCGTCGAGGGTCTCGCCTGGCTCGAAAAAGCGATCCACTCACGTTAGCCCGTCATATCGGAACGCATGACGTTAAGGACGCGGCAGATGACTTCCGCGTTCGCCGTGCTTTTCGTGTTCGACGGGCTCGTCGGGATCGCGAACCGCAAGTTCGGATAGGCGGAAGAACACGATCCGGTCGTCCGGGGGGAACTTCACCTTCACGAGCGGATTATCGCGAGGAACCGCCGGGACGATCGCGTGCACGATTCCGGTCGATCCGACATAGCCGCGATGGACGTCGGTGAAGTACGAAGGCTCGTCGTCGAGCGTGCGCACCGATGCCGCCATGCCGACGATCGATTTCGGTCGTTGGGTCATTTGATCTCAAAGCCGCGAAGGGCGTTATGCGATGAAAACGTATAGTTCGGTCATGACCGAGCCGAACCATGCGACTGTCGGGTGTGCGTTCTCGAGCGACGACGCGATCGTCACCGCGATGCGCAAGCTCTCGGACGACGGCGTCGTCGCAGGCTGGCGCGTCGGAGCGGTCGACAAAGACAGAGCGGCACGGATCGCACAAGCGGCCGGTGCATCCGACGACCTCGACCCGCTCGACCCGTTTTTCGGCCTTCCCGGCGTCGCATCGGGAGCGGATGCGAGCGAAGGCGTCAATCGCGGTGCGGTCGTCGGCGGTGTCGTCGGCGCGCTCGCCGGGCTTGCCGCTGGACCGACGAGCATCGGGGCGCTCATGCCCGTCGACCCGCCGCTTCGGATGCTCGCCGCGGCGCTGCTCTTCTTCGCGGTCGGAGTCGCAGCCGGCGGCGTGCTCGGCGGAGCGTTCGGCAAACGGCCGTCGACCCACGCCGGATTCCAGCTCATCGACGCCATGGAGGCGGGTAACATCGCGGCAGTCGGCTCGATCGAGACGGCGCGCATCGACGAGGCGAAGCGCGTGCTCGGCGACGGCGGCGCGGCCGAGATCGTCGTCATCGCACACTGATCATGGAGTGGCTGCGGTTCACCGACGTCGAGCGTTTCTACGGCGCCCGGCAGGTGCTCGTCCGTGCGTCGGGCGTCCTTCGCGACGGCGACAAGATCGCGATCGTCGGCGCGAACGGATCCGGCAAGTCGACCCTCGTGCGGATACTCGCGGGCATCGACGCAGCCGACGGCGGTGCGGTGACTCGCGCGCGCGGCGGTCGCCCCGGTTACGTCGGTCAGGAGGCGCTAGCCGACCCGGAGGCGCGGCTCCGCGACATCATGGATTCTGCGTTCGCGATGGTCGACGAAGAAGAACGCAAGCTCCGTGCGTTAGAAGAGCGGATCGCCGATGCGGCGCGACGACGGGATAGCGAAGCCGAGCCGAAACACTTGAAGGCCTACGCCGAGGCCCGTGAGGCGCACGAGCGGCACGGCGGCGCCGGTTTCGAGCGCCGCATGCGTTCGATGCTATCGGCGTTCGGGCTCGGCGAGACAGACCTCGACCAGCCGATCGGCGAACTTTCCGGCGGGCAGCGGACGCGTGCCGCCATCGCGCGGACGCTCCTCGAAGATCCCGATTATCTCATCCTCGACGAGCCGACGAACCACCTCGATCTCGAAGCGACGCGCTTTCTCGAGGACCTGATCGCGCGCGACCGCCGTGCGACGATCGTCGTCTCTCACGACCGCTATTTCCTCGATCGCGTCGCGTCGGCGATATGGGAGCTCGAGGACGGTACCATCGCGACGTACCCGCGACCCGATGGAGCGCCGGCGTACACGGCATATGTCGATGCGAGGCGTCAGAGAGACGAAGAGGCCAGACGCGTCCACGAGCGCTTCGTCGCGGAACGTGAGCGACAGCGCGCGGCGATCGCCGAGTTGCGAACGCATGGGTCGCATAACTACGCACAGGTGCGCAGCCGGGAGAAGATGTTCGCGCGTCTCGAGGATCCGGGTACCCCGAAGGCGAGTCGCGCGCCCGTCGGAGTCCGCCTGACTTCTTCACGCGAGGCGACCCGTGGCTTCGCCCTCGTCGCGAACGGGCTCGCCAAATCGTATCGCGAGCGGCTCTTCGCCGGTCTCGGCTTCGAGGTCGCGCGCGGCGAGCGGATCGCCGTCGTCGGTCCGAACGGCTCGGGCAAGTCGACGCTGCTCAAGATCATCGCAGGCGTCGTCGCGCCCGACGCGGGATCGATCGAGTTCGCGTCGAGCGTGCAGCCGGTCTATTTCTCGCAAGACTCGGCCGCGGAGCTCACGGCCGGAGCGCGCGCCGTCGACATCGTCTCCGATTCCGGCCGCGTAAAGCCGCAACAGGCGCGCGCGCTTCTCGGCAGGATGGGGCTCGGCGGCGAGCTCGCCGACAAAAGCGTCGAGGAGTTCTCCGGCGGCGAGCGCCGGCGGGTCATGCTCGCGCGCCTCATGACGCGCGAATCGGATTGCCTGCTGCTCGACGAGCCGACGAACGATCTTGACATCGCAAGCCGTGAAGCGCTCGAGAACGCGCTCGACGGTTTCGGCGGCGCGATGCTCGTCGTCTCGCACGACCGCTACCTGCTCCGCCGCCTAGCCGATCGCGTTCTCGCGCTTCGCGACGGCGAATGGACCAACTTCGACGGCGGCTACGAAGCGTTCGAGCGTTCGCTCCGTGGCGGCTCGACGAGACCTGTGGCCCCCCCCGCACAAACGTCGACCGATCGACCCTCGGACGACGACGTCGACCGTCCGCTCGTCGTGCTGTCGAAGAACAAGCGCGTGTCCCTCGAACGCGAGCTCGCGTCGTGCGAGGCGGAGATCGAACGGCTCGAGAGGCGCTGCGTCGAGCTTGAGGCGGTGTATGCCGATCCGGAGCTCTACGTCGATCCGCGACGCGTCAACGACGTGCGCTCGGAATTGGAATCGGTGCGAGCGGCGACCAAGCGCGCAACGCAAGCTTGGGAACACCTCGTCGAGACGCTTGGCGCAGCGACGTAAGTGACGACCGACGGTGACGTGGCGATAAGCCCATACGAGATGCTCGCATCGTCCGAGGGAGCGGCGCTGCTGTCGGCGCTCGAAGGCTTCGACGAAGAGCATGCAACGGCCGCGGCGCAGCGCGCCCGTTCCCTCGCGCCGCCCGACCTCGCGCGCGCGGCGCTCGCGACGTCGTTCGCGCGTCGTCGCGCCGAAGCGTCCGGCAAGTTCGAACATCCTCGTACGATGCTCTTCACGCGCGCCGGCTACGAACAGGCGACGTCGGATGCGGTGGCGCGCCACCGGGCATCGCGCTTCGCGGGCCTCGACGTCGTTGCCGATCTGTGCTGCGGCATCGGCTCGGATTCGATCGCGCTCGCTCGTCGCACGCGTCGCGTCGATGCATACGATCTCGACGCTGACGTGCTCGCCTGCGCGGCCGGCAACGCGCGCGCGGCAGGTCTCGAGGGCAAAGTACGCCTGACGCTCGCCGACGCGGCGCGCGCGCCGCTCGTCGGCGCTTCGGCCGCGTTCGCGGATCCGTCTCGCCGGCGCGGCAGCGACCGCGTTCGCGATGCCGCGGAATACTCGCCGCCGCTCGCCTCGCTGCTCGCGCGTGCACGAGAACTACCGGAATCACGCCTGTGCGTCAAGGTCGCGCCCGGGATCGATCTCTCGGACCCGTCGATCAAGGTCGCGCTCGGCGATGCGGCGCTCGAAGCCGAATTCATCTCCGAACGAGGGACCTGTAAGGAAGCGGTGCTCTGGTGCGGTGCGTTCGCTCGCGACGACGGCGCGCGTCGCGCTACCGCGATCGACTCCGACGGCGCGCACGTCTTTGACGGCGACCGGTCCGTCGCCGCAACGGTCTCGACGCTCCTAGCGTGCGTCGGCGAACCCGATCCGGCATTGATACGCGCAGGTCTGATCGGCGCGTTCTGTTCGGCTCGGAATCGGCACGTGCTCGACCGCAGGGTCGCTTATCTTACGACAGATATGATGGACCGAACGCACGATCCGTTCGTGCGCTGGTATCGGGTGTGCGACGTGTTGGCGTTCGGGGTGAAGCGCATCCGCGAATACTTGCGCGAACGCGACATCGGCAGACTCGTCGTCAAGACGCGGGCCTTCCCGCTTAAGCCTGACGAGATCGTCGCCCTCCTCAAACCCCGCGGCCCGAACCAAGCAACCCTCATCGCGACCACGATCCAAGAGAAGAAGACAGCGATCATCTGCGACCCTTTGCCGAGAGCGACCTAGCGCTCCGCGCTGCGGACGCACGGCGAGGGCGTCGTCATGGCGGAAAAGAAGCGCACCGCGTGCTCGATGCAGTCATCACCGCCGGCGGGCGGTTATCGCCCGACGCGGCGGAGCGTTTCGGGTCGGACGTCAAAGCGCTCGTCCGCATCAACGGCAAGCCGATGATCGCGACGGTCGTCGACGCGCTTCGCGCGACGCCCGGCATCGGACGGATCGCCGTCGTGGGTCCGTCCGCGGCCCGGTCGGCGGCGCCCGGCGTCGATCAATGGATCGACGAGTTCCCGACCGGCGAGGAGAATCTCATCGCGGCGGTCGGTGCCGCGCAGACGGAACGCATCGTCATGTCGGCGTCGGACCTGCCGTTCGTCACGCCGGCGAGCTATGCGAGCCTCATCGAGAAGACTGGTCTCGATATCGACGCGGGCTATCCGGTTTTCGGACGCGCTGAGTTCCTGCGAGCGTATCCTCGAGGGCGCAAACATTTCGCCACCCTCGCGGACGGCGAGTGGACCGGCGCGAGCGCTTTCGTGTTCAATCGAACACCGCTGGTCAAAGATGACCGCATGATCAGGCGCGCTTTCGCCGCGCGCAAGAGCCTGTTCGCGCTGGCGTCGCTGCTCGGACCCGTGCTGCTCTTCAAGTTCCTTTTCAAACTGTTGACGCTCGCGGACGTCGAGCAGCGTGCGGGCTCGCTGCTCGGCGCGAAGGTCCGCGCCGTTCGCGGCGCGGATCCCGCGCTCGCCATGGATTGCGACGACCCGATCGATTTCGCATACGCGCATGCGGAAGAGGCGAAGGTGGGCTGACGGATGGCGGCAGTGCTGAAACGCCTCGGAGATCAAGCGGTTTTGTCCGCGTTCTGGTTCGCTTGGGAAGTGCATTGGGCCGCGCTGCTCGGAGCGGCGATGCAAGCGCAGACGGCGCGCTTCGTCGCCCCAGGGGCGATCGGTACCGCGACCGCGATCTTGAGCGGCGCCGGAGCCGCATGTTCGATCGTCGCGCAGTACCTAGCAGGCCGCGCGTCTGATGCGGCGCGGCGAAGGATCCCGTTCATCGTCGCCGGCACGCTGCTCGACGTCGTCGCGCTCTTCGGGTTCGCGCTCGCACCGTCGTTCGTTTCGGTCGTCTTCGCCGTCTTCGCCGTCCAGGTATCGCTCAACATCGCAGGGGGGCCGTATCAGGCGCTCATCCCCGACAAGGTCCCGCGTGCGCGCCAGGGCGGTGCGTCGGCGGTCATGGCGTTCTACCGCCTCGCAGGCAACGCCGTCGGACTGCTCGCCGCGAAGCGGCTCGTCGTCCAGCCCGATCCCGCGGTGCCTGCGGCGACGGTGACGCACGGGCTCGTCATGCTCGCGATCGTCTTGTCCGTCGTCTTGCTCGGGGCCCTCGCGGTGACGCTCATAGGCGTACGCGACGAGCCCGCGCCTAAGGCCGACGAGCTCGCAACGAAGCAGCCCGCGGACTGGCCCGAGCGGGCCTCCTTCGTCTGGCTCGTCGTATCGCGCTCGCTCGTCAGCATGGGTCTCTACCTCATCTTGCCGTTCTTCGCGTTCTTCCTCCGATTCGCGCTCCACGTGCAGTCGTATCTGCAGATGAGCCTCGGCGTGCTGCTCGCGATGGTCGGCTTCTCGATCATCGGAACCGTGCCGGCGTATCTTCTGGCAGATCGCGTTTCGAAGAAAGCCGTCATGTTCGGCGCGCTGTTCGTGCTCGCGGCCGGTGCCGCCGTGCTGTCGCAATTGTCGAACACGCAGTACGTCATCGCGGTCGCCATCGCACTCGGCATCGGCTGGGGCGCGTACTATGCAGTCGACTGGGCGCTCGCGTGCAACCTTTTGCCCGTCGGACGGGCCGGCGCCCTCATGGCGATCTGGAACATCGGCGCGTCTGGCCCGCAAGTACTGTCGCCTGCGATCGGCGGCGTGCTCGTCGACAAGATCGGCGCCGCCGCGAACGACCCGGGCGCGGGCTATCGGCTCGTGTTCGAACTGCTGGCCGTCTACGTGATCTTGGGCGCCGTCGCGCTTGGTTTTGTTCGAGAACCGCGCGGGGAGGGAAAGGTATAGATAGCCTGTAAACGCCCCGCGCAACGGAAGGGAGTAGTGCGCTGTGAAGAAATTTCTCGCGGTCTTGACCGTGGTGCTCGCATCCGGCGCGATCGTCGCCGCTTGTTCCGGCAGCTCGAGCTCGGACAACTCGTCATCCTCATCATCCGCCACTGCGGCGGCGACGACCGGCATGTCGGCCGCCACGACCGCGCCCATGACGAAGTCGGCGCTGCCGATCCCGCTCGCGAAACTCAAGAGCATGACTGTCGCGAAGGGAAATGTCGCCGCCGGCAAGGCCGTTTTCGACTCGAACTGCATGAGCTGTCACGGCGCGGGTGCCAAGAACCAGGGTGGACCTGGCCCGACGCTCGCGGGCACCGGCATCAAGGCCGGACAAGTCGCCTTCATGGTGCGCAACCCGGCCGCCATCGACACGGAATCGGGCATGCCGAAGCTCCCGATCACCGACAAGCAGCTGGCGGACGTCTCAGCCTACGTCGCGTCGCTCAAGTAGCACCGTAGCGATCGTCGACCCTATCGCAGGCCGCCCGGATCATACGGGCGGCCTGTTCTTCGTCGTGCGCGGCGCCGGCGTTTGCAGGCGTCACGCGCCGATGTGGGTGAAGCGCCAGCTGAGATGACCGTCAGCATCCATTGGTTTCGGCGCGACCTGCGCCTTCGCGACAACCCGTCGCTCACAGCCGCGAGCGGATCGTCCGAACGCGTCTACGGCGCATACGCGCTCGAGGACCTCGAGCCGCTCAACGATCGTCAGCGCGCGTTCGCCGCGGGCTGTATCAAACAGCTGCGTTCGACGCTCGACAAGCGCGACGCAAGCCTGACCGTGCTCGATGGCGGCGCGGCCGATGCGCTGACGTCGATGGCGAAGCGCCTCGGCGCTTCGGCCGTCCACGTCGCGCGAGCGTATTCCGGCCGCGAGTTGGCGCTGCAGCAAAAGGTGGGCGAAGCGCTCGGTGCGATCGGGATCGCGCTCCATCTGCATCGCGGGCATGCGGTCCACGAGCCGGAGACGATCGCGGAGCGAAAGGCTGGCGGCGCGACGGGTTACCGGGTGTTCCCGCCATTCTACGATATATGGAAGTCGATCGGGGTCGACTTCGCCACGCCGGAGGGCGCGTGCAACGCCCGCGATCCCTCGCCCGGCCCGTTGCCCGAACCGCCGTCGCCGCTCGCGGTACCGCCGGGAGAAGAAGCCGCCACGAATCAGCTGACGCGCTTCGCCGCAGCACGACTTGCCGACTACGCGGTCAACGGCGAATACCCGGCGCGCAACGCGACATCGGGGCTCGGTGCGTATCTACGCTTCGGATGCGTGAGTTCGCGGACGGTATATCGCGCGGTCGCAGAGCGCATGTCGCGCTCGTGGACGCTCGCGCAAGAACGGATGTCGATGGAGGCGTATTTCCGACGGCTCGCGCTCGCGGATTTCTTCACGCACCTCGCGAGCTTCGACCGGACGCTCCACGATGAGGCGCTGCAAGAGAAGATGCGTTCGTTCGGCTGGTCGACCGACGCAGGCAAGCTCGGAGCGTGGCTCGAGGGGCGCACCGGCTATCCGTTCGTCGACGCGGCGATGCGTCAGCTGCGCAAAGAGGGCCACGTCCATCAGCGCGCCGGCATTGCCGCGGCGTCGTTCTGTTGCTTCGACCTCGGTCTTGACTGGCGGCTTGGACGCGACGCGTGGATGCGCGCATCGATCGAAGCGGACGAAGCGCTGTGCGACGGCAATTGGCAGTGGATAGCCGGCGTCGGATCGGATCAGGCGGCGTATCCGAGGATCTACAATCCGGAGAAGCAGGCGCGGCATTTCGACGCGCAAGCGGTGTACGTCCGGCGCTATTGCCCGGAGCTGACGCGCTTGCCGACGCGAGCCGCGCTCGCCCCGTGGCAGCTCGAGCGGACGCAGCAAGTCGAACTCGGTTTTTTCTCGCCCGACGATTACCCGCGTCCGATCGTCGATCACGACGAAGCGGCGCACGAGTTCCTCGCCCGCTACGAAGCACATCGGGCGAAGGCAGGCGGCTCTTGACGCCCCAGACGTAGGGCCTTGGACCCGCGGTCGCGTTCGCTGAGGGAGGCATAGCCGTCGCGAACGTGACCGCCGGTCGAGTTGAAGCTCGACCGCTACAGCTTCCGAGGCGTCAAGAGCCGCCCGCTGACTCCGGGCGCGTCAGGCCGCGTACTTCGAGGCGAGTTCCGCTGCGATCGGCACCTTGACGCTCTCGCCGCCGTACGCTTTGACACCGAGATACAGGTCGATGAAGAACCAGATCGGCATCGCGAAGGGAAGGACGAGCGCGCTTTGCCACCCGATGACCGGGAAGTGCGACGTCGCCGCATAGATCGCGTACAGCCCGACGCCGAGCGCGTTGACCGCGAGCGACTGGACGACGTTGAAGCGCAAGAACTTCGATCGCTGCGACTGCAGGAAGAGCACGATCATCGCGACCGGCCAAAGCGGGTAGCACAGTGCGGCGAGCAAGCGATCCTCGGGCGTCGGCGGCGCTTCGACGACGGTGACGCCCGCGCGCGGGGGCGCGGCGCTTTGCGCGGTCGCTGTGAACGACGGACGCGGACCCTCCTGCGTGCGAGCGCCGTTCCCGTTCGAACCGCCTTTGATCGCGGTGAGCACCGGCTGGCGTTGCGCCGCGCCCTTCATCGCTTGACCGAGACGGCAGCCCGGGCAAAGCGAGTCGACGGCGCAGTGCGTGCAGATCTCGTGCCCGCAATCGCGGCACAAGACCGCGGTGGGCACAGCTGGATGGTAATAGCAACCCATGGTCGTTGATGGCCTCCATCGACGCAAGCCTTGCCGCGTGTCGCGGCATGCGTGCTTGCGGTCGTGTGGCTCTACCGCGCGCATTCGGGCTTTGTTACAGGGCGAATCGCGCGGGATTTAACGCAGCGCGGGGATAAAGTCAACGTCCCGTATGGTATTCCGCCGCATCCTGTCCTACGCCCGGCCGCTGATGGTCAAGATGGTCGTCGGGCTCGTCTTCGCCGGCATCGGCTCGGCAGCGACGATCGCCTACTACAAGGTGGGCATGGCGCTCGCGCAAGCCGTCCAGACGCGAAGCCTTACCGAGCTGTTCCTGACGCTCGTCGCATTTCTCGCGCTTAACATGGTGAAGAACGCCGCGTCGTACGCCGGCAGCTATACGATCACGTCGGTCGGCCAGCAAGCGGTCGCCAAGGTGCGATCAGATCTGTTCGCGCGCATCCAATATCTGCCGCTTCAGATCTTCGACACCTGGCGCACCGGCGAGCTCATGTCGCGCTTCGACAACGACGTCAACCTCATGGTCGTCGGCGTCTCGTCGATGCCGCTCTTCGTGAGCGCCGCGCTCACCCTCATCGGTTCGGTCGGGACGATGCTGTACCTCAACTGGAAGCTGACGCTCGTCCTGATCGCGGTCGCGCCGTTCGTCGCGATCGCCGTGTCGCGGTTCTCGGTGCTCATGCGGCGGACGACGACCGCGTCGCTTTCGCGCATCGCCGACGTCAACGCGATCCTCCAAGAATCGCTCGAGTCGATGCGCGTCGTCAAGGCGTTCGCCCGCGAGCCGTACGAGATGACGCGCTTCACGAACCGCAACGACGCGTATCTCGGCGCGTCGATGAAGTCGTCGCAGATCGGGTTGACGCAAACGCCGGTCGTCGACTTCATCGTCACCCTCGGCGTCGCGATCCTCGCCGGCTACTCGTTCCACGAGGTCATCGTCGGTCACTTGACGATCGAGGCGTGGACCGGCTTCTTCACGCTTGCGATCGTCGCGGGCAATCCGGTGAACCAGATCGCGAACTACGTCGGCGACCTCAACAAGGCGATGGTCGGCGCGCGGCGCATCTTCGAGATCCTCGACCTGCCGGTCGAAGTGCCCGATGCGCCGGGAGCGAAACCGCTCGCGGCCGTCCGCGGCGAGGTCGATCTCGACGACGTCCGCTTCGCATACGTCGGCCGCAACGAAGTGCTCAAAGGCGTGACGGCGCACTTCGAGCCCGGTGAGGTCGTGGCGCTCGTCGGTCCGTCGGGCGCCGGCAAGACGACGCTGGTCAATCTCATCCCGCGCTTCTATCTCCCGACGAGCGGGCACGTGCTCGTCGACGGCCACGACATCGCCGGCGTGACGCTCGAATCGCTGCGGTCGTCCATCGCGATCGTGCCGCAGGACCCGCAGCTGTTCTCCGACACGATCGAGAATAACATCCGGTACGGCCGGCTCGAGGCGACGCAAGCGGAGATCCGCGCCGCGGCTCGCCTTGCGAACGCCGAGGAGTTCATCGCACGATTTCCCGAGGGGTACGGTACGAAAGTCGGAGCGCGCGGGATGCGGCTGTCGGGCGGTGAGCGTCAGCGCATCGCGATCGCGCGCGCCATCTTGCGCGACCCGCGGATACTCATCCTCGATGAGGCGACGTCATCGCTCGACGCGCAGAGCGAAGCGCTCGTCAACGACGCGCTCGAACATCTCCTCGTCGGTCGAACGACGTTCATCATCGCGCACCGCTTCTCGACTATCCGTCGCGCCTCGACGATCCTCGTGCTCGAAGAAGGCAACGTCGTCGAGCGCGGAACGCACGCCGATCTCGTCGCCCGCGGCGGTCTCTACGCGAAACTGTATGAGACGCAGATTCGCGAGCCCGTCGCCCAAGCGGACTGATCCGGGGGGATCACGCGATGCGGCCCCACCGCGCCCCCGCTTCGAGCTTTCGCAACGCGATGAGCCGGGCGTAGTTCGCGCGCCGCACGCCGCGTCGAAGCCGCTCGAACGGGGTCACTTGAGAGAACATCACGTCGACGGCCGCCAACGTCGGCGCCCACTCGATCCGAAGCGCATCGACGATCGGCCGCGCGGCCGGCGGATGTTGTCCGTCGAACCGCATGACGTCGGTCCGGAACCGTCCCCACGCCTGCGCGGCGTCTACGCTGGCGAGCTCCTCGTCGGTCGGAGCGAATCCGGGCTGACCGAGCGAACTGTAGAGCCGGCTTTTCTCCCACTCCATCCGCGGCGTGACGACGTGTCCGTAATGGGCCCAGACGAACGGCAGGATCACGCGTCTGCCGAGCGGCTCGAGCCGCTCGTGAACGCGCCCGAACCAACGGCGGTCGTCACGCCCGCGGAAGAAGCACAGGCGTCGCTCGACGCTCACCCACCAGGAGAACGATCCGACGAAATGGCGGCTGTAGCCCTCGACCGCGTCGACATCTACCGGCAGCGACGGCAGCAGGCGCGCCATCGCAGCGAGCTCGCCGCCGTGGACCTCGTCGGCGTCGACGAAGAGCGTCCACACGCCGCGCAGCTCGGCCGGCGTCGCATCGATGCAGGCGTTGCGGGCCGACGCGAAGCCGTCGAACGGCGTGCGGATGATGATCAGACGGCCGTCTTTGCCAAGCCGCGAGGATTGGAGGAAATCGTCGTTCGCCCCCGGGATGGAACCGCCGTTATCATTGATGACGGCGACCGCGCACGCATCGGCGATCGACTCGAGCACGGCGGCGAGATACGGCTCGCGCCTGCGCCCGATTATGAGATGCGCGACGATCTCGTTGCGCGGCATAGTGCCCTTTTGAACGCGTCCGCTCGGCACACCTAGGAGCCTGATGGGCCTGCACATCGGCGTCGACGCCTGGAACCTCGCCGACGATCGGCGAGGCATAGGCCGTTACGTCCGCATGATCCTAGGGCGCTGGGCGCAATTCGACCGCCGGCGCGTGCGGGCGACGCTGGTCATTCCCGAACGTTTCACGTGGTTCGAGAAGCGCCGCTATTTGAAGACGCTCGATTTCGAACCGCCGGCCGTCAGGCACCGCGAGTCGGTGGCGCGTTGCGGATTCGACGCGCTGTGGTTCCCTTGGAACGGCCTCAGCTGGAGCCCGAGCGGGGTCAAGATCGCCACCGTCCACGACGGTTTCTTCTTCGCATGGCCTCCGCCCGATCCGGCGATCGCGGCACGCGAGCAGTCCCCGGTCCGAACCGCGGCTCGTGAAGCGTCGCAGATAATCACCGACTCGCATTTCTCCAAAGCCGAGCTCATGCGCTATCTCGGCTTGCCGAGCGAGCGCATCGACGTCGTCCACCTCGGCGTCGACCCGGTGATGCTCGCGCAGCGGCACGAGCCCGCATCGTTCGAAGGCGCGTCGCGTTACGTGCTGTTCGTCGGCGAACTCGAAAGCCGCAAAGGCATCGACACGCTCCTCGAAGCGGCAGGTCAACTGCCCGAGCCGCTGCGCTCGGACACGGTCATCGCGATCGCCGGCCATCTGTCGGAGCGGCCGGATCTTCACGGTCATCCGATCCCTCAGCCGCCGCCCGGCGTGCGACTCGAGGTCCTCGGGCACGTGAGCGATGCGAAGCTGCGATCGCTCTATGCGGGAGCAGCGGCATTCGTCTTCCCATCGCGCTATGAAGGCTTTGGGCTCCCGGTGCTCGAGGCGATGGCGTGCGGTGCGCCCGTGATCGCATCGGATGCCGCGAGTATTCCTGAGGCCGGCGGTGAGGCGGCGCTCTACTTCCCGGTCGGCGATGCGCGGGCGCTTGCGGCGGCGATCGAGCGCGTCTTCAACGACAATGCGCTCGCTGCTCGGTTGCGCGAGGCCGGGTTGAAGCGAGCGGCCGCAATGCCGTGGGATACGACCGCCGAGCAGACGCTCGAGATCTTCGAGCGCGTGGTAGCCGAGGCGAAGTCGAAGTCTCGACGATAAAGGGCGGCGACTCGTGAGAGGTGGGACCTTGTGGCGAGGCGAAGAAGCCGCCATAGGGTGGTGACCCTGGCAAAACTAAATCGATTTGGCTCGGCCAATTCTGGCTGTCGGGACGCGGGGGATGCGCCTTGACTGTCCATCTTTTTGTGCTATAATCGTAATCTATGTCACTCTGGGACGACTGCGCGTGCAACCGGCGTCGGCTCGAGCTGAAAGGCTCGCCTTAACACCGCCGGACACGACGACCGGGTTCGTCCCTTTTCGTTTCGACCCCGACATGCGCGCCGATCGCGCGCACCACAAATCAGGCGGTGGACCAGGCCGTAGTCCGCTGCCTATCGCGCCGCAAAGCGCTCCTCGCCGCCCATCGCCGCATAGAAGATGAAGAGCGTGAAAGAAACCAAAACCCGCACGACCCGCACACCCAAAGAACCGAAAGCACCCAAAGAACCGAAGGCACCGAAGGCGCCCAAGGCGCCGCGTGCTTCGCGCGCCGCAAAGCCGAAGGTACCGGCGAAGAAGAAGCCGGTCGTCTCGCGCCCGGCCGCGCGCCCGCGTCAGATCCGGCCGATGGCGCGCCTCGCGCGCCTCACCGACCCGCGCGCCGCGCTCGAATCGCTCATCGAGACGAAGGGCGTCGTCCAAGCCGTCGAGGGCGCCGGCGCGGATCTCAAGCCGCCGGGACTTCGCCGCGAGCGCTTCACGTTCGCGAAGATCCCGCACGTCCTCGACGTGCCGGATCTCATCGAACTGCAGCGCGACTCGTTCAACTGGTTTATCACCGTGGGTCTGCGCGAAGCGTTCACGTCGATCTCGCCCATCAAGGATTTCACCGGCAACCTCGTCCTCGAGTTCGGCGAGCACAGCCTCGGTGAACCGAAGTACTCGGTCGAAGAGTGCCGCGAGCGCGACATGACCTATTGCGCGCCGCTGCGCGTGCGCGTCCGCCTCATCACGTCCGAGTCGGGCGAGATCAAGGGCATCCCGGACCAAGAGATCTTCATGGGCGACTTCCCGCTCATGACCGAGAAGGGCACGTTCCTCATCAACGGCGCGGAGCGCGTGATCGTCAGCCAGCTCGTCCGCTCGCCCGGCGTCTACTTCCTACAGGACACCGATACGAACACGCGGCCCATCTACACCGCGACGGTCATCCCGAACCGCGGCGCGTGGATCGAGTTCGAGAGCGACAACGGCAGCAAGAACGACACGACCGAAGGCACGATCGGCGTCCGCATCGACAAGACGCGTAAGATCATGGTGACGACCTTCGTCCGCGCGCTCGACAAGAAGTACGAGACCGACGAAGCGCTCATGGCGCTCTTCGCCGATCCGAAGACGGGCGAAGTGCCGCCGATCATCCTCAATTGCCTCGAGAAAGACAAGGACGTCAAGACGCGCGAAGACGCGCTCAAAGAGATCTACAAGAAGCTGCGCCCCGGCGAACCGGAAAACCCGGATAACGCGGAGACGCTGCTGCGCAACACGTTCTTCGACGAGAAGCGCTACGATCTCGCGAACGTCGGCCGCTACAAGCTCAATCGCAAGCTCGAGCGCCAGTTCGCGATCATGAACGTCGAGGCGCCGCGCATCGAGGACCTGAAAGACTCGCACGGCCGCACCAAGGAAAAGGCCGTCCGCCACCTGACGAAAGACGACATCATCGCCGTCGTCCGCCAGCTGCTCGAGGTCGTCTCGGGCACGCAGAACATCGACGACATCGACCACCTCGGCAACCGCCGCATCCGGTCGGTCGGCGAGCTGCTGCAGAACCAGTTCCGCGTCGGCTTGCTCCGGCTCGAGCGCGTCGTGCGCGAGCGCATGACCGTCCAAGACATCGAGACGGTGACGCCGCAGGTGCTCATCAACATCCGGCCTGTCGTCGCCGCGATCAAGGAGTTCTTCGGGTCGAGCCAGCTCTCGCAGTTCATGGACCAGACGAACTCGCTCGCGGAGCTGACGCACAAGCGCCGCTTGTCGGCGCTCGGTCCGGGCGGTCTGTCGCGCGAGCGCGCGGGCTTCGAAGTCCGCGACGTCCACCACAGCCATTACGGCCGCATCTGTCCGATCGAGACGCCGGAAGGTCCGAACATCGGACTCATCGGTTCGCTCGCGACGTATGCGCGGGTCAACAAGTACGGCTTCATCGAGACGCCGTACCGGATCGTCCGCAAGGGCGTCGTCACCGGCGACATCATCTACTTGACGGCCGACGAAGAGGACCAGTTCCGTATCGCCCAGGCGAACTCGGAGCTCGATTCGCGCAACCGGCTCGTCAACGAGCGCGTCGTCTGCCGCTATGCCGAGGAGTACATCGAATCGAGCCCGGCCGAAGTCCACCTCATGGACGTCTCGCCGAAGCAGATCGTCTCGGTCGCGACCGCGCTCATCCCGTTCCTCGAGCACGACGATGCGAATCGCGCGCTCATGGGCGCGAACATGCAGCGCCAGGCGGTGCCGCTTTTGAAGCCGGACTCGCCGCTCGTCGGCACCGGCGTCGAATATCGGACCGCGAAAGACTCGGGCGGCGTCGTCGTCGCCGAAGAGTCGGGTGAAGTCGTCGGCGTCACGGCCGACCTCATCGAGATCAAGAACAAGGCGGGCATCGTCAGGCGCTACCCGCTCCTCAAGTACATGCGCTCGAACGCGGGCACGTGCATCAACCAGACGCCGATCGTGAGCAAGGGCGAGCACATCCGCAAGGCTACGATCATCGCCGACGGACCGAGCAGCGACGGCGGCGAGCTGTCGCTCGGACAAAACGTGCTCGTCGCGTTCATGCCGTGGGAAGGCTACAACTACGAAGACGCGATCCTCATCTCCGAGAAGCTCGTCAAGGAAGACCGCTTCACCTCGATCCACATCGAGGAGTACGAGTGCGAGGCGCGCGACACGAAGCTCGGCCCCGAAGAGATCACGCGCGACATCCCCAACGTCGGCGAAGACGCGCTCCAAGATCTCGACGAGCAAGGCATCATCCGCATCGGGGCGGAGGTACGGCCCGAGGACATCCTCGTCGGCAAGGTGACGCCGAAGGGCGAGACCGAGCTGACCGCCGAGGAGCGCCTGCTGCGCGCGATCTTCGGCGAGAAGTCGCGCGAAGTGCGCGACACGTCGCTGAAAGTGCCCCACGGCGAAAAGGGCAAAGTCATCGACGTCAAGGTCTTCAAGCGCGAGAACGGCGACGAGCTGTCGCCGGGCGTCAACGAACTCGTCCGCGTCTACGTCGCGCAGAAGCGCAAGATCTTGCAGGGCGACAAGATGGCGGGCCGCCACGGCAACAAGGGCGTCATCGCGAAGGTGCTGCCCGAAGAAGACATGCCGTATCTGCCCGACGGCACGCCGATCGAGATCGTGCTCAATCCGCTCGGCGTTCCGAGCCGTATGAACGTCGGCCAGATCATGGAGACGCATCTCGGCTGGGCCGCGAAGCTGCTCGGCACCTACATCGCGACGCCGGTCTTCGACGGCGCGCGGGCGTCCGACATCCGCGTCTGGCTCGAGCGCGCGAACCTGCCGGCGAGCGGCAAGACGATCCTGTACGACGGCCGCACCGGCGAGTCGTTCAACCGCGACGTCACAGTCGGCTACATCTACATGCTCAAGCTCGCGCATCTCGTCGACGACAAGATCCACGCGCGCTCGACCGGCCCGTATTCGATGATCACGCAGCAGCCGCTCGGCGGCAAAGCGCAGTTCGGCGGACAGCGCTTCGGCGAGATGGAGGTCTGGGCGCTCGAGGCGTACGGCGCGGCCTACACGCTCCAAGAGCTGTTGACGGTGAAGTCCGACGACGTCGTCGGCCGCGTCAAGACGTACGAAGCGATCGTCAAAGGCGAGAACGTCCTCGAGCCGGGCGTGCCGGAGTCGTTCAAGGTGCTCATCAAAGAGCTTCAGGCGCTCGCGCTCGACGTCAAAGTGCTGACGGAAAATCGCGAGGAGATCGAGATCCGGCTCACCGACGAAGACATGAGCGAGAAGGCGAGCGAGATCGGATTGCTCATGGGCGACGAGGATCCGAAGCTCGTCGCGCCCGCTCCGACGACCGCGGCATCGCGGCCGCGGCGCGCGGGAGCGGAGGGCGAGGGCGAAGAGTCCGAGCCGCTGCCGGCCGCGACGACCACCGCGGTGCTCGAGCCCGAGCCCGACGAAGACGAAGACGAAGCCGATCTCGGCGACTCGCTGTCGCTCGAATCGCTCGGCGATGCGGGGCTTGGTTCGATCGAGGACGTCGAGCCGTAGGGTGCCCTGCGGGCACGCCGGTCGAGATGAATCTCGACCGCTCCCCGGCCGTGATAACGTAAACGAAATCGGAAAAATAAAAAATAGATGCTTGATGTAAACAATTTTGACGCGATGAAGATCGGGCTCGCGAGCCCGGAGCAGATCCGCGCGTGGTCATTCGGCGAAGTGAAGAAGCCGGAGACGATCAACTACCGCACGCTCAAGCCCGAGCGCGACGGTCTTTTCTGCGAGAAGATATTCGGCCCGACCAAAGACTGGGAGTGCCACTGCGGCAAGTACAAGCGCATCCGCTTCAAGGGCATGATCTGCGACCGCTGCGGCGTCGAGATCACGCGTGCGAAGGTGCGCCGCGAGCGCATGGGCCACATCGAGCTCGCGACGCCGGTGTCGCACATCTGGTACTTCAAGGGTGTGCCGTCGCGCATCGGCATCCTGCTCGACATGTCGCCGCGCCAGCTCGAGAAGGTCATCTACTTCGCGGCGTACATCGTCATCGATCCCGGCGGAACGCCGCTCGAGAAGCGCGAGATCCTGACCGAACAGAAGTATCGCGAACACCGCGAGAAGTACGGCAACGCGTTCCGCGCCGGCATGGGCGCCGAAGCGGTCCGCGAGCTGCTGCGCGATCTCAACCTGCACAAGCTGCAGGCCGAGCTCCGTTCCGAGTTCCAGGAGACGAGCGGTCAGAAGCGCATCAAGGCGATCAAGCGCCTCGAAGTCGTCGAAGCGTTCCTCTCGTCGGGCAACAAGCCCGAGTGGATGGTGCTGTCGTGCATCCCGGTCATCCCGCCCGAACTGCGCCCGATGGTGCAGCTCGACGGCGGCCGCTTCGCGACATCCGACCTCAACGATCTCTACCGCCGTGTCATCAACCGCAACAACCGGTTGAAGCGGCTGCTCGAGCTGTCCGCGCCCGAGATCATCATCAAGAACGAGAAGCGCATGCTGCAGGAAGCGGTCGATGCGCTCGTCGACAACGGCCGCCGCGGGCGCCCGGTGACGGGCCCGAATAACCGGCCGCTCAAGTCGCTCTCCGACATCCTCAAAGGCAAGCAGGGACGGTTCCGCCAGAACTTGCTCGGCAAGCGCGTCGACTACTCGGGCCGTTCGGTCATCGTCGTGGGTCCGAACCTCAGGCTCCATCAGTGCGGCTTGCCCAAAGAGATGGCGCTCGAGCTCTTCAAGCCGTTCGTCATGAAGAAGCTCGTCGACCGCGGCCAAGCGCACAACATCAAGAGCGCGAAGCGCATGGTCGAGCGCGTGCGGCCGGAGGTCTGGGATGTCCTCGATGAGGTCATCAAGGATCATCCGGTGCTGCTCAATCGCGCCCCGACGCTCCACCGCCTCGGCATCCAGGCGTTCGAGCCGGTGCTCGTCGAGGGCAAGGCGATCCAGATCCA
>JANWLL010000075.1 GCA_025450855.1 Vulcanimicrobiia bacterium
GCAGCTGCCGCTCCGACGGCGGCGACGTACGCGACGAACTGCCACCAGCGTGGGAGCGCGAAGAAAAGCATCGTCGTCAGGATAGCGACGAGGACGAGCGCCGTGCCGAGGTCGGGTTGCTTGAGCACGAGCAAAGCCGGCACCGCGACTGCGCCTATCGGGATGAAGATCTCCCACCACTTCTTGTAGCGCCGTTTCGGGTTCGCAAGCAACGCGGCGACGGAAAGCGTGACGAGGAGCTTCGCGGGTTCGGACGGCTGGAAGATTATCGGCCCGACGCCGATCCAGCGCTGCGCGCCCAGCGCCGAATGGCCGACGAATGCGACCGCCGCGAGCATGATGATGGTGATCGCGTAGACCGGCTTTGCGAAGCGATACCAGATGTGGTAGTCGGTGAACGCGAGGACGAGCATCGCGATGATGCCGACGATGAGGTACGCGAGCTGACGGCCGAAGTCGGCGTGCGCGTCGGCGACGTGGAGCGTCGCGCTTTTGATCGCGACCAGCCCATAGATCGAGAGCCCGACCGCCGCCGCGGCGAGCGGATAGTTGAAGGCGACGTACCACGGACGTTCGAGCATCGACGTCGTCGCGTCTCGGCCTTAGATCGCTCCGTCCGGCCCCGCTGCAGGGTCGTTGGACGAAGCATCGTCTTCGGGCGGATGGCTCGTGCCGTTGCTCGATATCGTGCCGTTCGGCTTGCGACGCCGGCGGCGGCGACGCGATGGTGTCGACCGAGGCGTTTCGGCGATCGCGGCGCCGCCGTTTCCGGCCATCGAGCCGTTGCCGAAGGCGTGTGCGGGAAGGCCGATCGCGGCGCTCGCCCTGATCTCTTCTGCCGTGCGCACTTTGAGCACCGGGATGCTCGCGAGCAGCGCGAACTGGCGCTCGAGGTTCTCGAAATGCATGTCGAGCGCACGTTCGTCGATATCGAGGTAGCGGCGGATGACGGCGAGCATCTCGCATTTCATCTCGTCGAAGATGTCTGGCGCGAGCGAGACGCGGTCGGACATGAGGACCAGCCGCAGCCGCTCCTTGGCAAGGGTCTTGCTCGCCTCTTCCCGCTTGAAGAACCTCGTGATGAAATCGAGCATGAGTCTTCCTCTGCCTTACGGGCGGGCGATGCCGAGCGTCGACATGAAGCGTGAGAACAGTCCCTGGCGTTCTTGGAACGCCGGGATCTCGATGGTCTCGCCGAGCAGCCGGCGCGCGATGCGCCGGAACGCGGCGCCCGTCTCCGAGCCTTCGATGTCGATGACCGGTGTACCGCGGTTCGTCGCGATGATGATCTCTTTCTCATCCGGCACGACGCCGATGAGCTCGAGACGCAAGATGTTGTTGACGTCGTCGACGCTCATCATCGTGTTCTTCCTGACGAGCGCCGGCCGGACGCGGTTGACGATGAGCTTCGCCGGGACGTTCGGCGGCAAGAGCCCGATGACGCGATCGGCGTCGCGGACTGCGGAGACCTCGGGCGTCGTCACGACGATCGCCTCTTGCGCGCCGGCCACGGCGTTCCGGAAGCCTTGCTCGATGCCCGCCGGGCAGTCGATGAGGACGAAGTCGAACTGCGTCTGAAGCGCTCGGATGACGCTGCACATCGCCGCTTCCGGTACGTCGTCTTTTTCGCGGTTCTGCGCGGCCGGCAGCAAATAGAGCGTCCGGCGCACGCGGTCGCGGACGAGCGCCTCCTCCATGGTGCATTGCTTTTCGATGACGTCGAGCAGGTGCTTGTGGACGCGGTTCTCGAGACCGAGGACGACGTCGAGATTGCGCAGACCGACGTCTGCGTCGACGACGGCGACGCGTTTGCCCGCATCCGCGAGCGCCGTGCCCAAGTTGGCGGTCGTCGTCGTCTTGCCGACGCCGCCTTTGCCCGACGTGACGACGATCGCGCGGCCGTACGCCGTCTGGGCGACCGTCGGCGGCGCGCCGGCGACCGGCTCTTGGAGTCGCGCGAGAGCCGCGTCGCTCGGGGTCTCTATCTCTTTCATCAGGTCCTGGATCCGATCAGACGGCGCAGGCGATTCCAGATGCCGTCGTCTTCGAGGTTCGGCAGCGGCGCCTGCTCGCCGAGCAGCCTGCGCGCGATCGCCGTGTACACCCGTGCGAGCCGCCGGCTCGGGTCGAGCACGACCGGCTCGCCGCGGTTCGTCGTGTCGATGATCTCTTCGTCATCGGGAACGACGCCGATGACTTCCCGGCCGAGGATCTCCGCGACGTCGTCGACGCTCAGCATGTCGCCCGTGCGGACCATCTCGAGCCGGACGCGATTGACGATGAGCCGCGCGCGACGGCCTCCGAGCATTCCGAGGATGCGGTCGGCGTCGCGGATCGCCGAAACTTCGGGCGTCGTCACGATGACCGCTTCATCGGCACCCGCGACCGCGTTGCGAAAACCGTGTTCGATGCCGGCGGGGCAGTCGATGAGGATGACGTCGAACTCGCGCGCGAGCGCGTGCGTCACGGCGCGCATCTGCTCTTCGTTGACCGATTCTTTATCTTTCGTCTGCGATGCGGGCAAGAGGAAGAGCCCGTCGACCCGCTTATCACGGATGAGCGCTTGACGCGCCTGGCAGCGGCCTTCGACGAGGTCGACGAGATCATAGACGATGCGCTTTTCAAGCCCGAGGACGAGGTCGAGATTGCGCAGGCCGATATCGGCGTCGATGAGGACGACTTGATGACCGAGCATCGCGAGCGCCGTGCCGACGTTCGCCGTCGTCGTCGTCTTGCCGACGCCGCCCTTGCCCGATGTGATGACGAAGGTCTTCCCGTTCAACGCCGCCTCATGTGCCCTTCACGCGCGCTCGATCGCAATCTTGCCTTCCCGGATGCGCGCGACCTCCGGCGTCGCGTGCTTTTGCCGCTTCTCGTGCGGCGGCGCGATCGCGATGCAGCGCGCGATCCGCAACTGCATCGGTTCGAGCCGAAGCGCGTAGACGGCGGCGGATTCGTCGCCGTGCGCGCCCGCATGCGCCACACCGCGCAAACTTCCCCAGACGACGATGTCGGCGGTCGCGATGAGCTCGGCGCCGGCGTTGACGTCGCCGACGACGACGATCGTGCCGACCGCGCTTAGCGACTGTCCGGAGCGAAGCGTGCCCTTGTGATAGCGGATGCCGGCCGCATCGGCAGTCGCCGCGCCGTTGCCGTTGCGCGGCGCGTGGCCTTTGGCGCCGCCAGATTTCGCCGGCGGCCCGGTCCGGTCGTCGCGCGAGCGCGGCGCCGCGGCGACGCTCGCCGCGACGAGCCGCAGACCGGCCGATTTGGCGAGTGTCGCGACCGCGTCACTATCGCATACGGCACCGTCGGCGACGATGCCGAACTGCTCGAGCGTCGCGATGACCGCGGCGAGCTCCGCTGCCTCGGCGGGCAGCGCACCGAGCATGAGCACGGCCCGGCTGCCTTTGTAGAAGTCCGGTGTCGATGAGAGCCGCGAACGCAATTCGGCGACCGAGTCGGCAAGAGGCCGCTCGTACAGGTGGAGCAACAGACCCGATTTGGTGCCTTTTATCTGCACGGAGACGGTCTCGAACGGCGCAGCGGTCGGGACAAAAACGCCCCGAACGAGGATGACGCGCTGCATCGCTTTCGTGGGTTTGTACGTTATCCTTGTGGAAAGGTCTGTGAAAGATCTGTGAAAACGTTGTGGATTGGCGCCGCGCACAACGCGCGCGAATCGCAGGGCTTGGCCGCTTGACCGTCGCAAAACTCGTAACGGAGTCGGCTATCCGTCGACCCGGAAACCGCGGGGAAATTCAGGTCATGATGATGTTGAAACGCGCTCTCGCTCTCGCGACGATGTGTTCGCTGTGCTTGTCGATCGCTCCGACGCCGGCGGCCGCCGAGTCGACGCAGCAAGAGATCTACCAAGGACAACTCGCGGCGCGCGACGTCGACGCGGAAAACGCGTACAACACCGATCCGGTCCTCAACGCGTGGGTCTCGAACATCGCGGCGAACCTCGCGCAATACCGCGCGCGCAAGGACATCAACTACCAGTTCAAGATCATCGACACGAACGACATCAACGCGTTCTCGCTGCCCGGCGGATTCACGTACGTCAATTTCGGGCTCCTCAACTACGTCAATTCGGACGACGAGCTCGCAGGCGTCCTCGGCCACGAGATCGGCCACACGGAACGCCGCAACCAGGTGACGCTCCAGGCGAAGGCCCAGGTGCTCAACCTCATCCTCGGCATCGCTTCGATCTTCAATCCGTTCGTCTATCGCTTCGGCAACCTCATCGGCGGCGCGGCGATCGAGAAGATGTCGCGCGTCGACGAGCTGGAAGCCGACCAATACGGTCTGCTCCTCATGTCGCGCGCGGGCTACGATCCGAACGCCATGGTGTCGTTCCAATACCGGCTCGGCAAGGAGTTCGGCGACTCGACGACCGGCATCGACAAGTATTTCGAAAGCCATCCCGGTTCTTCCGACCGCGTCGCGCATCTCATGGGCTATCCGGCGCTGTCGCAGACGAACTACGACCAGATCCTGACGCAGGCGATCCACGATGAGGACGAAGGACGCTATGCGTACGCTCTCACGAAATACGACGCTGTGCTCAAAGCGCAACCGGACAACCAGTTGGCGCTTCTCCATAAGGGCCAGGTCGAGCTCGCGCTCGGCAGCTTCGACAAGAGCGCGACCGCGCTGACGCAGGTCGCACACGCGCCGTCGGTGACCGAGGCCGCGGCTCGGACTGCCGCTCAGGTCATGTCGCTGCTGCCCGATCGCTCGAAGACGCCCGGCGACGTCATCCTCCATCCGAACATCACGCCGGTGCGATCGAAGCTCGCCGACGCGATCTCACATCTCAAGTCGGACCAGGCGTCGGTCGCCGATCGCGTCAAGCTCGGCAAGGACGACATCCACCGGCTCGACCTCCGCCTGCAAAACCTGCAATACGAGATCCCGGACTTCAGCAACGTCGACATCCGTCCGGACAGCCGCATCGAAGGCGCGCTCTACGACATCTACCACATGTTCAAAGACGTCAACCTCGTCTTCGACAAGAGCAGCTATCTCATCGACCAATCGGACGGGATCATCCGCGATGACGCGGGCGTGCTCGACCAGATGAACGCGCCGCTGAAAGGCAACTCGATCGGCGGCGATACGCTGACGCTGCTGCCGTCGTACGGCGACATCGATGCGCAGATGACGACGTCGTCGTCGGAACTCGTCGGCGGCGTGACGGCGGCGCGCGGCGCGATCGCGCTCGCGTGGCAAGCGGTGCCGGCGATGGACCAGTACTTCCGCAAGCTCGATACGATGGGCGCGACCTTCGGCGGCGACCTGTCGCCCCGCGACTCGCAGGACCTCAAGCCGCTCGCGCTCGCCGCGTTCCAACAGCTCGACGCGGCAGCGGCCGCGGCGGAGACGGCGCAGACGATGTTCTACGCAGCGCAGGCGCGCCAGATCCAAGCGCGCATCACGCTGCTCGGGCTCGGTTATCCGCAAGGCCGGTACGACACGCTGACGCACGTCATCAGCCGGCGTCTTGGGGTCGACCCGCCGACGTACGATGAAGCGCTGCGGCTCGATATCAACCCGGGCGACGTCGCTGCCGCTTCGTGGCTCGCCGCCGAGGAGAAGATCCCGGTCAGCACGGTCATCAACGAGCAGCGGTCGACCGAAACGCCGTTCGTCGACATGGCGCTCTCGAAGCATCTCTCGATGGAGTCGATGGAAGTGATCCTCGGCCTCATGTGGGAGGGCTATGCTGAGAAGCCCAACGCGCCGGTCGCGACGACGAACGTCTCGAACCCGGAACCCGCCGCGCCGGCGACGCCCGCGCCTTCTGCCTCACCCCGATAGCGGAACGCCCGCAGCGAGAGACGCCCGAAATGGCCGGCCCTCGTGGGCCGGCCGCTCCTTTTGCGTCGCATCGCACGCGAAGGGCGGTGACGCGCCGAAACAATAGGTATGGGGCGCCGGTATCGGAATCCAACTGATATAAGGCGGCACTTGTAAGGACGGCAATGGCGACTGACGCGCGACCGGCTCCGAAGCCGGGAACGCCTGGGGAACAACTCGGACGCTGGATCGACCAGTTCCGCGACCGCATCAATCTGAATGCGATCGCCTCGCACGCGCGGCGGCCGGTGCGGCTCCGCGTCGCGGGTCCGCGCGCGGGCGAACTTATCGCGGTCCTCGACCCGGACGCCGCCCCGCTCAGCGAGGTCTTCGAATCAGCCGACACCGTCACCCCGACCGGCGAGGCGACGAAGGCCTACGTGTACGTGCGGTCGGTCGACGACCCCCCGGTTCCCGATGTGCTGCCGACGGTCGGATCCGCGTTGCCCCTGTTCATCGTCGAGTATCGGCGACCCGATGCCGGAGCGCCGGATTCCGGAATCGCGACGACCGCGCCCGATCGGCGCCCTTGCGTCGACCACCCGGGCACGTATCAGTTGAGCGATCTCACCGTCCCCGAGATGCGCAAGCACTTGCTGCACGACCTCGTGCTCGCGTGCTCGGGCGTCGAGGTGGCGTTGGGTGCCGCGCTGCCCGTCTTCCGTCCGACCGTCGCGGCGCGCCTGACGCTTGATTGCGCCGTCACGTGCCTAAAAGTCGCCGGCGCATCGGCGCTTGCGGATCACGTGCCGGTGCTCGGGCTCGTCCTCGGCGGCATCGCGTCTGCGGGTGACACGATCGCGATCACCGGTCTGCAGATCGACATGCTGTTGAAGATCTCGGCGGCATACGGCAAGCGCGCTGAATTCGCGCGCGTCGTCGAGCTGCTGCCTGTGATCGGCGGCGGTTACGGTTGGCGCGCGCTCGCGCGAGAGCTGTCCGGCTTCATCCCCGTCGCTGGTATCCCCATCAAAGCAGGCATCGCGTATGCGGGAACCCTGGTCGTCGGCCAGGCGGCGTCGTATTACTACGAGCACGGCACGACCCTGAACGCGGCGTCGACGAAAGCGCTTTACCACGACGCGCTCGAACGCGCGAAGAAGCTCGTCTCCGATATGATCGAACGCGCCCGCAAGAAATAGAAGACTCGGGAGCGGTCGATTTATCTCGACCGGGTCACATCGTGCGGCGACCCTCGAGGGCGCGCGCGAGCGTCACCTCATCGGCATAGTCGAGATCGCCGCCGATCGGCAAGCCGTACGCGAGCCGCGTCACGTTGACGCCGAGCGGCGTCAGTAACCGCGCCAGGTAGAGCGCCGTCGACTCACCCTCGGCGTTCGGGTTGGTCGCGACGATGATCTCGGAAATGCTTTCCGGCTTGATGCGCTCGATCAGTTCTTTCACCTTGAGCTTGTCGACGCCGATGCCTTCCATCGGCGAGATGAGGCCGCCGAGCACGTGGTAGCGCCCGCGGAAGCTCATCGTCCGCTCGATCGCATAGACGTCTTTCGCCTCGCCGACGACGCAGAGCATCGAACCGTCGCGCTGCAGGTCGCGGCAGATCGAGCAAGGGTCTTCTTCGGTCAACGAAAAGCATCGGCTGCACAGCCGGATGCGGTCTTTGAGACTGCCGATCGCGGCCGCGAGCGCATCTGCGTCTTCGCGTTTCGCGGAGAGCAAGTAGTACGCGAGCCGCGCCGCCGTCTTCGGTCCGATCGTCGGCAGCTTCTCCAGCTCTCGAATGAGATCGGCGAGCGGCCCCGCGATGTACACGACGCTCGAGTCCGAGATCCTAGAGACCAGGGATGCCGAGGCCGCCGGTGAGCGGCCCCATCCGCGCTTGCGAGAGCGCGCGCGCTTTCGCTTGCGCGTCTTTGATCGCGACGAGCACGAGATCTTCGAGCGTCTCCACGTCGTCGGGATCGACGGCGGCCTTGTCGATCTTCACCTTCGTGACGTCGCCGTGTCCGTTGAGCGTCACTTCGACCGCGCCGGAACTCGCGCTGCCCGTCACCGTCTCGACGCCGAGTTCTTCTTGGATCTTCGCGAGCTGCGCTTGCAGCTTGCGAGCCTGCTGCAGCATCTGATTGGGATTCATCATCGGCCTTTCGTCAGGCGGTTCAGAACAGATCGTCGCCGAGGACGTCGGCCGCGAGGGCGAGGCCGGCGGGCGCCTTCGTCTGCTGCGAGGCCACGGGCGTCGGCGAGATGACGAAGCGCACCTGCGGATGGGCGCCGCTCGCTTCCGCGATCGCCTCTGCGACGAGCTTGCTCATCGCGGCATCGGCGAGTCTATCGCGATTGTACTTATCGTCGACCCCGATGGTGACAAGCTCGTCCGATGCTTCGGCGACGACCGCGTGCTGGAGGTGGCCGAAGGCCTGCATCGATCGTCCCCGAGCCGCGGTGAGGACCATCGGCCAAAGACCGGCAAGGCGCGCGGCGCTGATCGAGGCGACCGCCGGCTCGGCCCGCTTCGGCTCTTTCTTCGCGGCGCGCGCGCCCAAGCCCGACCCGGACGACTCCGGTGCCGGAGACGCGGGTGGCGCGTTCGCGGGGGGCGCGCCGCTGCCCGAGCGCTCTTCAAGCAGACGCAATCGATCCGACAACGCGCGCAGACTCAAGTCGTCGGACGGCAAGATGATGCGCGCGAGCGCGAGCTCGAGATCGATCCGCGGCTGGGGCGAGAAACGCAACGCGGCCGTCTCCGACAGATAGCGGAGCGCGGTGAGCACCTTCGCGCGACCGACTCTCGCCGCACGCTCGTCGACGGCGACCGCTTCTTCCGGCCCGACCTCGGCTTCGACGAGTCCGCGACCCGCGAGCGAGAGCAGCGCGAGCCGGAACCAGCGCAAGCATTCTTTCGTGAGCCAAGCCGGGTCCGCGCCGACTGCAGTGGCATCGGCGACCGCGCGCAGCGCCTCGCCGGCATCGTTCGCCGCGATCGCGTCGACGATCCGTTCGACGAGCTCGCGGTGCGACGCGCCGAACGCGTCGTCGAGGACGGTGTCGTCGATCTTGGCACCGCCTGCGAAGCCGCGCGCCTGGTCGAGCATGACGAGCGCATCGCGCAGCGCGCCGTCGGCGAGGTACGCGAGCCTCTCGACGGCTTCCGGCGAGATCTTTATCTTCTCCAAGGTCGCGACTTCGGTGAGCCGCTTGCCGATGTCGGCCGGGGTCATGCGCCGGAATTCGTAGCGCTGACAGCGCGAGAGGATCGTCGCGGGAACCCGGTGCGCCTCGGTCGTCGCGAGGACGAAGACGACGTATTCCGGCGGCTCTTCGAGCGTCTTGAGGAGCGCGTTGAACGCCTCGCTCGTGAGCATGTGCACTTCGTCGACGATGTAGACCTTCGTCCGGAATTGCGCCGGCGCGAACCGGACGCGTTCGCGCAGCTCGCGGATCTCGTTGATGCCGCGATTGCTCGCAGCATCGATCTCGACGACGTCGAACGCGGTCCCCTCGGTGATCGACACGCATGCCTCGCAGATGCCGCACGGGTCCGGTCGCGGCCCGTTCGTCAGGCAGTCTAGACATTTGGCCAGGATGCGCGCCGCGGAGGTCTTGCCCGTGCCGCGCGGTCCGGCGAACAGGTATGCGTGTGACACGCGTCCGGTCTTGACCGCAGCTTGAAGTCCTTGGACGACTGCGGGCTGGCCTACAAGCGCATCAAAACCCGCAGGTCTATGCTTGCGGTAAAGGGCGAGCCCGTCTTGGGACACCGATTCTGGCACGCTCACCGTTTTCTCGCGCTGTTTTGACCATTCCCGCAGACGTTGTGGACGAGCGCGGTGAACGAAAAAGTAGGTTTCAACGTAAATAGAGAAGGGAATGGATGTCATAGGCGGGTTCGATCGCCACCAGGGCCACGGTTCTCCAGTATAAAGGAACCGGGTCTCGTCATCTTCCACGCGAGGAAGCCAAGCGACAGTCATGTCAGTCGACATCGACCTGAACGAAGCGCTGGTCCGCCACTTCGGGTACGGCCGTTTCTATCCCGGCCAGGAACATGTCATCGAGCGCGTCATGGAAGGCAAAGACACGCTCGCGATCCTCGCGACCGGCGCAGGCAAGTCGCTCTGTTATCAATTGCCCGCGCTGCTTTTGCCTGGCACGACCGTCGTCGTCTCCCCGCTCATCGCGCTCATGAAGGATCAGCTCGACATGCTCGCCGCGGCCGGCATCTCGAGCACCGTCGCGCTCAACAGCACGCTTTCCGACGAACAAGAGACCGATCACCTCGAACAGGTCGCGCGCGGTAATCTCAAGCTCATCTACGTGACGCCGGAACGTCTCGAGGACGAGAGCTTCGTCGACATCCTCAAGCGGCTGCACGTGCCGCTGTTCGTCGTCGATGAAGCGCACTGCATCTCGCAGTGGGGTCACGATTTCCGCCCAGCCTATCTCAACCTCGGCCGCGTGATAGCGGCGCTTGGCCACCCGACCGTGCTCGCTTTGACCGCCACGGCGACGCCCGCCGTGCGCGAAGATATAGTCACGCAGCTGGGCATCCCGCACACGAAGCCGATCGTCCGCGGATTCGATCGTCCGAACCTCGTCTACGAGGTCATCCGCGCGTCGAACGATGACGAGAAGCTGCGCGTCCTGCGCAAGAAAGTCGAAGGCCAGCTCGCGGGCCAGCTCGGCATCATCTACACCGCGACGATCAAGAACACGTACACGGTGTCGGAATATCTCGGCACGCATTGCGGCGTCGAGGCGGAAGTCTACCACAGCAAGTTGCAGAAGGCGGATCGCGATCGCGTCCACGACCGCTTCATGAACGAACAAGTCAAGATCGTCGTCGCCACCAACGCGTTCGGCCTCGGCATCGACAAGGCGAACATCCGCTTCGTCATCCATTACGATCTGCCGGGCAGCGTCGAAGCATATACGCAGGAAGCCGGCCGCGCCGGACGCGACGGCGACGAATCGCTCTGCTTGCTGCTCTACCGCCAAAGCGATACGCGCGTCCAGAACTACTTCTTGACCGGCAAGTATCCCGACGTCGAAGAGGTGCAAAAGGTCTTCGGCACGCTGCAGTATTTCGAGCAGCAGCAGAACGGCGTCTCGCTATCCGATTTGCGCAAGATCTCGCTGCTGCCGCTGACGAAGCTCAAAGTCATCCTCGCGCTGCTCAAGAAGGGCGGCTTCATCCAAAACGTCACGAAGGCGACGTACGGACTGGCGCCGCGGCTCAAGACCCAATCGGAGCTCCAGCTCAACCTCGCGAGCTACGAGACGAAGCGCTCGTACGATCAGAGCAAGCTCGCGATGATGCTCCAGTACTGCGAGACCCGCAGCTGCCGGCGCAAGTTCATCCTCAACTACTTCGGCGAGGATTACGACCTGCCGAACTGCGGTGCGTGCGACAATTGCCGGAGCGGGGTCACGGCGCTGCAGAACGTGGCGGTCGCCGGCGGCGAGACTGACGACGACGCGGAGTTCGGCGAGTTCCGCATCGGCGACGTCGTCTACCACCGCAAATTCGGCCAAGGCACGGTCGAGCGATTCGAACGCGATCTCGTCACCGTGCTCTTCCCGAGTCACGGCTATAAGACGCTGCTCGCGGCGGCCGTGAGCCGCGAGGAACAGCAGATCGCCTAGCGTGACGGCAGCACGGGCGACGCAACGGCGGTGCGCGACGGCGCTGCTCGCGGCGCTCGTCGCGTTTGCGGCCGGCGCCGCGGCGCAGCCCGATGCGACGCCGTCGCCATCTGCCACTCCGATTTCGTCCGCATCGCCCGCTTCGCCATCGCCGCTGCCGAGCGGCGGCTTACCGCTGCCTCCCGTCAGCTCTCCGGTGGCGACGTACGGGCCGATACCGCTCGCGACGCAGACGCCGGCGCCCGTGACGTTGGCCGCTGCATCTTATATCGTGCCGCTCGGTCATATCGCGCGCATTCCCGTCGTGTCGCCGCCGAGCGGTATCTTGACGTTGACCCTCTCCGATCCGAACGTCGCCTCCGCGGTGTTCAACGGCATCGACCGTACGATCGATGCGACCGGCCTGCATCCGGGAACCGCCGCGCTGACCGCGTCGGATCAGTATGGCCAGACGGCGACGGTTTCGATAACCGTGCAGCCGTACGCGGGCAGAGCGGCTTCGTCGACGCAGGTGACGATCACCGGCGATCCGGCGTCGGCCGATTTCGTCGCTGAGATGGCCGCGCAAGCGGCGTTGCGCGTCGCGTATCCCGTGCAGGGCGCCACGGTCGCCGCACCATCGATCGGCGTCGCCGATGCGCACACGCTCGAAGCCGACAACACGACCGTCGTCCACGTGCCCGTTTCGATGACCGGTGCAGGCTTATACCCGTACGCCCAGACGGTGGCGGTGTCGGTCGTCAATCTCGCGCAGCCGCACGTCGATCCGAAGTTCTTGCTCGTGTCCGATTTCCCGGAGACGATAACCGAGGACGGCACGCTCTTCTACGCCGACGTCAATTACGACGAACCCGCGCGCTTGTTGTACTATCACTACGCCGATCGCGGGGCGCCGCTGCGGCGCGTCACGGTGAAGGTGCAGAACAACGGGCTTGTCTCGAGCCTGATACAGCTCACAGCCGGCATCGCCGGGCCAGACCCGAACGTGCTCGCGGTCGGTCACGCGTCGACGCTGCGCTTCTTGAAGCAAGAGGCGAATGACGAAGGGCAGATATTCGAAATTCCGCCGCATGCGACGCTCAACGTCATCGAGCAGCTGCTGCCGCCGGTATCGCTCGTGAGCGGCCTCATGGCGGTGCGCGTCGTCGAGGGCGACGGCGTTCGTATCGCGGTCGTCGTGCAAGATGCGAGCGACTCGCCTGTCGAACCGATCTCGGACACGTTGTTATCGAGCGTGGTCCACCACTCGCGTGGCGTTTACGAGGTCCCCGATTTTTCGTACGACGAGGCGTATACCGTCGGCGATGATCCGACCGTGCTCCACATCGGCAAGCTGCCGCTGCCGAATCTCGTACAAGGCGAGGTGCTCGGCGGTGACTACGGCGTCAAGCAATCGGCGACAGTGACGCTGCTGAACACCGGCGATGCGGACGCGAACGTCGGCATGTGGCTACAGCCGCGAGGCGGCCGCGCGACCGCGACGTTCATCATCGACGGGGATCTCGTCGAGATGAAGGCGACAGACCCGGGGCGCTTCGCGCTGGTCCGCACGTTCCCAGTGCCGGCGCACGGCTTTCGCCGAGTCGAAATCGTGACGATGCCGGAAGGCGGCTCTTCGTATCCGGTCAACGTGCTGTTCTCGTCGAACGCACCGAACTGAGATGCGGCCGATCGCCTAGTCAAGCAACTCATCGAGGAAAGGCCTCGACTGTGTTTATGATGTGTCCGCCGTGATTAATTCCGCCCACGGCATAGAGCGTTCTGTTGACGACTCCAACCGCCAAATAACCGCGTCGCGTCGGCATGGGTGACTTGGTGCTCCAGGCGTTCGTCGCGGGGTCGTAGGCCTCGACTTTACCTATCACGTTATGAGGCGGAACGCTGCTGTATCCACCGATAGCATAGAGTCTGCCGCCGACGACGTCCCCAGCCAAACCGGTACGGGCGGTCGGCATCGACGCCATTGTAGTCCAACTGTCCGTCGCAGGATCATAGGCCTCGACGGTACCTAACTCTATCTGACCGACACCATCGCCGCCAACAGCGTAGAGGATGCCTTTGACGCCGCATACCGCTAGGCTATCGCGCATCGTTGGCATCGAAGCCTTGGTGCTCCAGCTATTCGTCGAGGGATCGTACGCCTCGACGGCATTTATCGGGCCGCCGGTATAACCGCCGACGGCGTACAGAACGTTGTTGACCACGCCGACGGCCAGGCTAGAGCGCGGCGTGGGCATCGAAGCCTTTGTGGACCACGTATCCGTCGCAGGGTCGTAGGCCTCGACGGTGCTTAGATTTCCGCCACTGTTGGAGCCGCCGATAGCATAAAGGATGCCTCGCACGACGCCAACGGCGAGAAAACCGCGTGGTGTCGGCATCGACGCTTTGGGAGTCCAGGTATTCGTCGCAGGGTCATAGGCCTCCACGGTGCTGAGGTATCCACCGTTAACGCCGCCGACGGCATAGAGTATGCCGTTGACCATCCCGACGCCAAGCCAGTAGCGCGCCGTCGGCATCGGCGCCTCCCCAATCCACGGGCCTCGAGCCGCGGGAGGAACATTCGCCCGCGCGGCAGGCGAAACGACGCTCGGAATCCCGATTGCGGTTTCGTGCGTGCCAGAGCATCCACCAAGCAGCCCCGCAATGCCGATGCTCAGGGTGATCAGAGTCTTACGCATATCCGTCTCCGAACGAGGCCTTTGGAGAAAAAGCAAGTCGGCCTCAAGTTGTACCTGCACTGAGGGTAGCGGCATTACGAGAGAGCGACCGTTGTCCACCGTTGTTGCTGCTGGATCCAGTATATCACATTCGCAGCGGGAAGCAGGTTGGATACGACGCGTTCCATATAGCTCTAGCGGTCGCTACGCCATCGTAGGCGGTCCAAACCACGTGGTTAGCGCGTCGGCAAGTCCGACCGCTGTCTTGTCCCCCACCCAGGCTACATGTCCGTCGGGCCGGATCAACACGGCGGTGGGAGCAATGACCGCCCCGAGTGCCGGAAGCTCCCAGGTACCGGCGTACTTGGCGTCGATCGATCGAACGCGATCCGCCCATTTTGTGATGTCGAACCCGCCGGGCTCGTCGAGGTTGAGCAGAATCGGCCAGGCGTCGTTGAGCAGACTGAAGACTCGCAGCGGGCCGTTCGCGGTGACGAGGTCGAGATCGGGCATGCGTCGCCCGACCAGCGGGTGTCCCTCGCCGAGGTTGTAATGAATGTCCAGGCCGGACATCATCGCGGCGAATCGTCGACGAGGCTCGTCCATGCAGAGAAGCTCGGACACGGCGTCGCGCAAGGCGTTGACGCGATCGTCTGCGCGGTTGCGAAGCGCGATCTGTGCCATGTTGTAGCGCAGCACGCGTGCACCGACCGGGTGGCGCTCGGCATGGTAGCTGTCGAGGAGGCTCACCGGCGATGTCTGCTTGACCACCTGGGCCAGCTTCCAACCCAAATTCACCGCGTCTTGGACACCGATGTTGAGACCCTGGCCACCGACCGGGCTATGCACGTGCGCCGCGTCGCCGGCCAGCAGAACCCGTCGATTGCGGTAGGCTGCGGCTTGCCGAGCCATATCGGTAAAACGGGAGATCCACGTGGGGCTGTGGATTCCGTAATCGGTCCCACAGACGGCGATGAGCGCTTCGCTCAATTCGCGTAAGGTGGGTTCACGGTTTGGTCCGAGCTCTTTTTCGGCCACGACGAGCCGCACAGGTCCCCCATCGTCCAACCTGTTGAGGGCGTAGAAACCGCGAGCGTCGTGGTGGATACCTGATTCCGCTTCCTCGGTCATCTCGGCCTCGGCGATGAGCCAGCTCATCGTCGGATCCCACCCGGGGAAGTCTATGCCGGCCGCTTTACGGATCAGACTGCGTCCTCCGTCGCACCCGATGAGGTATTGCGCGCGCAGCGACTCGCCGTCGGACAACGCTACGTCGACTCCGGTATCGTCTTGCGCGAAACCCGTCACGTCACGTCCGCGAAGGACCGGCACCGCCAGCTCTTCGATCCACGCGGCCAGTATGCGCTCGATGTGGTTCTGCCACAACCCGAGCACGTAGTTATGTCGGGTTGGAAAGTCGCTGATATCCAAAACGGTGTCGGCGAAGTGGACGACCGGATAGGTCTTCCCCTGCGATAGGAAGCGATCGACGATCCCACGCTGATCGAGAACCTCGATCGTGCGCGAGTGCAGGCCGCCTGCGCGCGACCCGACGATGTCTTGGCTCGTGCGCCTTTCTACGATGGCCACGTCGACGCCGGCCAACGCCAGCTCGCCCGCCAACATAAGACCTGTCGGACCAGCTCCTGCGATCACTACCGCTTGCTCGCTCATCGCCTACCTTTCGATCTGGATCAAGAGCGCTTCGGTCGGTGATTATAAGGCGCAACGGGGGGCTTGCCACAAGCCTCCGGGTGCGCTGTATAATAGAAGTGGAAAGGAGTGTTTAGTACCCTCTCCTGTTATCCGTCGGATGCGGACGCTAGCGTCGCACGGTAGCAGCCGACTGCTCGGTCGGCGGCCGACGACCACGTGAACGTCTGTGCTCGTCGGCGGCCCGCCTCCGTGAGGACGGCGTTCGGTGAGCTCATCACCGACGATAGAGCCACCGCGAGACCGCTAGGGTCGCCCGGTTCGACGTATGCGGCGCAATCGCCGAGAACTTCTTCCGTCACGGGGATCCGGGCGGCGACGACCGGCAGGCCGCATGCGAGCGCCTGCAGCGGCGGCAGACCGAAGCCTTCGTAGCGCGATGGGAACACGAATGCTGCGGCGCGCGAGTATAGATCGCGTAATAGTGCGTCGTCGACATACCCGCGAAGCGCTACGCGATCGGAAATGCCGAGGCGCACGGCTGTCGCCCGCACTTCATCGGCGTATGGCGTTAGCGGCCCGACCGAGACAAGTCGGACGTCGGAGATGCGCGCGATCGCTTCGACTGCGGTGACGAGATCTTTCCGTCGCTCGACTGTGCCCACGCATAGGACGAACGGCGGATCGTCGACGCGGCGTTCTATGTGGAAGAACGGATCGTCGATGCCAACTCCGGCGACGTGGATTCTGGCGGAGTCGATTTCGAGACCGTCTGCGACGTCGACGCGCGCGGCTTGCGTGTCGACGAGGATCGCGTCGGCGCGCCGCGCGAGCCGGCGTTGGAAATCGCCGAAATACCAGCGCACGTAGAAGCGGCCGCGATTGACGCCACGCGCCCAAACGAGGTCGTGGAGCGTCAGGATCGCCGGACGCGTGAGCCAGACCGGCAGCGTACCGCCGGTGAAGTGGACGATGTCCGCTTTTGAACGCCCGGCGAGCGCGGGGGCGCGGATCTGGTCCCAGTAAAGGCGGCGATCGAATCGCCACAGATCAAAACTATCGTCGCGCAGCTCGACGACGTCGACATCATCGCGTGCTCGAAGCGCCTTGGCAAGACCCGACGCATAGACGCCGAGCCCGGTCGGAGTGCCGACCGCGAACTGCGTCTCGAGCGCGACGCGAAGGCGGCTCAATTCTGGTCGTCGCCTCGCACGCCGAGTTGGTCGAGACCACGTTCGGCGTCGCTCTGGTGGGGGTGGAGGTCGAGCACCTTCTCAAAGGCGACGCGCGCTTCTCGCTTGTCGCCCCACGCCGCCTCGGCGAAACCGAGCGAGAGCAAATACCCCTCGTTGAACGGCGCGAGCTGCGACGCGCGCTTGAACGAACGGATCGCATCGGCGTGGTACGCCGCCGCATTCGCTGGATCACGCTTCGCTTTCGCCGCTCGATTGTCGAGCCCGCCGATGAGGTAGTCCGCACTCGCTACATCGGCTTGCACCAGCATGCCCGTGCCAAGGCGGCTCGCGAGCGCGCGCTCGAGGGCGATCGCGTCATCGAAACGCCCTTCGCCGGCGAGCCGGTCGACCGCGCCGCCGACGCGTTCGACGGCGTGTGCGGCGAGATAGTCGTTGACCGCAATTTCGAAATGGCCGAGGCGGCTCTCCGCATCGCCGGCCTCGGCAGTACATGGCTCGCCGCAGTCGGCGGCTTTGAAGTCGGTGAGCGCGACGGCGGGTTCGGCGTCGAGGACGGCGCGGCCGTGATCTTCGAGGAGCGCACGCCAATCCGGTTCGAGGCGAAGGCCCCGAACGAAGTCGGATGCGGCCATGGCTCGATCGCCGCGCATGTAGGCGAGGTTGCCAGCATCGAGGCACCACCACGCCGCGGCGGGGCGCCACAGCAGTACGACGGCGACAACGATTAAAGCGAGGATCGCGAGCCAGCGGAGCACGGTGAAAGCGTTAGGGGCGGAGCGGCACGCGACCCCCAAGCGGCAAGGCCGCGGCGGTCGAGATAAATCTCGACCGCTCCCTGGCTTCCCAAGGAGCGGTCGTTTTGGTCGAACGTTGCGCGAGGGCTAGAACTTGACGGAGAAGTAGAGGTTCTGCTTGTTCTGCACCCAGTTCCACGTCGGCGCGTCGTCGTCGTGGTATTCGTACCGGTTGAAGAACAGGTTGACCGACGCGTTCGTGTTCGGGATGTTGTACAGCACGCCGCCCGTCAGCTGGAGCTTGCGCTGGCTGATGCTTTGCGTCAGCGTGTTGAGCGCCTCGCCGGTATAGCGCTGCTCGTAGTAGTCGAGGTTCGCCGTCAGCGCCGCGGTGACGGGCAGCGCGAGCTGCGCGTGGCCGACCGTGTGCTTGACGTCGACGAAGTTCGGATAGAACAGGATCTGCTGTCCGGTGCCCGTCAGCTCCGCGCTTGCTACCGGGTTGTACGACGCGACGTTGAGCGCCGGATCAGCCGCGTAGACGAACGGCGTCGAGTCGTTCCGTTCGAGGCGCTCGAACAGGCCTTGGAGCGTCACGGTCGCCGTGCGGTCGAAGATCGGCAGGCCGAGCGTGACACCCGCGCCGAGCTGATCGTACTTCGCCCTGACCGACGAAGCGAACTGCGGTCCGAAGATGTCGGTCGCGAGCGAATTCGGCCGGATCTCGCGCAGCGACTGGCCGCCGAGGTTCAGCTTCGCGCTGATGTTGCCGAGCGTCAGCGGGAAGTTGAGCGTCACCGCGGCGCCGGTCGTGTTCGGCGTGAACGAACTATAATAGTACGGTCCCTGCGCCTTGAACTGGTTGAAGAGCGGGAACGCGAACGAACCGAACGGGAAGCTCGTGTTCGACGAGAGGAACGGACCGGCGAAGCCGGCCGCCGCCGCCGCGCGATCGACTTCCGCGTTGAGCGCCAGATCGTTGCCGATGCCGTACGGCGACGGCAAGTACGGGAAGTTGTAGAAGCTGAAGATCGCCGGTGCTTGCCCCGAATACTGGAACTGCGCTCCGTCGATCCAGTTCGGTCCGACGTTCTGGAAGACGATCGTCTGATCGCCGCCGAGGATCTTGAACTTGAGGCCTATGACGCCCGCCGTGTCGCTCTGCGCCGGAGTGTGCAAGTAGTCGCCGGTGTACTTGCTCGACGACACCTCGCCGAAGATCGCCGGCGTCTGCACCGGACCGATCGCGTAGGCTATCGGCAGGACGAAGTCGAGCCCGAAGACCGTGTCGCTGACGAGGCCGACGTTCGGCGTGCCGGGGAACGACGTGAAAAGCACATTGTCGTTCGGGATGTCGAAGATGCGGTTGAACGACAGTCCGAGCGTCGCGGCGCCGTTGCCGATGCCCGGGACGTGGTAGACCGCTCGGCCGCCGACGTCGTAGCGCTGCGGCAGCGTGTTGTTGCTCGTGCTATATCCTTGATACGTCAGCCCGACTTGCGAACCGGCCGGTAAAGGCGTCGAGAAGATGACCTCGTTCACCGTCTGCACGTACGTGAAGGGCGGCTGGCCTTGGTTCGGTCCGGTGAAGGTGCAGCCCGTCGGGCAGCCCGGTCCGAGCAGGAACGAGATGTAGATCGTTCCAGGCTGCGCGAGCAACGAGAGATAGACGTTCGTGATGAGCTGCTGGCTCGGGCCGCCGTTCGGGAACGTATCGGTCGTCTGGGCCGAGCTGTACGTGCTCGTCGACTGCTGCGGATAGTACGGTGACAGATAGCCGACCGCACCGTAGCCGTCGTTCGGCGGGAACGCGCCGGTGTTGATCAGCACCGGATCGATGCGGAAACCGTAACCTTGGAAATCGAGCCACTTGAACGCCGTGCCCTGGATGGCGACGCCCATCGGATACGGGCGGAACGGGTCTTTGAAGCCGATCCGGAAGTCGTCCGGCGGGCTATAGGTCAGGCCCGTGAGCGAACCGCGCAAGTTGTTGAGCATGCCGATGCGCATCTCCAACCCCTTGAGGTTCGTGATATCCGGAGCCGTGAGATCGAGCGTCGGGTTGATGCCGACGCCTGTCTGCTGCTGGCGATAGCCGCCGAACGAGTAATCCCACACTTTGACCGGCAGCGACACGATGAGGTTCGGCGTCACCGCATACTGCGCGGTGAACTCCCAGTTCTCGCGCGGCAGCAATAACCCGGGGCTGTCTCTGCCGTAGTACGGATCGTTCGTGACGTCGGTCTCGATGAACGCGTCGGTGAACTTGAAGACGGCGTCGTTCGCCGCGATCGTATGTCCGTCGACGAGCATCGGCGAAGTCGTGCGCTCGCGCTCGGAGAACTGCGACGAAAGCGTGCCGTGGACGGAGAAGCGCTGGGCGAACTGCGTCGATTTGTCGATCGTGTTCAACCGGTCTTCGACCGTCGATACCCGGACGCCGAGCGAGTCGAGCTCGTCTTTGTAGGCGTCCATGAGCTTTTGGAGTTTCGCCATGTCCGAGGCGGACGCGCCGTTCGCTTGGACGTACGACACGGCGCGCGCGACGATCGCGGCGACCTCGTAGCGAGTCATGTCCTTGCTGCCGTCGAACTTGCCTTGCGGGTAGCCTTGGATGATGCCGTCGGCGGCGAGCGCGCGGATGTAGTCGATCGCCCAATGGGTGCGAGGAACGTCCGAAAATGGCGACGCGGCCGACGTGGACGGCGACGCGAACAGTACCAAGGCCGCCAGCGCGCACGCAGCGAGGCCGGCACTCGTCTTCAAAGCGGTCCTCCCAAGTCGGAGGCGTATTCATATGGATCTCGAGCGCCCCCGGCTAGACCGCAGAACTCCACGTTTCCTGACGGCACCGGCTGTCCCGACATCCATTCTTTACCCGGCCGAAGCGGAACAAAGACATTCCGCCGGGTGAACGCCTCGGGGTCTGTTTTGGCCCGGTTTTCAACCCTTTCCTGCCCTTGGATGATCGGTGTCCCGCAAGTCTTTCTCGGCCTGGAATCGGCTCACGATGAGCAGCGCCGCGTAGGCATCGAGGGGTTCGTCCGGCACGAGCAGCCCTCGCGGAACGAAACGCCACAGGCCTCTAGGCGGATGGTCGAAGTAGTAGAGCCGGCGCGCCTCGAGCGTCGTGTTCGTCTCGTCCACGACGCGCCTCGGGATGTTTGGCCAGCGGCTCGCGCACACGGCGACGATGGAATCCGATCCGGTCGCATGGCCGATGCAGATCGCGCGGACGTCCGACGCCCGCACTTCCGCATCGAGGCGATCGGCTATCTCCGGCGTCGGCACGACGGCGAGCGATTTGCGCGATCCGTCGTCGTAGACGACGGCGAGGCCGCATTTCGAGCGGCCCGGATCGACGCCGATGATGACGGTGCGGCGGCTCGAAGGGCCGTCGGTCATCGCCCGATCGGCGAAACGACGAGCATCGTGACGAGTGGGCCGTGCGCGTAGATATCGTACGGTGCCACAGCCTTGATGAGCGCGGGCCCGCCGATCGACGTCAATTGCTGCAGGCTCGCCGCCGACTCTTGCTCGGTCGTCGTCAAGTTGTCGGCGATCATGTTCGGCATGCCGTGATCTTCGGCGTTGCGCTGCAAGCTCGTCTCGAGCTGGATGAGCGCGGCTTGGTCTTTGCCGGTGTCCTTGCCGTCCGAAACGGCAACCGATCCCATGGGCTCGCCCTTGCGATAGATGAGCTCGTCCTTGAACACCGCGAACGAGATGCTCATCGCCGTGTCGCGGAAGATGTTCTGGCCTGCGACCGGCACGACGATCGCGGGCGTCGGATTGAGCGCCTTGATGCCGGCCGCGGCACGCGAGATCGAGGTCTTGACCTCCGGGCTCAAGGGATTTTTCGGATATGGCCGCACACCGGGCACCGAACGATAGAGGTTCGCGACATCGACGAACAGCGCCGACAGCTGCCCTTCGATGCCCGCCTGCGTCCCCGACGAGCTGATGATGACCGGCTGCGTCAGCGGCTGACCGGAGAAATAGATGACCGGGTCCTGCAGCTCGCGATCGCGCTCGCGCGTGAGCGCAGCGATCTGATCGTTCAGCTTGTTCAGCGAGAAGAGCGCGAGCCGCGCGTCGTACGAGATCGATAGCCCGACTGCGATGACCGCCATCGCGATGAGCATGCCGAAACCGACCGCGAAGATGGTGCTCGTGTATTTCGGCCGCAGCCCGAAGATCGTCATGCGGCGGCGCCCGACGAGATGGCCGACGCGATCGCCGATGTACGCGATCGCCCCTGCGACGATGACGCTCGCGAGGATGATGAGTATCGGGCCCCACGCGATCTCCGCGAACGTGGCGGCGATCGCGATCATACCTTCGCCGCCTCACGGACGAACCAGATCGCGGTCGCTCCGAAGGCGACGTTCGGCAGCCAGGCCATGATGAGGCTCACGTTCGGGTTCGAGCGTCCGACCGCCAGACACACGGTGCTGACGACGTAGTACGCGAAAACGATGAGGATGCTGATGCCGAAGCCCGCGCCGGACGACGAGCGCTGCGGCCTGATGCCGAGCGGCATGGCGAGCATCGTGAAGACGAGCGCGGCGAACGGCCGAGCGAGCTTGCTGTCGAACGTCACTTGGAGCAGCGCGTAGCGCGAGCGATCGGATTCCTTGACGCCGCTTTCCATGAGCTTGTAGATCTCTGCGCGGCTCATGTCCTCAGGCGATTTCGTCTGTTCGACGATCTGGCTCGGATCGGCGCCGATATCGATCTCGAGCATCGGATAGTTGCTCACTTTGCAGCACGGCTGCTGGAGGCCGAAGAGAACGGCGTCGCGGAATTGCCAGCGATCGCCTGAGTACGTCGCGCGCGGGGCGTAGAGCATCGATATCGGATAGCCCGCGTGGAAGACCTCGACGGTCGTCCCCTCGAGCTCGTTCGTCGCCGGGTCGAAGCCTTGCGCGAACGTCACTTGTTGGTCTCCGTTCGGGAGGAGCGTGCTGACCGTTTGATTGGCCAGCGCTCCCGTCCCTCCGGATTGGATCTCGTTACGCAGTATATCGGCTGCGCGCGCGCTCGCGTACGGCACGACGAATTCCTGGAACGAGAACCCGACGATCGATGCGAGCAGACCGACCGCGAAGAGCGGCGCGGCGATGCGGTACAGACTGACACCGCCCGCGCGGATGGCGGTGAGCTCCGATTCGCCGGATATGCGGCTCATCGCGAGCAGGACCGCGAGAAGCATCGACATGGGGAACGTCAGGACGAGCGTCGCGGGAAGCGTGTAGATGAAATATTTCGCGGCGGAGATCACGCTCGCGTGCTCTTCGGAGACGAGACGAGCGATGTTGAGCAGGTTTCCCGCGACGAAGAGCAGCGTGAACGCCGCGAGTCCGAAGACGAACGGTCCGACCAGCTCCTTGAGCATGTACCGGTCGAGGATCTTCACAACCGGAAGCTCTCTCCGAGGTAGAACTTGCGGGCGACCGGCGATTCCGCGACTTCGGTCGCGTTGCCCGCGACCTCGATCCGGCCGCGGTTGAGGATGTACGCGCGATCGACGATCGCGAGCGTCTCGCGGACGGAGTGGTCGGTGATGAGGACGCCAAGACCCTTGGCCTTCAATAGTCTGATGATCTCTTGGATGTCGGCGACCGCGATCGGGTCGATGCCGGTGAACGGCTCGTCGAGGAGCAGAAAGGCCGGGTCGGTCGCGATCGCACGCGCGATCTCGACGCGGCGCCGTTCTCCGCCGGACAGCGTCTCGGCCCGGTCGTGGGCGAGCGCGCTCAAACCGAATTCTTCGAGCAACGCCGGCAAGCGGCGGTCTTGCTCTTCGCGCGAGACGCCGCGCTGTTCCCAGATGAGGCGCAGGTTGTCGGAGACCGAAAGCCGGCGGAACACCGACGTCTCCTGCGCGAGATAGCCCAGACCTTCACGCGCACGCAAGTGCATCGGCTCGTGCGTGATGTCCGTCTCGCGGCCTTGATCGTCGACGAGGATGACTGAACCGTCATTCGGCTTCACGAGCCCGACGACCATGTAGAACGTCGTCGTCTTGCCGGCGCCGTTCGGACCCAGCAGACCGACGACCTCACCGACGTTGACGTCGACGAAGACGTGGTCGACGACCGTGCGCGCGCCGTAGCGCTTCGTCAGCCCACGGACGTCGATCTTCGTTGGCAGACGCTTGTCGTCCAAAGCCGCTCCTCTTCAGCGACGCCGGCCGATGCCGACGTGGCCTGACATGTGGATCTGTTGAAGGTCGAGGTCGGCGACCGCTTTGTCGCCGGTCAGCACATCGCCTTGAGCGTCGACCGCGCGGACCGAACCCGTCGCCGTCAGCAGTTTCGTGTTGCCGTTGTACGACATCGTGTCGCACGTCATCGTCACGCCGGTCGCGCTCTTCGCTTTGACGCCGGTGTCGCCGTGAAGGACGAAATCGTAGGTCAGACGGTTGACGTCCGCGACTTGCGCTATCAGCGTCAGACGCACTGCGCTCCCTCTATAGAAGTAGATCGTGTCGTTGAGAAATCGGCCCTTTGCGCTCGACGTCGAATAGTAGACGTCCGTCGCCTTGAGGACGTACACCGGCTGACCTTTGAAGGTATCCTGCACCTTGACGGGAGCGCCGTTGCGTCCGCTTCCGTGGATGAAGTAATCAGCTTTTGTCGGCGTCGGGCCCGGCGTCGGGCTCTGTTTGACCTGAGTCGTCGCGTTCGGCGAGCAGCCGGTGACGGCCGCTGCAGCAACCATACCGATGACCAGCGAGATGATCGCTCGCACTATGGCCGTCAGGGTGGCCAATTCGGGGACGCGGCGGAATTCGGGGCAGACTTTTATTCCGCCGCTCGGCTCCGTATTTTGGCCACCCTGACGGCCAAAGCGCGAGTCGGTCCTACGAGTCACGTGTCATTCCTAGCATTAATCCCATCATCGGCCACCACATCAAGAAAACGAATGTCGTGACCAGATCGACGCTGTTTTGGATGGCTGATGCGACGAATGACGTCGTCAAAGCTGCGAATAGGAGACCGCGCTCACGGTCTTGAGGCAAGATACCTTTCGCGCCAGCGCGGGCGCTTCGAACGCACGCGACGATGCAAAATGTGAGGGCTGCTAGCCCGAGGACTCCGTTTTCGATCAGCACGTTGAGCGGCAGATCGTGCGCGTGTACTTCGTCGATCTGAGCGTCGGGCATCTTGTACGCCGGATATGCGATGTTGAACGCAAGCGGCCCGACGCCGGTGAGCGCGAAGCGCTCCGCCATGCGCGCGGCGCCACGCCACACGGCGATGCGCGATGCGTTCTCGCTTGGATCATGGGCGACGTTGCGCAACACGGTCAGGCCGAGTCCGAGCGCGATCACCGCCCCGATGCAATAGACGAGGAGCGTCCGCTTCCCGAATCGTCGCGCGAGGATCGGCAGCGCGAGAAGCAAGCCGAGGATCGCGGCGCGCGACGCGGACATCGCGATCGCGACCGTTCCGATCGCGGCCGCTGCGATGCCGAGCCGCTTGAGCCACGGCGTCGACGCGAATTGCGCGACGCCGATCGGGATCAAGAAGAGCAGATAGCCTGCGAATTCGTTGGGCTGCAGGAACGTTCCGGCTGCGCGACCATGCTCGTACGCGAAGGCCGCGGGCGGATGACGCGTGAGCGTCAGAGCGATCGCGAACGCACACGCGACGATGCCTGATGTGAAGAAGAGCGAGAGAAACACGCGACGCACCCGCTCATCGCGCAATGCTATCCAAAGCACGCAAAAGCCGAGCGCGTCGCCGATCTCGCAGACGATCTCGAAAACGCCGGCGTGCCACGACAAGCCCGCAGCGGCGGCGACGATTCCCGTTGCGATGAGCCCGAAAAGCCCCCAGAGCACCGGCATGCGGATCAGCTCGCGCCAACCCGGTGCGCCGACACTCCCAAAGATTCCGAGGGCGCAGAGCACGATGACGACGACCGCGAGCGCCGAGGCGAACCATTCGCCTACGACCGCGACGCCGCGCGGCAAGACGTCGGCGAGCTCGATGAGCAACGGGAAGAGCGGGAGCAGCAGCGCGTAGCCGTACGGCAGAGCGAGCGATAACGTCGAGACCGCGCGAGGCTGCGTCATGAGCGCCCCTCCTTCGCGACGTCGAGCACCGCCTGCGCGATCGCGTCCGATGCTCCGGGCACACCCATCCGCTCGCGACCCGCCGCCCCCATCGCCGCGACGCGCTCGCGGTCGGCTAGCAGCGTGAGGACGTCGCGCGCGAACGCGTCGTCGTCCCCTTGAAGCACCACGAGCGCTTCGCCGAGCAGCTTCTGCTGTCGCATGCGATACCAGCCGACCGATTGCGGCGACTCGCCCGGTGCCGCCGCGGCGACGACCGGTTTGCCGAGTCCCGCAGCCTGTTCGTTGCCGGTGCCCGCTTGACCGAGGACGACGTCAGCCGCGCCGATCGACGCCGCGAGGCCGCTGCGAACGAGCCCGATCTCGACCGCGTCGCGCAACGCGATCGCCATGACCCCTTTGACGTGGCGATACACGGTGACGTCGAACCCCTCGACCTTGAGGGCGCCGATGATCGCGGCGGTGTCCGCTGCCGGCGCGAGGGCGAGAAACGCTTGGACCCGCTTCCCGGACAACGCCGACATCCGAAGGAGCCTGCGCGCGGCCGCGCGCGTGTTTTGCGGCGCGTCCGAGCGGCTGCCCGGCAACAGCGCGACATGGATCGCGCCCTCCGCGATCGGCAGCGCGAACTCCGGCGCGGCGACTTGGTCCATCATCGCATTGCCCGCGTAGCACGCCCGCACGCCGCCTCGCATGAGCTCGCGCGCGGTCGGTTCGTCGCGCGCGAACGTGACGCACGCACCTCGAAGGATACGCCGCTCGACCCACGAGTGGGGCGCGACTCGCTCGGACTTCGCCGTCGCGACGACGACCGCCGGAAGACGAGCGAACCACATGCACGCCGCGGCGCAGTAGGCGTCGCCGACCGCGACGACCGCGTCGTACGAACGCCGCTGGCGCGAGAGAAACGCGAACTGCGAAAGCGACAGCCCGATGAGCCCGGCGCCGACGTCGCGCACGATGTTCGGCACGTTCCAGTACGTGACCAGGCCGCCAGACGGCATGGCGGCTTGAGGTCCGACCGGCGGCGGCCACGCATCGTCATTCAACCGACCGACGAGCGGCATGTGCGCGAGGCTAGCGCTCGGCTCGCGGGCGGCGATCGCTTTGGCGATCGTCTCGAGGATCGCCATCTCGCCGAAGCCGTTGCTCACGAGCAAGATCCGTGCAGGCTCGCTCATCATCCTGATCCCGACGCGAGGAGCGGCACCAAGCTATACGAAGCGACTGTTGGACGCTCTCCGCCGAGGTCGAGTTCGAGCCGGCCCACGTAGTCCGCGAATGGACCCGGTTGAACGATAGGAACGCCGTCGACGATCTCCGGACGCGCGAGCGTATCGTGACTGTGCCCGCCGACGATCGCCGAGAGTTCGGGATGGTACGCTGCGAGCGCCCGATCGGCGGAAAGGCCCAGGTGCGAAAGCAGGAGCGTCACGTCGGCTCTATCGGCGGCAGAGACCTGCACTTCGCGCAGCGCCACATCCGGTGCGAGGAATCGCCAACCGAAGATGCGCTCCCAGCCGCTTCCGGTGCGGTACTGCGGCACGAGCAACGCGAGCAGACGGACGCGCAACCCGCCGACGTCGACGACGAGCGACCGCGCGAACGCCGGTGCCCGGTCGCGCAGGTCGACGAGATTCGAGCATACCCACGGCACGCGCGACGAGCGCGAGCGAGCGAGCATCCTCGAATGTAGGTAATGGAACTCCCGGTTGCCGACGGCTTGCGCTTTGTACGGCGCCTCGGCGAATTCTGCCATGACGCCTTCGACCGAGCGGAATACCGTCGACGATCCGCGGAGCGCATCACCGCAATCGACGAGTAGGCTGTCCGGTTCGACGATAGCGGCGAGCTTCGCGCCGAACCCGCGCCGGTCGTGGACGTCGGAGGTGTGGTAGACGACAAGCCTTTGAGAACCGTTCACGAGGCCGTCGACTCGTCGAGCATAGCGTTGACGCGGCCGGCTATCCGTTCGAGCGAATCGGGTGGCCCCAGCGCCCGCCGCATGCGGTCGTAGCCGTCGAGCATGACTTCGCGTCGCGCGCGATCGTCGAGGAGCGGGTTCGTCTCCGAAACCAGGCGTTCGGCCGACATCGCATGCTGGAGCAGCTCCGGCACGATGCGCTCGTCGAGGACGAGGTTCGGAAGCGTTACCGGTCCGACGAGCAGATGCGGGAGATGACGCTCGACGAAGCGGTACTGCGCGTCCGAGACGCGATAAAACGTCACCTGCGGCGTGCCGACCAGCGCGGTCTCGAGGACTGCCGTTCCCGACGCGACCCACGCGACATCTGCGTCGACCACCGCGGTCGCCGCGTCGGAGCGAACGACAACCGAAGCACCGCCGCAAGCCTGCGGCCAGCGAGCCGCGATCGACGCGGCGAGTGCGTCCGAAGCGGCGACGACGCGAAACCGAGCGCCTCGTTCGCGCGCGAATCGCTCCGCGGCCGCTGCGAGCACCGGCAGATGACAGTCGACTTCGCCTTCGCGGCTGCCGGGCATGACGACGACGAACGGCGACCGGGCGGGCTCGATCGGCGAACGCGACGCGACGAGCGACACGAGCGGATGACCGAACCACTCGATCGCAAGGCCGAGGCTCCGATAGAAGTCCGCCTGGTGTCGAAAAGGCGTGATCGCTCCGGCGACGCGCGCGACCTTGCGGGCTTGCGCGGGGCGGTCGAGCCACGCCGCCGGCGGGAAGTAATAGAGCGCACGGCCTTTGTAGCCGCAAAACCGGAGCCACTCGAGCATCCGGACGTTGAACGCGCCGAAGTCGACGCACACGATCAAGCGCGGCGGATCGCGCATGATGCTGCTCGCGAGCAGCAGCATCCGGAGAAGGAGCCACGGGATCTTCACGTACGCGCGCAGGTGCCCCATGCTCGCCCAGCCGCCGGCGACCGAATCTTCGACGATCTCGGCCCCGGCTGCGCGGAGACGCAGCCCGCCTATCGCGCGGACGGTGAGCGATGGGCGCAGCTTGCGAAGCGCGGACACGAGCAGCGACGCCTGAAGGTCGCCCGATGCTTCGCCCGCGATGACGAACAGATCGGCGGGCATCCGGGGGCTATGACTCGTCGAACGTGTCGGCCGTCGCCGCTGCCCGGCCGTTGCTCGTGCGGCGCCTGGCGGTCGGCCGCGTCACGATGCCGCGTTCGGTCGGTTGCACGAAGAAGTCGATGAGCTCTTTGCCTTCCGCCGTCGTCAAGCTCGTACGCAGTTCCGCGAGCGCCGACGACCGGCGGTCTTCCGAGCGGTAGAGCTGCCGGTATGCTTCCTTCAACTCGTTGACGGCTTCGCGCGCGACGCCGCGGCGCTTCATGCCTTCGACGTTGAGGCCGCGCACGTAACCGGGATTCCCTTGGATCATGAAGTACGGCGGCACGTCTTTCAGCAGCTTGCTGTAGCCGCCGATGAACGACATCTTCCCGATGCGCACGAACTGGTGGACGCCGACCATGCCGCCGATGCCGGCGTAATCCTCGACGGTGACGTGTCCGGCGAGCTGGCTCGAGTTCGACATGACGACGAAGTCGCCGATCAGGCAGTTGTGCGCGATGTGCACGTAGGCGAGCAACAGGTTGTCGTCCCCGATCGACGTATGCGAACCCTCGCCCGTGCCGCGATGGATAGTGACGAACTCGCGGATGATGTTGCGGTCGCCGATGAACACCCGCGACGACTCGCCGCGATATTTCTTGTCCTGCGAGGTCGCTCCGATCACCGTGAACGGGTGCACTTCGTTGTGCTTGCCGATGGTCGTGTGGCCGTTGACGACGACGTTGCTGAGCAGGCGCGTGCCTTCGCCGAGCTTGACGTCCTCGCCGACGAGGCAGAACGGGCCGACCTCGACGCCGCGCGAGAGCTCCGCGCCCGGATGGACGATCGCGGTCGGGTGGATGTTGAGCGAGTGCGCTCCTAGGGAATCGCGTTTCGTCACATCAGGCCTACATGTGCAAGATCGATGCGTCGAGGCGGAACAGCCGCGTGTCTGACACCATCGAGAACGCGAGCTCGCCCGAACACACGAGCTGGTCGTCGACGCGCGCCTCGGCGCGAAGGCCGCCCATGTTCATGCGCACCCACATGACGTTCACTTCCATGACGAGCTTGTCTCCCGGGATGACCGGCCGCCGGAACTTCACCTTGTCGACGCCGGCGAGATACGGCACCGTCGTCGTCTGGCTGTTCGGCTCGAGGATCGCGCTGCCGCCGAGCTGCGCCATCGCTTCGATGATGAGCACGCCCGGCATGACCGGGTTGTTGGGGAAATGGCCGGTGAAGAACGGCTCGTTGAACGTGATGTTCTTGTAGCCGACGGCGCGCTTCTGCGGCTCGAGCTCGGTGATGCGGTCGATGAGCAGCATCGGATACCGATGCGGCAGGATCTCCATTATTGAGCGGACGTCGACGTAAGCCACTGGTCTATCGTCTCCAGGGAAGCGGCCGCAAGGCCGCGGTGCAAACGCTGCGGCGCGTCAACGTGCGATCGCAGCCGGACGGTACGGCGCGAGCAGCTCGCGCACCGCCGCCACGTGCAGCGCGTGACCCGATTTGAGAGCGATGACCTCGCAGCGTGGATGCATGCCGAGCAGCGCGAAGTCGCCGATGAGGTCGAGCGCTTTGTGGCGCACGATCTCGTCGGGGAAGCGCAGCTTGCCCATGTACCCGTCGCGGTCGATGACGACCGCATTGTCGAGCGAGCCGCCGAGCGCGAGGCCTTGCGAGTAGAGCGCCTCGACCTCCGCGCGGAATCCGAACGTCCGGTTCGGCGCGATCTCGCGCAGGAAGTATTCGGGCGTGATCTCGGGCGTCTCGAGGAACTGGTTGCCGACCGGCTCGGGGAACGCGACGAAGAAATTGATCTTGAAGTGCGGCGCCGGCACGACGACGAGGAGTTTGTCGCCGTCGCGCACCCAGAACGGCGAGCGAAGCTCGAGGATGCGGCGCGGCACGCGCTGCTCGACGAGGCCCGTCTTGGCGATCGCATCGGCGAACGGCTTCGCGCTGCCGTCCATGATCGGCACTTCTTCCGCGTCGATGGAGATGGCCGCGTTGTCGACGCCCATGCCCGCGAGCGCGGCCAGCACGTGCTCGACCGTATTGATCTCGGCGGTCGGCGATCCGAGCGTCGTGCAACGGACGGTCGAGCGCACGGTCTGATGCGTGGCGGGGATGCGCGAGCCGTCGGCGAGCGAAAACGAAAAACCCGCGTTTGCCGGCGCGGGCGAAAGTGTCAGATTTGCCTCACAGCCGGTGTGTAGGCCGACTCCGGACAGGTGTATCTCGTCGGCGAGTGTATGCTGGTATTCCACGATCACCGCATGCGGACGAGCTACCGACGTTTACGGAGCTCGGTCACCGCATCCATCAACGCCCGCACTTGCTCGACGAGTTTAGGCAGCCTGCGCAGGAGGACCTGCTGTTCCATCACCGCGCGATGCGGCTGCGCAGGAAAGCCCGACACGCGCGAATGCGGCGGTATCGAATGCGTGACGCCTGCTTGCGCGAGGACGAGCGAGTATTCGCCGATCTCGAGATGACCTGCGATGCCCGCTTGTCCGGCTGCCGTCGTGCCGCGCCCGATCTTCGCGCTGCCCGCGATGCCGACCTGACCGCAGAGCACGCAGTTCTCGCCGATCTGCACGTTGTGTCCGATCTGCACGAGGTTGTCGATCTTCGTCCCCGATCCGACGACCGTAGAGCCGGTGACCGCGCGATCGATCGCGGCGCACGCGCCGACCTCGACGCGATCGCCGACGACGACGTTGCCGATCTGCGGGATCTTCACGTGCTCCTCGCCGATGCGGACGAACCCGAAGCCGTCAGAGCCGATGACGCAGCCGGCGTTGAGGATGCAATCGTCGCCGACGATGCAATGATCGAGGACGACCGCGCGCGGGTGCACGAGCGTGCGCTTGCCGATCGACGCGTTCGCGCCGACATACGCGCCGGGGAGCAGCACAGCCTCGTCGCCGATCGACGCGCCGCTCCCGATGATGACGCCCGCTCCGATCCAGACGTCCTTGCCGCGTTTGCAATCGGCTGCGACGACGGCGGTCGGGTGTGTCGATTCGCCTTGAGGAAGCGGCGGTGCGAAGACGGTGAGCATCGCGGCGAGCGCGGCTCGGACATCGCTCGCGAGGAGCAGCGTCTTGTCGCCGCGGTCGACGTCCGGCGAGGTCGCCGGCACGATGACGGCTGACGCGCGCGACGCGATCGCCTTCTCGACCCAGCGCGAGTCGACCGCGAAGGTCAGCGCGCCGGGCGTCGCGTCGTCGACGGAGCTTATCCGTTCTATGAGGAGCGCGCCGTCGCCGACGACGGCGGCGCCCGCCGCTTTGGCGAGCTCCTCGACCGTGCGGGCGCGCTGCACGTACGTCGCCTGGGTCTAGAACGCTGGCGAGGGCGAAGCCGTCGGGATGCTCATAGCTTTTTCGACGTCGGTCGTGATGTCATCGCCGCCGTACGCCACACCCTCGCGCGTCACGACGAGCTGATAGTTGCGGCCCTTGGCGATCGTCGACACGGTGGCGCGCAAGTCGTTCGTCACTTCGTCCTGCCAGCGCTTGCTCTGACCTTGGAGCTGGGCGAGCTGCTGCTGCTTCTGCGACGCGGGCATCTTGCTGCCCTCGATCGCGGCGAAGCTCGCCTGCAGCTGGTTCGAGTAGTTCTGGAATTTCGGCCAGTTCGCTTCGATCGCGAGGATGTTGACGACCGCTACTTTCGAGCGCGGTCCGGCGCAGCCGCCCGCGAAGAGCGCGCTGGCCACGCACGCGGCGAAGAGCATGCCGTATGAGTACGTTCGCATCTATCCCCCGGATGGTGCCGGCGACAGCGTCGCCGACGGTAGCGCGGCGACTGCTTTCGCCACTTGGTCGGTGAGGTCGACGGCGCTGCCCGAGCCCGCGACCGAATCGAAGACGATGGCGATGCCGCGCGCTTGCGCGACTTCGCCGACCTGCTGCTGCACCTGATCGAGTATTTTCGCGTAGAGATCGCGGCGCTGCGACGAGATGCCGTCGATCTGCGCCTGGATCGCCTGGTCGTCTTGGAACTGCATGTGCGCGATCGCGCTATACTTGTCGACGAGCGCCTTGCGCGTGTCGCGATACGACGCCATCGCGGCGGTCGCATCGGCCTGGAACTTCACCTGCGTCTGGCTTTGGATCGCCTGCGCCTTCTGCTGGAGCGCCGGGTCGCCGGCGATCGCTTTGTTGACGTCGGTGAGACGCTGGTTGAACTTCTGGCTGAGCGCGGTGGCTTGCTGATGGAACTCGACGTTCATCTCTGTCTGACGTGACGCGAGCTTCGCACTCGTCTGCTTCTCGGTCGCCGTCCGTTCCGCGTCGAACCGGGCGGCCGCCTGGGTCTGGAGCGTCTTCTCATAAGCGGAGAGCTCGGCGTTGTCCTTCGTCTTCAGCTGGTTCGTGAGGAACTCTTCGCGCGTCTCGATGTCTTGCAGCTGCGCCGCATACTGCGAGCGGTCTTGCGGCGACAGCGCGAGGTTCTCGAGCTTCGTCTTGAGGTTGAGCCGCTGATCCTGATCTTGGTGGGCGAGCTGGACTTGATACGTCGTCTCATTCGCCACGAGCTCCGATTCTTTCGCGCGCACTTTCGCGGCGACGTCGGCGGCGAGCAGCCGCTGCACGCTCTTGAGGTGCGACGTGTCCTCTTTGAAGAGCGACGTGCGATACGCCTCGAGCGTCTTGGCCCCCGACGCTTGGAGCTGCTGCATCTGGGCGCTGAATTCGCCTCGCATCGCGGTGAGGACGTCGCCCGATTGCGGCGAGGCGCCCCCGCCGCCCGAGATGTTCGCGAGCGCGGCCTGTTCCTGAGCTTGATAGAACTCGCGCCTGCGGAGCATGTCTTGCTCGAATTGAGCCTCGGCGGCGGCGAGATCTCGCTCGAGCCCCGCCTGCGCGTCGCGTTGCGCCGGGGTCACCGCTTGCGGTGCCGAGACCGACTGCGCGCTGAGCAGCGTGATCTGATCCTCGAGCGCTTGGAGTTCGGGATGGAGGGGATGGGCTTGGACGACTTTGTCGATGTCGACGTAGGCTATGCCGTGCGCGGCCGGTCTCGAGTTGAGCATCTCGGCGGTCTTGGCGCACCCGCCGCCGAGCAGTGCGGTCAGCGCGAGCGCGAGCATCGCGCAAGCGCGGCTGACCCCGGACCCGTCGCCGACCGCGTACATTACTATTGAAGCGCCTTGACGACGTCGGCCGTCACGTCGGTGCCGCCGTAGACGCGGTTCTCAGCGTTGACGACGAGCAGCAGGCCCTTCGACTTCGCGACCGTCGAGATGGCCTTGTCCGTCTGGTCGACCATCGGCTGGAGCACCTTCGTGCGCTCATCGGACATCTGTGTCTGGTATTGGGCGAGGATCTTCTGGCGCTGGTCGACCGGCGTCTTGCTGTTGATCTGCGACGACAGCTGCTGGCGCAGCTGGTTCTGGAACTGGACGAACTGGTCGCTGGCGGCCTTCATCTTCGGCAGCGCGTCGATCTGCGACCGGTCGACGTAGCCGATCTCGGACGGCGCCGGCGTGTTCACCGGCGGCACGACCTGACCGGGCGCGTTGAGCAGATCGGTCACGTCCTTCGTTATGTCGAGGCCGCCGAAGATGACGATCTGCTTGTCGACGACGACGCTGAGGCCTTTGTTGGCCGCGACCTGAGCGATGGCCGCGTTCGCACGTCCGAGCAGCGGATCGAAGATCTGATGCTGCGCTTGACGGAGCCGGTTCTGGAAGTCCGTCGAGATGCGCTGCTGATCGGCCGCGCTCTTGCCCTTGATCGCGGCTTGGAACTGCGCTTGCATCTGTTGCTGGACGCGGGTGAGCTGCGTCTTCGCGTCTTGGAACTGGCTCAAATTCCCGATCGCCGCTTGGTCGACGATGCCGATGTCGGCGACGTCGGTCGCGAGCACTTGCGGCGTCATCGCGAGCGCGAGCGCGGTGATCGCTGCAGCGGCGATGAGCGCTCGACGGACCTTCGCGGGTCTCGCCGACGCTTGTCGTTGCATGTCCATGATGCCCTTGTTCCCTCTTCTCCCTAGTCGAGTAAGCAGCCGCGGCACGCGGCTGTACGCTCGAGCGGTCGCCATGCGTCCGCGCGAGCGGCGGTTAGAACGATTGACCGATACCGAACGAGACGTGCGCGCCGTTCTGGCCGGTCGCGAAATCTAGGCGCAGCGCTTGGCCCGGCAGCAGCGGCGTCTGCACTCGGATGCCGATGCCGAAATCCGTCTTGAAGTGGAACGGCGCCTCGACGAACGTGACGACCGGTTGCGGTCCCGGCTTGAACGGCGAGTGCGGCCCGGCCGGAGGCGTCGGCGTCGGCGACGGCGACGGTCCGACGACCGGCGTGACGTACGGCGCGTCGCCGGTGTCGGCGAACAGCGCGATGGCGAATTTCTTGTCGGGCGTCACCGGGATGCGAAGCTCGAGCTGGCCGAGGATCTCGCGATCGCCGTAGAACACGTACCGCTGGCCGCGCAGTTGCTGGTCCGAAAGGCTGAAGAGCGTGTTGTACGGCAGCGTCGCGCCGCCGCTCGAGAAGCCGAGGTTCAAGTGCGCGGCGAGCGTCGAGTGCTCGCGCACCGGATAGAAGCGCGTCAGGTCGATGTCCGACTTGTCGTACTGGTAGTCCGAACCGAAGCCGTGCAGCGACACCTCGTTCGCGAGCGATGACGTGCCGCCGAAGCGCGGCGAGACGACGTCATCGCGGTTGTCACGATTGATGCCGAACGTGACGGTGCGCAGGTTCGAGACGCCGTTCTTCACCGGCGAGCCGCCGATGTTCTGGCCGAAGTTGTTCGGCGAGATGAGCGCCGAGCGCAGGTCGAGCAGGCTCTGGTTGAATCCGTTCGCCGTGAAGCCCTGGAACAATCGCGTCGCGCTCACGCCGAAGTTGATGCGCGTGAAGTAGGCGACCGGGTGTCCGAAGCCGACCTGCGCGCCGGCTTGGCGCGACGAGTAGCCGGCCGACAGACCGCCGCACGGCGTGCCGCCCGCGATGCACGGACCTGACGGAGCGGGCGTGCCGAACTGCGGCGACGGGATGGTGCCGCCGCCCGGCGAGATGGAGTAGAACGGGTTGTTGCCTGCTTCTTTATATACGGGGTACGGCTGGTTGTTGATGTCGTTGTTGAAGATCGAGAACGAGACCGAGTCCGGCTTGAACTTGTGGATGTACGGAACGGTGACGCCGAAGGTGATGTCGCTGATGTACTGGCCGCGCTGGAAGCCGATCGACGCGCCATTGCCCGTGCCGTTGAGGTTGTTCTCGGAGAACGAGATGTTCGCGGCGAGACCTTGGCCGTACGTGCCGCCGCCCGAGTAGCTGACGCCGAAGTTCGCACTGCCGGTGCGCTGCTCGATGACGGTCCAGACGAGCGTCACCATACCGCACTTGCTGCCGAACGGCTTGAACGACGCGTCGACTGATTTGAAGAACTGCGTGTTGTTGATCTGCTCGTAGTCGTAGCGGAGCCGGTTGTCGCTGATGAGGTCGCCGGGGTGCAGACGGAGCAGCCGGCGGATGACGTAGTCCTTCGTCTTCGAGTTGCCCTGGATCTCGATCGCGCCGATGCGATACTCGCAGATCGTCACGTTGACGACGCCGGGATCGTTCTGGTCCGCGCCGCCATCGACGGCGGCGGAGAATCCGATATCCTTGTAGAGCTTGTTGATCGCGGTCAGGTCGTCTTGGAACGTCTGATCGGAGTACGTGACGCCGGGCTTCGTCTTCATGACGCCGATGATCGCCGGTGTCGGGATGATCGTATTGCCGGTGACGGCGACCTTCGCGACCGTGACGCCTTCCTTGATGTCGAGCCGAAGCGTGCCGTCGCGATCGATCTTGATGTTCTGGACGTGACGCGTGCCGGTATAGCCGAGCTTGTCGTAGTACGAGTTGATCTTCTGCACGTCGTCGCGCAGCGTGTTCGTGTTGAGGACGCTGCCGTCGGTCGTGTCCATGAGCGCGCCGAGGATGTCGGACGTGACGTGCGCGTTGCCCGTGAAGACGACCTTCGACACGACCGGGTTTTCGATGACGATGAAGTTGACGCTCACCCCGCCCGGTGTCGACCGAATGTCGGTCTTGACGTCGGTGAAGTAACCGAGCCCGAGGATGGCGTTCTGGTCGTTGGCGACCTGCTTCGTGTCGAGCGGCGCGCCGACTTGGCTGCGGACGACCGCCGCTATCTTATCGACGGGGACGTGCGAGTTGCCGCGGACGTTGATCGCCGTGACGATGGGCGCCACCGAAGCCGGCGTCTGCACCGGATTTGCGACGACCGCGGCGATGGCGACGACAATCGCGACCGCTGCGCTTCGGAGAAAAAGGACCAATGGAAAGGCGCTCCTCATCTTCGGTGGCTAGGCGGCGTCCCGGCGGCCGTCGCGTTGCCTCGGGACTGACCGATGGGCATGACCGGACCGACCGCGGTGTGATGCAGCCGGGTCCTCCTTCGCCCTAGGGAGCAACGAGGCCGATGTCTGAGCTGAAAACGCGACCTGTTTTCCCACGGTTCCGCTCGGTTTCCTCCCCTGGGACGTTAGTGGAACGTGAGGCGAAGATTCAGCGTCGCTTGCTGTAAACCGCTCGCCGACTGCGTCTGCAAGATCTCGAGGTCCGCGTAATCGCGCAGGCTGTACGCGACGCCGGCGGTTTGCGTGACGGGGACGCTGAGCGAAGATCGATAGATCGCATAGACGGTCGGTGTCACCAACTTGCGGACTTCGACGTTCACCTTTCCTTGCTGGTCGTAGATGAGCGATATCTGCTCGACGTTGATCGTCTGCGCGAGCAGCGATTCGACTGGGAACAGCAACGAACGCGTCAGCTGCGCGTTGAAGTACGACTGCGCTTCGGCGTAGAGCAGCGACGGCGCCTGGCCCGGCGTCGAACTGATGACCGACTGGACTTGCGGCGCGTGGAGCAGCGTCGCAACGATGTCATCGCGCGACATCGACGGATTCGACGAAAGCTCGGTCTGGAGGTTGTCGATCCGGCCGGTGACCGTGAGCGTGATCTCCGCGCCGCTCAGATTCGTCGTCGCCCTGACGTCGAGCGTCGGGAGCAAGCCCTCGGTCGGGTCGAAGGTCACGACGCCGCGCTCCAGCCGGAAGTTCGTGTCGAAGTACCCGATCTGGCCGCGTGTCGCCGAGAACTCTCCCGCGAGCGTCGGCGCGCGCAGGTTGCCGGCTATGAGGACGCCGCCGGCGGCGGTGAGGTCGATCGCGCCGCCGTGCACGCGCACGTTCTTGCCCGCGCTCGCTTTGATCGAGAGGTCGACCGAAGGCAGTTTCGGCTTGGCCGCGGCTTGCTTCTTGCCCGCCGGTCCTCCGAGCACATACGGTCCGCCCTCGCCGAAGACTCCACCGCCGTAGACGACGATGTGGCCGGGCTTCAGCTCGGGCACCCCCGGGATCGGACCGTTTTCCGGCGCGGGTCCGCTACCGTAGCCCGACGCGAGCCTATAGATCGCCGCGAACGGAATCGTGCCGTCGTCGATCGTCATGTCGCCGGTCGCGAACGGCGTCGTTCCTGATTTCGTGACTTGCAAGTCGCCCGTGATGCTGCCCACGGTCCAGTCGGGGATGTCGATCTGCGCGCCGCGCAGATGGAGACGCGACGTGTACTGGATGCCCGCGACGTTCAGGAGACCGACCGCAGGGATGATGTGGACCGATCCGCCGCCCGACAGCGTGCCGCGTCCTAGATCCGCGTGGACCTTCGAAACGGTCAGCGTGTCGCGATCGAGTGCGACATCGGCGGTGAGGTGCTCGGCCGCCACCGTTTCGAACGGCGATGTGATGCTCGCATTTCGTAGTTGCGCGGATCCCGAGAGCTTCGGACGGCCGGCCGTGCCCGTCACGGCGCCGTTGACGTCGAGCGTTCCCGTCATCGCCGCGTAACGCGCCGTCACGCCATCGAACGCGCTCAGGTCGACCGACTTCGCCGCCACTACGAGATTGATCGGCCGCGTCTTCGGCCCGAGTCCGAACGGCTCGAGCTGAAGGGGTAGCGTTCCGCCGATCGTGATGACGCCGCGATTTCGCGATAGATCCACCTCGGCGTCGGCAATGTCGATTTCGCCTGGTGCGTAGCCGACCCGACCGGTGATGCGGTCGAACCGCACCCCGAAGGCCGCGCCCTTCCCGCTGACGATGTTCGTCGCGACGTGCGGCGCCGCGAGCGAACCGGTGACGCTGACGTTTGCGAGCGCCGAACCGCTTGCGAGACCCGGATGTCCGGCGAGCTCGAGCACGCGCCCGATGTCAGTCGCGTTGATCGTCGCCGTCGCCGCGATGCGTTTGGCGGGTCCGACGGTGCCTTGCCCGGTGATCTGCGCGAACGGCAGCGCGATCGAAGCGTAGCGAAGCGAGAACGTCTTGCCGTCGGTCTCGATCCTGCCCGAGGCGCTGTCGATCGCGACTTTGCCGAGATGACCGTCGTGCAGCGCGAACGTGACGCGGCCTGCGGGCGACGAAGGCCGGCCGCGGAGATAACCATCGGCGTCGATGACGCCGGTCAATCCGAGACTCTCTTTGCCGACGATGGGCATGATGCGCCCGAGATCGGCGCCGCGTATCCGGCCCGCGATGTCGTAGCGAGCGGTGCTGAAGTCGGGCAGCGCGTTGCGGCTTTGGGCGAACGTCACGCTGCCGCGAAGATCCGATGTTCCGGTTTCGCCGTTCTGCCGGACGTTGAGAAGCAATCGATCGTTCTGACCGGAGAAATCGCCGTCGACCGTGCCGAGCGGAAATCCGAGAACCGACGTCCCCGCGAGGTTGACGTTGCCCGATCCGATGAGGCCCCCGCGCGTCGATTCGAACGCGACTTGGGCGCTCCCGCGACCTTCGAGCGTGTCGTAGCCGTTGAAGAAATCGTTGAAGTCGGAAAGGTCGACGTCGTGACTCGATGCGCGCACGTGAGCGGCCGAGCGCGAGAGGCTGCCGCCGAACGCGAAGTGCGACGAGCCGATGCCGATGTTTCCGCTGCTGACTTGGACCGATTTCGCGGAGGCGTCGATCGACCCGCGCAGGTCTTCGAAGGTGACGCCTTGCAGCGTGCCGCTGCCCGCGTTGACATTGCCCACCGCGTGCGGATCGGCGACCGTGCCGTCGACGCGAAGATCCGCAGCCATCGTACCGCGCAAGCCGACGTTCGACGGCAGGTAACGGCCGGCGAGGGCGCCGAGATCGCCTTCACGCATCGTTGCGGCGAGGTCGAGCGTCGCGCCGCCGACCGGCCTATCGGGTCCGAGCTTGTCGACGGAGCCGTCGAGATAGACGAAGCCGCCGCCGACTCCGAATCGGACGCCGCTCGCGACGAGACGGTCGCCGCCGTAGCTCACCTGCAGATCGCCCGATACTCTGCGCCCGGCGATCTGCGCACGATAGACGGAGGCCGCCCCCGTGATCCGCGGTGCGAGCAGCGTGCCGCCGATCGTCGCGTCGCCGATCGCGCGACCGCCTTTGATGCCGGAACTTGCAGGCGCGACCGCGCCGATGTCGAGACCGTCCGTCCAGACCTTGAGATCGCCCTTTTCGCTCGCATTGCTGCTCGGGATCGGACCCATAGCCGACAAGACGCCGCCCGCGGTGGCGACCCGGCCGGCGTAGACGTCCGTCGCAGAGCCGCCGCCGCCGCCGATGCTCGCGTTCAGCGAGCTGACGCGCACGTCGCCGACCGCGGCATTCGCGCTCGATGCGTCGAGTGCGACCGTCCAATGCCCGCCGCCAAGCGCTGCGGTGAATCCGCCTCGCGCGTTGCCGCGAAGCGCGTGGATGCCCGAAGCGCCGCCGAGGGCGGCGAGATCCGCGTTGCCCGAACCTTCCAGCACGGCGGCATATCCGGACCTCGGCGAGATGGCGACGTCGCCCGCGACCTGCATCGCGGCGTCGGGGCCGTCGATCGTCGCATGCGCGATGTGGACTTCACCGCCGCGGCCGCCGGCTGCGATGGTCGCGCGACCGAGCCGCGCACCACCTACGACGAGGTCGTGTGCGGTCGCGTTGATCGCGACGTCCGGCGAGCGCTCGTCGCCGAGCACGACGATCGTGCCGTCGAGCGATCCGTCGATCGCGGGCAGCGTCACCGGCGTCGCTCCGTCCACGCCGGGAAGCGACCGCGAAGCCGCGACAGTGTGGAGCGATGCAGAACGCGCGACGATCACACCTTGGATCATACGCGAGGCTGACGTGCGATCGATCGCGCCGCTCGCTATGAGCTCGCCGCCGCCCGGATCGTCGATGATCGCGGGGCCTATGGCAAATCGCTGCGGACCGGCGTCGAATGCCGTACGGAACGTGCCGCCGTCTTTGCCGTCGACTTGTGCGAAGCCCACGCCGCGCATCGCCGCGAGCGGTCCGTTCATCGACACGAGAGCGCTCGCGACGCCGCCGGGCTCGAGGTTCGCCGCGACCGGCAGTTTGTCCGACGGTATCGTCGCGAGCACGTCGAACGCGCCGGTGATCGGCGCAGCGTTGAGATCGACGTCGCCTTCCGCATTGACGGATCCGCCGTCATATTCGCCCGCGATGATCGGGAACGTCAGGTGTCCGCCCGTGTAGAATATGGTCCCTGCGAGCGCCGTAACCGGCACGCCGCCATACGATACGATGTCAGGTGCTACGTAGCTGCCGGCGATGTCGATCGTCGCGGGCGGCCCATTGACGCGCAAGTCGATGCCGATCGGCCCGACGACGTCGAGCTTCGTCGCGAACGCGAGCGCGTGCCGCATGTTCGCGAGCGATTGCGTGCTGTGGACGGCGAGCGCGAGCGTGACGCCGCCCCGCAGGCGCAGGCCGCCTTCGATCGTCACCGGCGCGCCTTCGAGCGTCCCCGTGAGCCGCGGACTCGAAAGCTCGCCGCCGGCGAATGCCAGCCGCCCGGCGACGTGCGCGATCGGGGCGGTGAGCGGCAGCACGCGAAATGCGCCGTCCGTCAGATCTCCCGATCCGGATATCTGCCAATCAGGTCCGTACGCCGGATCGTATCCGATCGAGAACGCTCGCAGCACGAGCCCGCTCACCGTCGCGCGTTCGAGTGAGAACGCTTTCGTCGGCTCGAGACCGTCGACGATCGACGCGACGTCGATCTTGTCGGCGCGGAGCGTCGCCTGTGCGAAATGCTGCGCGTCGTACTCGCGGATGTCGATCGCGACCGGTGCGCGACCGGGACCGGCGACGTATGCACCGGTGAACGACAGCGAACTCAGCGAACCTGTCTCGAGCTGCCCCGATCCGGCGACGTTCACGACGTGAAAGCGTCTGCCGATCGGCGACGGCGCGGCGGGATCTTCGAAGTCGAGTTCGCCGGCGCGAATCGCCAGCGACAGATGATAAGGAAGCGGCGGAGGCCCGAGCGCGGTGGATGGCGCGCCGAGCAGCGGCGCATAGTTGTAGGATCCGTCCGCGTAGCGGATGATGTGGACGACCGGCGCGACGAGTTCGAGAGTGATGAGGCCGTAGCGACGATCGCTTCGTCCGGTCCAGACCGCGGGATCGAGCGACGCGCTGATCTCATCCGCGTTGAAGAACGGCGAGCCGCTCCGGTCGTCGATCTCCAGGCCGGCCGCTTCGATCTTCGACGACGTGATATGCAGCGACGTGGCGTGCAAGGAGAAACCGCGCGCATGGAGCGCCGCATCGACGACGGCGAACGCGGCGGCGTTGCGAGCGGCCGGGATGACGAGGACGAGGACTATCGCCGCCAATACCGCGGCGGCCGCCGCGGCGAGGACCACCCATCTACGGCGCAATCGTCGCACGCTGTGTTATTCCCGGTTGTCGCGCTGCAAACCCGGTCGCGCTCGAGCGCGCGAAACCGCCGACCGGCGTGCCCTCACATAGTGTAACGCGGCACACGCCGGGCGCGGTTCCCGCCTTCGATCACCTGTGGGGTTTCATACGGAGTGATTATCGGTCGAGCTGAAGCTCGACCGCTACACGGCCGTCGCCAAGAAACGCAGCGCGTCAAACATCGAGGTTTTGCACCTCGCGCGCGTTTTCGGCGATGAACAGCTTGCGCGGCTCGACTTTCTCACCCATGAGGATGGTGAAGGTCTCGTCGGCGGCGATCGGGTCGTCGAGCAGCACCTTTCGGACGATACGGCGGTCGGGATCCATCGTCGTCTCCCACAGCTGCTCGGGATCCATCTCGCCGAGGCCCTTGTACTGCTGGATCGAGTAGCCGTCGCCGACCTGGGCTATCGCGGCGTCGCGCTCTTCCTCGCGATAGCAATAGATGAGCTTCTTGCCCTTCTTCACCTGATAGAGCGGCGGTTGCGCGATGAAGAGGTGGCCCTCTTCGATGAGCTTCGGCATATAGCGGAAGAAGAACGTCAGGAGCAGCGTGCGGATGTGCGATCCGTCGACGTCGGCATCGGTCATGATGTAGACGCGATGATAGCGCAGCTTCGAGATGTCGAAGTCGGCGTCGAAACCTGTGCCGAGCGCGGTGATGAGCGTGCGGATCTCTTCGTGGCTGACGATGCGATCGAGCCGCGCCTTTTCGACGTTGAGTATCTTGCCTTTGAGCGGCAGGATCGCTTGGAAATGCCGGTCGCGGCCGAGCTTCGCGCTGCCGCCGGCCGACTCGCCTTCGACGAGGAAAAGTTCGCTCTTCGCCGGATCGCGCTCGGAGCAGTCGGCGAGCTTGCCGGGGAGCGACCCGCCGTCGAGCGCGTTCTTGCGCCGCGTAAGATCGCGTGCCTTGCGCGCCGCGTCGCGCGCGCGCGCCGCGGTGACGCACTTGTCGACGATGCGCCGCGCAGGCCCCGGGTTTTCCTCGAGATAGTAGCCGATCGCTTCGCCGACGATCTCACTGACGACGCGCTCCGCTTCCGTGTTGCCGAGCTTCGCCTTCGTCTGTCCTTCGAACTCGGGGTTCGGGATCTTGACGGAGATGACCGCGGTCAGGCCTTCGCGGACGTCGTCGCCGGTCAGCGTGCCGTCGGAGTCCTTGAGCATCCCCGACTTCTTCGCATAGTTGTTGATGACGCGCGTCAGCGCGCGGCGGAAGCCCGACAGATGCGTGCCGCCGTCGACCGTATGGATGTTGTTCGCGTACGCGAAGACGTTCTCGATGTAGCCGTCATTGTATTGGAAGGCCACCTCGACTTGGATATTCGAGCGCTCGCCGGTCACGTAGCGGACCTCGTGGAGCGGCTCCTTGTTCTTGTTGAGATGCTCGACGAAGCTCTTGATGCCGCCCTCGTAGCAGAACGACTGCTTCTTGTCGACGCGCTCGTCGATGAGATTGATCTTGAGGCCGCGATTGAGGAACGCGAGCTCGCGCAAACGCTGCTGCAGGATGTCGAGCGACCACTCGAGCGTCGAGAACACCTGCGGGTCGGGCCTGAAGTGCTGCGATGTGCCCGAGCCCTCGGCTGCCCCGATGACCTTGAGTTTCGACGTCGCGATGCCGCGCGCGAACTTCATCTCGTAGAGCTTCTCGTCGCGCTTCACGCGCGTTATCATCCACTCCGAGAGCGCGTTCGTCACCGAGATGCCGACGCCGTGAAGGCCGCCCGATACCTTATAGCCGAGCTGGTCGAACTTGCCGCCCGCGTGCAGCACGGTCATGACGACTTCGACCGCGGGTTTTCCCTCGCTCGGCAGGTCATCGACCGGAATGCCGCGTCCGTCGTCGACGACGCTCAGCGAGCCATCCGCGTGGATGGTCACATCGACGGTACTGCAGTAGCCGGCGAGCGCTTCGTCGACCGCGTTGTCGACCGCTTCGAACGCGATCTGGTGGAGCCCGCGCGTGCTCGTGTCGCCGACGTACATGCCCGGACGTTTGCGCACGCCTTCGAGGCCCTTGAGGACCTTGATGGATCGGGCATCGTATTCGTCGCCGCTCGGGGTGGTCGCTACGTCCTTAGTCGCCAATGGGTCCTCGTGAGGTAGTGTCACGCGCCGTGAAGACGCGCGCGTTCGTCTTACTTCGTTTCTTTGCCGGCGCGCCCGGCGCCTCTCTTTCAGACGTCGCGCGCGGGCTACAAAGCGCGTCGGCCCAATCATCGCCGAGCGCGTCGGCGACGACTGCGCGACCGATGAGATGCTGCTGCGTGCCGCTGCGCAACATGAGATAGCTCCACGCCAGCACGCGATCCGCAGCGAGCAGCGCGTGGCGCCGCAGTCGCGCGCGCATCGCGTAGATCTGTTCATCCCAGCGCGCGAGCAGACGACGACGCACTCGTTCGATCGACTCCGCGTCCGCATCTTCGGCGTGCGATGCGACATCGTCCGCACGCAGCCACGGTGCGCTGACCAGTACGCGCTCTATCCGTCCGTCCGCGGCCCGCTGCGCGCCTGACGTGCAGACCGCGCACGCCTGCGCCGCATCGCTCGGCGGCTTCCAGTTGCCGCACGACGAGCAGCGCGTCCAACCGTCACGCTGGCGGCGACGATCGAGCGCCTGCTGCCGCCTGCGAAGCCTGCGTACGACGTCTTCCGCGTCGTCGCTCGCATCGTCAACAGCGGCGGCCGCGGCTTCGACCTGCGCGGCCCTTCCTTTCGGCGTGCGGACGAGTCCATCGAGCATCGCTTTCATGCGCCCGGCGGCGACGATGAAACGAAGACGCTTGACATGCGCTCCCGGACATCGCGCGTTGAGTTCGCCGATGATCGACGGCGCCAAGAATGTCAGCTGATGGCTCCACGTGCTTCCAGCCGTGTACACGGTGAGCACGCCGTCGCGCAGCCGGCCCGATCGCGTTCTTCGCGCGACATCGTCGCCGACCGACTCAGCCCAAACCGCGCCGACGGCGGACGCTTCATCGGTGCGAACCTCGCCCGGCTCCCACCTTTCTAAGATCGCACTGAGCGCTTTCGGCCCTCTCATCTCGGATCGCACTCGACTGTAGCCGCGGGGCGAGGGCCGTCGCTCGCGCGGGGACGCGGCGGAAGTCGGGAAATACTTGTCTTCCGCCGCTCGGTTCCGGCGGCTTTCGCCGCCTCCAACGCCCCGCTCATGAGCGACACCCTCGCCCCGCGGAACAGAATCGCCGCTCATCCGTCGGCGTGGCCGAAACGCGGGGCGTCTTGAGCGGCGAGAGCCGCGAAAGTCGAGCGCCGAGATGCAGGTCTGCCCCGAATCTCGGCGCGTCCCCGCATCGGCCACGCCGACGGATGAGCATACGGTTCACGATGCCACTTCGTGCGAGAGATGTAGCGCTCCCGAGATGACGGCGATGAGTGAGGCCGAGGCGCCGGGAGGCATGACGGGCGGATCGGTCGCGGTGATGAACGCTTGATCGAACGATCCGATCGATTCGAGAAACGCGCGCCGTCGGTCGTCGTCGAGCTCGGAGAGAACGTCGTCGAGCAAGAGGAGCGGCGCTTCGCCGGTGGCGCGCTGGAGAAGCGCATATTCGGCCGCTTTGAGCGCGAGTACGGCGGTGCGCTGTTGTCCTTGCGAACCGAAGCGCGAGAGCGCTTCTCCGTCGAGCGAGAGCGAGACGTCGTCGCGATGCGGTCCGACGAGCGAGCCGCGTCGCGCGAGCTCCGCTGGCCGCATGCGCACGAAAGCTGCGCGCAGACCGGTTTCAATAGCAGCCGGCGCTTCGTCGGCGATCGGCGGTGCCGGGTCGTAACGGATCGTGAGCGCCGGCGACGCACCGACCCAACGCGCGTGGACGTCAGAAGCCTCCGCGCCGAGGCGACGGACGTACGATGCGCGCTCGGCGACGAGCCTCGCGCCGACCGGCGCGAGCTGATCGTCGTACGTGTCGAGCAGCGCGCGATCGACCGTCGGCGCACGGAGCAGCGCGTTCTTCTGCGCGAGGATCTTGGCGTAGACGGCGAGGTCGTGATAGTATCGCTTGCTGCTTTGCGATAGCGCCGTATTGATGAGACGCCGCCGCAGAGCGGCGGGCCCGCCGACGAGCTGCAGGTCGTACGGCATGAACGTCACCGCATTGACGCCGCCGAGGAAGTCGCCGTAGCGGACGGCGCGCCCTTGCCGGAAGAAGCGTTTGCGCGCGCCCTCACCGGCGCGCGAGATGACGCATTGCGCCACGACTTCGCCGTGACGCGTGCGGACGCGCGCGCTCACGGACGCTGCCGGCGCGCCGGTCGCGACGAGATCGGCTTCGCGGGAAGTGCGAAACGATTTGCCGGTCGACAACAGCGCGAGAGCTTCGAGCAAGTTCGACTTGCCCTGCGCATTCGCGCCGACGAAGATGCACGCGCCCTCCGGCGGCTCGAAGCGGAGGGCGGCGTAGTTCCGAAAGGCGGTCAGTTCGAGTGCGAGAACGCGCACGAGTTCATTGCCGCAGCGGCATGAGGATGTAGAGCTGCCTGTTCGCGCGCTCGCCGGATTGCGGCTTGATCGCCGTCGGCTGAAGCGGACCGACGAACTCGAGCGTCACGGTTTCGCTGTCCACATGGTTGAGTATCTCGGCGAGATACTTCGCGTTGAAGGCGATCGTGATCGGATCGCCCGTGCGCTCGACGTCGAGCTCTTCGTACGCGTTACCGGCCGTGTCCGAGCTCGCCGTGATGACGAGGCTCGTCCCTTCGGCCGCGATCTTCACCATGCTCGCGCGATCGCCCGCGACGACTTCTGCGCGGCGCAAGCTCGCGAGCAGGCGCGCTGTGCTTGCCGTGATCTTCCGGTCGAACTCCTTCGGGATCACCTGCGGATAGTTCGGGTACTGGCCATCGACGAGACGTGCGATGACTTTGACGTCGCCCGTGTTGAACACGAGCTGATTCGCCTGTCCGCCGAGCACGGTCGCTTCGATGACGCCGCCGCTCGCGACGCGCATCACCTCGGCGAGCGCCCGGGCCGGCACGATGAGCCGCGCGGATGTCTTCGACGGCTCCGAGAGCGGGAGCTCGAAACGTGCCAGCCGGTAACCGTCGGTCGCGACGAGCGTGATCGTCTGACCCTCGATCTCGAGCAGCGTACCCATGAGGACGGCGCCGCGCGCCTCTTCGCCGCTCGCCGCGAACGTCACCGCGGACGCCGCTTCGCGGAACGCTTTCGCGTCGACGCGGAACTGATCGCCGAGCTTGCCTTCGGGCAGCGGCGGATACTCGTCGGCCGGCAGCGCGAAAAACTCGTAGTTCGAGCGCTCGCATTTGAGCGTCGCGCGCGTCGGCGTGCCCTGCATCTCGAGCTCGGCGGCCGGCAAGTTCGCGAGGTAGCCCGAGAACAGGCGCGCTTGCACCGTGCACTGGCCTTCCTCGGAGACGCTCGCCGCGAAGCCGTTCTCAAGCGTCAGTTCGAGATCGGTCGCGCGGACGCTGACACGGCCTGCCTTTGCGGTCAGCAAGACGTTGCCGAGGATCGGCATGGTCGTGTGAGCATTGACGACCTTGCTCGCTGCCGCGACGGCGCCGGCTATGTCCTTGCTGTTGCACGTGAATCTCATCGATGTCCCTTTACGTCCGCATCGGCCGTCGGTAGTGGCGCCCGCTTTTCGCCGCGCCCTTATGTGTCGCCTATCGCGGTAAACTCGATGTCATCCACAACCATCCGTCTATCGTCTTCTCTAAGAATAGAATATAGATGATCCGTCATCGTCACACTAGAGCGGTGGATTGCGTGGAATATCGCTGTCGGTCAATCGGCGCATGGGCTCGCGGCATCGGGATGGTTGTGGAGGCGCCTGGCGATCCATCCACGCCTACCACAGGTCGCCTCGCGTCGGCGAAAAGCGGCGAAAACCGTCCACACCATCCTCAATCCGTCCACGGGATGGTCGCAGACGGCAGGGGTTAGCCGTCTTGCGTGATGGTCGCGAGGACCGACCGGACTTTGCTCCGGAACTCGGGGTCGCGTTCCATCTGCTCCTTCACCTTGTCGCGCGCGTACATGACCGTCGTGTGGTCTTTCTTGCCGAATTCGCGGGCGATCTGGGGCAGCGACGCGTTCGTGAGGTCGCATGCGAGGTACATCGCTATTTGACGCGGCACCGTCAAGCGCTGATCGCGACGCTGACCCTCGAGCTCTTTAAGCGTGATGCCGTGGAAGCGTGCGACCTTCTCCTTGATGAGCGAGATCGTGACCTTGCGCAACGGCACTTCGTTGATCTCGTTGCGCAGTACGTCGGTGGCGAGCTCGACCGTGAGCGCTTTCTTGTAAAGCGAGGCGTATGCGGTCAGCTTGATAAGCGCGCCTTCGAGCTGGCGGATGTTCGACGGGATGATCTTGGCGATGTACGACGTCACCTCGTGCGGAACGTCGATGCCGTCGCTCTCGGCCTTCTTGCGCAAGATCGCTTCGCGGGTCTCGAGATCGGGCGACTGGATGTCGGTCAGCAGTCCCCACTCGAACCGCGAGCGAAGGCGATTTTCGAGCGTCTGGATGTCCTTAGGCGGACGATCGCTCGAGATGACGAGCTGCTTCGATGCTTCGTGCAGCGTGTTGAACGTGTGGAAGAACTCTTCTTGGGTCTGCTCCTTGCCTTCGAGGAACTGGATGTCGTCGATGAGGAGCACGTCGACCGTCCGGTAGCGGTTGCGGAACTCGACCGTCTGGTTATTCTTGATGGCCGTGATGAACTCGTTCGTGAAGGTCTCGGACGACACGTAGACGACGCGGGCGCGCGGATCGAACTTGAGCACCCGGTGGCCGATCGCGTGCATGAGATGCGTCTTCCCGAGGCCGACCGCTCCGTAGATGAAGAGCGGGTTGTAGGCGCGGGCCGGCGCGTCGGCGACCGCTTGGGCCGCTGCGTGGGCGAACCGGTTCGTAGCGCCGACGACGAATTGTTCGAACGTGTACCTGCCGTTGAGGCCGGTCTGGCGGAAGTCGTCGACCGGAACGAAAGCGGTGCTGTTGCGATCCGGAAGCCCCGGGCGCGGCTCTGCGGCGGGGGCGTCGGGGTCGATCATGAAGCGGATGTTGATCGGCGAGCCGAGCAGCTCGGTGAGCGTGCCGACGATGGTCGTCTTGAGACGGTTCTCCGCCCACTCTTTATGGAAGGGCGTCGGCACCATGAGCGTGATCTCGTCGCTCGTCAGCCGGTGCACGCGGATCGGCTTTATCCAGGACTCGAAGACCGGCGTCGTCAGTTTGCCCTCCAATTGTGCAAGGCAATTCTGCCACAAGAACCCCTCGTTGGTGTCGACGACGGTCGCAGTGTCCATCCTGTCATGCCTCGTATCGCGAAGAGAAAACCGGCCGAGTTCTTTGCGTTGACGTTCGGCGGGTCGCGCGCCTTAGGGGGCGGAAAAGCTTATTCCTGTTGGGATTGCGCGCTTTTTCTTGTGCACAAATCCACAGCTGTCGTGCGAGTGATGTGGATAGATTTTCGCCCGATGCGCGCAACTCCAAGCCGTGCAAGCGATTGCGCTTTTCGATCACGCGACGATGGCGATCCGGCTGATCTTGCGGAGCTCGGACGACGACGACGCTCGTCGGCGCTGAGAAAACCCGCAAAGCCTCGCCGGGCGGGCGTTTGCGACCTGGCGATTCCCTATCCACAGGCTTCTCCACAGGTGTGAATAACATACTCTCGAGACGATGCGCACGAGCGTAAACCCATATAGCCATTGACTTTGCGCCCGATCGGCGATCCGGACGATCCGGCGCTCCATGCACCGCTTGTCCACCACTGTAACCCCCGCCGCTGTGCCTTCGATAGCGTCCCTTTATAAAGGACAGTGGTAAAAGTCGACGAGGGGTCACCCGACACACGCAGTCGCCGCCAGCGCGTTGACGGAAAACGGCGTAACGGACGCCAATCACCACCGGACCTTTCACGCTTTGCCGCCGCGGAGGCGGCATTCCCTTTATAATGCGCGCCCTAGCATCTGCTAAAGCGGGCGTGTCCGAAATCGGAGCGACAGAACAGATCCCGTGAAACGCACCTATCAACCACACAACAGGCGCCGCAAGCGCACGCACGGATTCCGCAAGCGTATGTCGACCAAGAACGGCCGGCGCGTACTCGCGTCGCGTCGCCGCAAGGGTCGAAAACGCCTCACTCCAGATTGACCGTAACGGCGGCGATGCGTCCGTACGTGAGCCTGCGTGGACGGCGAGAATTCGCGACGACCATGCGGCGCGGCGCTTCCGCGTCGTCGCCGGTCTTGACCGTGCATGCCTTTTCGCCGCACGCGAAAGCGGCCGGTGCGCCGAAAGTGGGCGTCATCGTGACGCGCAAAGTCGGCAAGGCGGTCGTGCGGAACCGGATCCGGCGGCGCTGCAAAGCGATCCTCGAGACGGTGCTCGCGGCCGACGACGTGCGCTGGTTCGTCGTCACCTGCAGACCGGCGGCGGCGCAGGCGCGCTTCGCCGAGCTGAGGCTCCAATTGTCGAACGCTATGCGCAGCGCCGGCAAACCGCGCGGGACTCGCGCATGACGGCGGCGCAGGTGTGCATCGCCGCCATCCGCACGTATCAGCGTTTCGTCTCGCCGTCGTTGCCGGCGGGCACGTGCCGCTTCAGCCCGTCATGTTCGGAGTACGCTGCGCAAGCGATCGCCAAGTACGGAGCGGCGCGCGGCGGCGTCATGGCCGCCAAAAGGCTCGGCCGCTGTGGACCGTGGCACCCCGGCGGTCACGACCCCGTCCCCTAGACGTCGTCATCCTTTGACATAGAAAAGCGACCGAATCTTGCTGCTGATCTCGACCGTAGGCATCACCGCGCTGTTCGCGGACAACTGGTTCACCGAGATAATCGCCGGCATCGCCGGCGCGATCTCGGTCGTGCTCGATTTCATCTACGCGCACATCGCCCACAACTACGGCTGGTCGATGATCTTGCTCGCGCTCGCGGCGACGCTCGGCATGCTGCCGCTCTATTTGACGCAGTTCCGGTCGTTCAAGGAGATGCAGGCGATCCAGCCTTACGTGAAGCGGCTGCAGGATCGCTACAAGAACGACCGTCAGAAGCTCGCCGAAGAGCAGATGAAGCTCTTCCGCGAACACAACATCAATCCGTTCGGCGGCTGTCTGCCGACGCTCATCCAGCTGCCCGTCTTGTGGGGCATCTACCAATCGATCAACCAGCATCAAGCGGTGTTCTCGCACGCCGGCTGGTTGTGGATCGGCAGCGCATTCGCGCAGCACTCGCCGTCGCTGCCGGGCTGGCTCGGCATGTTCGGCGGACCGATCTTCGCCGCGAGCCTCGCCGCGCCCGACAAGATCCTGACGGTCTTCTACGCGATATCGATGTTCTTCTCGTTCCAGATGACGTCGATGCCGTCGGCGGATCCGATGCAGCAGCAGCAGCAAAAGCTCATGAGCTACATGATGCCCGTCATGATGCTCTTCATCGGTCAGAAGTTCATATCGGGTTTCGTGCTGTACTGGCTCGGTCTCAACGTCTTCACGACGGCGCTGCGCTTCTTCGCGATGCGCGGGCCGACGAAGATCCCTGCGCCGCCGCAGGAAACGGCCGCGACGCTCGCCGGTTATCCGCTCCACTGCCCGAATTGCAAAGAACTGCTCACGATCCAGAAGGGCTCGCGTTGCGCGGCGTGCGGCACGAAGGTGAAGAAAGTCGCGCCCGCGTCGAACGGCCAGATAGCGGCGAGCACGTCCGCGAGCAAACCGGCGACGTAGTAGCCACGCGCGCGGCGCCGGCGGCGCGCGCGAAAAACCAACGACCCGAACGGGCGCGAGGAACGCGACCGCGACTGACGAGGACGACATGAACGGATACGGTTACGGGAGCAATCGAGGCGGCGCCGCGCGGCGCCCGTACGGCGACCGCGGCGGTCCAGGCCATCGCCCGGATGGCGGCAGAGGTTTCGGCGCTCGCGACGATCGCGGCTATCGCGCTCGTCCGCCGCGCCACGTCGAGTGCCCGCCGGATCTGCGCGTGCCGTTCAAGGAGGCACGCGATTTTCTCGCCGGCATCATCCGCGTCTTCGGTCTGCCCGCCCGCCTGTCGTTCGGCGGCGTTCAGCCGGCCCGCGACGGCCGGCAGATCGTCATCGACATCAGAGGCGTCCGCGCGCCGTCGGATCCCCGCCGCTACGACCGCGACGAGGATCGCGACGACGAGCTCGGATTGCTCATCGGCAAGCACGGTGCGACGCTCGACGCGCTCTCGGCCGTGACGAACGCGGTCATGCACAAAGCTGATTTCCGCGACCTTTTCTTCGCCGTCGACATCGAAGGGTATCGGGCGCGGCGTACCGCGACGCTGCGCAATCTCGCGCAGCGTTGCGCCGAGCGCGCGCTCCGCGAAGGAGTCTCGATCGAGCTCGATCCGATGCCGCCGGCCGAGCGGCGCATCGTCCACCTGACGCTTGCCAACCATCGGGAGCTCGAGACCGAGAGCACCGGCCAGGGAATCACGCGCCGCGTCGTGATCATGCCGCGAGGCGGCAGACGTCCGGCCGCTCGCGAGGACGACGAGTACATCGACTAGGCGTGGATAGCGACACGATCGCCGCCGTCGCAACGCCGCCGGGCGTCGCGGCCGTCGCGATCGTGCGCATGTCCGGTCCGCGCGCCATTGCGATCGCGGACGCGTGCTTCGAGCCTTTGCGCGAAGGAGGCTGGCGAGCGTCGCTCATGCGCCGCGGCTGGATTCGCGATCCTCGCTCGGGTTCGCACATCGACGACGCCTTGGCCGTCGCCTTTCCAGCGCCGAATTCGTATACCGGCGAAGATGTCGTCGAATTTCACGTCCACGGAGGGTCCGGCGTCGTCGGCTCGATCCTTCTCGCGGTCTATGTGAGCGGCGCGCGTGCGGCCGAAGCGGGCGAGTTCACGCGTCGCGCATTCGTCAACGGACGGCTCGACCTCGCGCAAGCCGAGGCGGTCGCCGATCTTATCGGCGCCGAGAGCCGGCTTGCTGCGAAGGCGGCCGCGATGCGTCTCGAGGGCGCGGTCGGTCGCCGGCTCCGAGAGCTGCGCGATCGGCTGCTCGGCGTTCTCGTCGAGATCGAAGCGCACGTCGACTATCCGGATGAGGTCGAAGCGCCCGATGCGGCGCGCATCGATTCGACGGTGCGCGCGCAGCGCGAGCTCGTCGGCGAATTGCTCGCCGGCGCCGGCGCCGCGCAGACGCTGCGCGACGGTCTCGATTGCGTCATCGCAGGACCCCCGAACGCCGGCAAGTCTTCGCTTCTCAACGCGCTGCTCGAAGCGGAACGAGCGATCGTCTCGGACATCCCGGGCACGACTCGCGATATAATCGAGGATCGCGTCGCCGTCGACGGCGTCGTCTTACGTTTGCGCGATACCGCCGGGCTGCGCGCGACGACGGATGTCATCGAAGCGCTTGGCGTCGAACGCGCTCGCGCCGCGGTCGCGCGCGCGGAACTCGTCCTGCTCGTCGTGGATGGTTCGCGATCGCTCGGCTCGGACGAACGCGCTGCGCTCGAAGCGACGAGTGGAGCGCCGCGGATCGTGTTGGCGAACAAAGCGGACCTCGGCGATGCCGGCGCACGCGAGCTGCGCGCTTTGATCGGGATTCCGCAAGGTCCGGACGGCGATTTCATCGTGGGCAGCGTGCGCGATTCAGCATGCGTCGCGCGCATCCGGGCGTCGATCGCACGCGTCGGCTGGGGCGGCAGCGTCATCGACGCGAACGCGGCGCTCGTCGCGAGCTTGCGCCAAGCGGACGCGCTCGCGCGCGCGTCGACATCGCTCGAACATGCGCTGGAAACGATCGAGGGCGGCTATCCGGTCGATCTGTTGGCCGCGGACCTTCGCGCTGCCGTCGGCGCCTACGGTGAGGTGACGGGCGAGACGGTCACCGTCGACGTGCTCGACGGCATCTTCTCCCGCTTTTGCGTCGGCAAGTAGCGCATCGAGCATGACGCGCAGCGCGCTCGCACGAACGAGCGCGGGTGCGAAGCGATTTCGGCGTCATCGTCATCGGCGGAGGCCACTCGGGCTGCGAGGCAGCGTTGGCGTCCGCGCGCATCGGCGTGCCGACGCTGCTCGTCACCGGCAACCTCGATACGATCGGACACATGCCGTGCAACCCGTCGATCGGCGGACCCGCGAAGGGACAACTCGTGCGCGAAGTCGACGCGCTCGGCGGCGAGATGGGCGTCTGCATCGACCATACATATCTGCACGCGCGGTGGCTGAACGAGAGTCGCGGTCCCGCCGTTCGAGCACTGAGGTCGCAAGCCGATAAACGAGCGTACGCAGTTCGGATGCGTCGCGCGGTGGAAGGGCAGATCGGTCTGACAGTGATCGAAGACCTCGTGTCCGAGCTCGTCGCCGATAGCGACGGAATAGCGGGCGTCGGTTTGCAGAGCGGGACGCTCGTGGGTGCGCGCCAAGTGGTCGTGAATTCCGGGACATTTATGGGCGGCAAGCTCTTCGCGGGCGAGTCGGTGACTCCCGGAGGTCGCGCGGGTGAACCGCCGACCGTCGGTCTGTCCACGAGCCTGCGTCGCCTCGGCTTTTCGACGGGCCGCTTGAAGACCGGTACGCCGCCGCGTGTGGATCGCCGGAGCATCGATTGGTCGCGAGTAGAAGAGCAAAAGCCGAGTGCGGTGCCGCTCTCCTTCTCCTACCGCACGACACGTTCGTTTCCGGGTCCGCAGCTATCGTGCCACATCACGCACACGAATGCGCGCACGCACGAACTGATCCGCGAGAATCTCCATCGGTCGCCGATGTATGGACTGGGCGTCATCGAAGGCGTCGGGCCGCGATATTGCCCGTCGATCGAAGACAAGGTGATGAAGTTCTCGCACAACCCGAGCCATCAGATCTTTCTCGAGCCCGAGGGTTGGGAAACGGATTCGATATACGTCGGCGGCTTCTCGACGTCGCTGCCGGCAGAAGTGCAGCTCGAGATGCTGCACTCGCTGTGCGGCCTCGAATCGGCCGATATGCTGCGCGCCGGGTATGCGGTCGAGTACGATTTTGTGGATCCGCGCGAGCTGCGCTCGACGCTTGAAGCGCGCAGAATTCCCGGGCTCTTCCACGCCGGTCAGGTGAACGGCACGTCGGGCTACGAAGAGGCCGCTGCGCAAGGCATCGTCGCGGGGATGAACGCGGCGCGCCGCGCTCAAGGCAAGGATCCCGTCGTCTTCGATCGGTCGACCTCGTACATCGGCACGCTCGTCGACGACCTCATCACGCAGGGCGCGCCCGAGCCGTACCGGATGCTGACGTCGCGCGCCGAGCATCGATTACTCCTGCGCCACGACAACGCGGACGAGCGGCTGACACCGGTCGGACGTGAGGCGGGGCTCGTCGACGACGAATCGTACGAGCGGTTTTGTGCCCGGATGGACGCGCTCGCGCTACGACGCAAGCGTCTCGGATCGACGCGTGCGACCCGTGGAGAGTGTGAGCGCTTCGGCGCGCAAAACGGCGCGACGTACGCCGAGCTGCTCCGTCGGCCTGCGATCGAATACCGCGATCTTTTCCCGGATGATATCGACGCGGACTCGATCGGCGAGCGCGCGGCGATCGAGATCAAGTACGAAGGCTACATCAAGCGGCAGGGACTCGAAGTCGAGCGGCTATCGAAAGCGGAGCACGTCGCGATACCCGAGGGATTTGACTATGAGTCGTGCCGAGCGCTCTCGCGAGAAGCTCGCGAGAAGTGGTCGGCACAAAGGCCGTCAACGCTCGGGCAAGCGGGCCGAATCCCGGGCATCACACCGGCCGACACGGCGGTACTCGCGGTATTTATCCACCAAGTGAAATCCACAAAGCGGAATGTCGCTGCAGCGACGCATGAGTGAGGCGGAATCGAAGCTTCGCGACGGCCTCAAAATCCTCGGATTCTCCGGCGACCTTCTCCCTCGACGTCTGCTCGAATTCGCGGGATTCGTACTCGAGGCGAACGCTGAGACGAATCTGGTCGGTGCATCGTCGCTTGAAGAACTCGTCGCGACTCATCTCTTGGATAGCCTTGCTCCCTTTGCTGGGCGGTCGATCCACGGCGACCTGATCGACATCGGCAGTGGTGCCGGCTTTCCGGCTATCCCGATCGCAATGGCCTTCCCGACGGTCTCGCCTGTCATGCTCGAACCTAGGGCTAAGCGCGTTGCCTTCCTGACCGACATCATCGGCCCGCTGGACTTGAAAGAGGCTTCCGCGCGCAAGTCCATGGCAGAGACTGCTGGGAGATCGGATCTACGGGAGTCTGCAGACATCGTCACGCTGCGGGCAGTTGCTGCCCCGACGACCGCACTCGAACTAGCGATACCCTTGTTAAGGCGCCGCGGAAAAGCGTTGCTCTACATCGGGCGTCAGTCGGAGCCAGATCAGCACGAGCTTGAGATCGCGGATCTGCTCGGCGCTGCGCTGTTGGAGGCCAAACCCGTTGAGGTTCCGTACTTGCTGAGCGTTCGGCACGCATGGTGGTTTGAGAAGAAGAAGCCGACGCCGAGCGGCTATCCTCGTCGAGCGAAGGTGCCGTCGAAACAGCCTTTATGAGTGTTGAATAGTTCCACGTGGAACGTGTCCCGCATAATGTCCCGCATAACGAGATAGACGCTGCCCTTCTTCGGGTTTTGCCGGATGGCGGCGTCTTCGCGGTCGGCGGTCGCGTGCGCGATGAGGTGCTCGCCGAGCTCGGTCGCCCAAATCTCGACGACGAACCCAACTTCGACTATCTGGTGACGGGTCTCTCGGTCGACGCGATCATCGCGGCGTTGACCCCGCTCGGGCCAGCTGACTTCGTCGGCATATCGTTCGGCGTCATCAAGCTCGCGACGCACGGCACGATCGTCGACATCGCGATTCCGCGCCGCGAGCGCTCGACGGGTACGCATCACCGCGACTTCGATCCAAGGTTCGGGCCCGAGATCGCGGTCGCCGACGATCTGGCACGGCGTGATTTTCGGATCAACATGATGGCGCGCGATCTGAAGACGGGCGCGATCATCGATCCGTTCGGCGGCCGAAGCGATCTCGCGAACAAACGGCTCGACGCGCTAATGGAGTCGGCGTTCGTCGAGGACCCGCTTCGCGTGCTTCGCGGCGCGCAATTCGCAGCGCGGTTCGGGCTTACGGCGACCGCGTCGACGCTCGATGCGATGCGTGCGGCGTCGGATCTCATCCCGACGGTCGCGCCCGAACGCGTCGCCGAAGAATTGACGAAATTGCTGGGAAAAGCGCGGATTCCGAGCATCGGATTCGAGCTGCTCCGCGAAGTGAGCGCGCTCCACCATATCTTGCCCGAGCTAATGGAAGGATGGCAGATCGAGCAGAACGAGTTCCACGCGCACACGGTCTACTACCATAGCCTCGCATGCTGCGATTTCGCCGAACAAGACGAGCGCCCGCGCGATCTCGCGGTGCGGCTCGCCGCGCTGCTCCACGACGTCGGCAAACCGCGCACGAAAGAAGGTCCGCATTTCTACCGGCACGAGCAAGTCGGCGAAGAGATGGCCCGCGAGGCGCTCTCGCGATTGCGATTCGCGAGCAATCTCGTAGACCGTGTCTGCCGGCTCATCGCGAACCACATGTATCCGTCCGACGACGGCCTCACGGATGCCGCGATCAGGCGCTTCATCAGACGTATCCGCCCGGAGCTCGTCGACGATCAGTTCAAAGTGCGCCACGCCGACGTCCGCGCGAGCGGTCTCGCGCCTCGCGACGGCGAGGAACAGGCGCGGTTCGAGCGCCGCGTCCGCGACGAGCTCGAACGAAAGCCGCCGTTCGGCATCAAGGACCTCGCGATCGGCGGCGCGGACGTGATCGAGGTGATGAAAGAGCTCGGGATCGCCGGCCGCGATTTCGCCGGTGACGAGCGCGTCGGTAAGGCGCTCGCGAATTGCCTGGAGCAAGTCCTCGACGATCCGTGCCGCAACGAAACGGTGGCGCTCCGAGCGATCGTGCGCGATCACTTCACGGCGGGCGTGCGATGACGGCGCAGCGGCGCGTCATCGCGGTCGCGAATCAAAAAGGCGGCGTCGGCAAGACGACGACTGCGGTGAACCTGAGCGCAGCGCTCGCCGACAAGGGCGAACGTGTCCTGCTCGTCGACGTCGACCCGCAAGGCAACGCGACGACGGGCGTCGGCATCGACAAACAGGCGGTCGAGCGCTGCATCTACGACGTGCTCCTCAAGTCCGCGACCATCGACGACGTGGCCCAGCACACCGCGGTCGAGCGGCTTTGGGTCGCGCCCGCGACCCTCAATCTCGCAGGCGCGGAAGTCGAGCTCGTCGCCGCGCTCTCGCGCGAGCAGCGGCTTCGCGCGGCGCTCGAGCCGGTCCGCGAGAAGTTCGACCGCATCGTCATCGATTGCCCGCCGTCGCTCGGCCTCTTGACGCTCAACGGTCTTGCGGCGGCCGATGCGCTCGTCATCCCGATCCAGGCCGAATACTACGCGCTCGAAGGACTCGGCCAATTGACGCACGTCATCGACCTCGTGCGCACGCACCTCAACCCCGGCATCGCGATCCTCGGCGTCCTCATAACGATGTACGACGGCCGCACGAACCTCGCCGTCCAAGTCGTCGACGAGGTCGTGCGCTACTTCCCCGGTCTCGTCTTCGACACGCGCATCCCGCGCAACGTCCGCCTTTCGGAGGCGCCGTCGTTCGGCGCGCCGATCGCGCGGTTCGATCCGAAAAGCAAAGGCGCCGTGGCATACGCCGCGCTCGCCGAGGAGGTCTCGAAACGGTGAGCAAGCAGCGAGGACTCGGACGCGGTCTTGGCGCGTTTTTCCCCAACGCCGGTACCGCGCAGGTGGCCCAGGCAAAGACGGTCGCCGACGAGCGGCGCGTCGCGATGCTCGACGTCGAATCGATCGCGGCGAACCCGAATCAGCCGCGCCGCGCTTTCGACGAAACGGACCTCGACGCGCTGTCGCAATCCATCCGCGCGAACGGCGTCCTGTCGCCGATACTCGTGCGCGCTTGCGGCGCGGACCGCTACGAGATCATCGCCGGCGAAAGGCGATGGCGCGCGGGCAAGCTCGCCGGGCTGCGCCAAATCCCGGCGCTCGTCCGCGAAGCCGACGATCCGCAGGCGCTCGAACTCGCCTTGCTCGAGAACCTGCAACGTGAAGACCTCAATCCGATCGAAGAGGCGAGCGGCTATCGGCAGCTGCTCGACGACTACGGCTTCACGCAAGACGCGCTCTGCACGCGCCTCGGCAAAGCGCGTCCGACGCTCACGAATGCGCTGCGCATCCTGTCGCTGCCGGATGCGGTCCAAGCGATGGTGCGCGACGGACGTTTGAGCGCAGGCCACGCCCGGGCGCTCGCCGCGCTCCCCGCCGCTCGAGCGGAGGCGATCGCGCGAACGGCGATCGGACAAGGCTTGAACGTTCGCGAAGTCGAGCGGCTCGCGGCGGCGGCATCGCCCGCCAAGAAAAAGGTCCCCGCTCGCGTGCCGGCGCGGGCCGCCCACACCGACCTGCCGCCCGAGCTCGCGGCCGTCGAAACCCGTCTGCGCTTCGCGCTCGCGACGCGGGTCGCGATCAAGCCACGCACCGGCGGCGGCACGATCGAGATCGACTACATCGGCGACGAAGATCTGACGCGCATCGTCGACGTCATGTGCCCGCAGGACATCTGACATGAGGCGTGCGGCACTCGCGGTCGTCGCGTTCGTGACATGTCTGGCGTGCGCACCGGGGGCGGCGCAGGCGACGACAGCCGCGCCGACGCCGGACCCCGGGGCCGTCGGCGCGGTGAAGCGTTACGTCACCGCGCTCGAGAAGCCAGACGCGGATGCGGCCTATCGTCTGCTGACGCCGGCACAGCAGCACTACTTCGGAAATGCGCGCAACTTCGCGTCGAACTACGCCGCGACGCGCTATCGCGTCGTCAGCTTTTCGATCGCGAAGGTGACGAGGCGAAGCGCGGCGATCGTGCAGGTCGACGTCGAGCAGACGGCGTCGTTCTACGATATCACGAACGAGAAGATGTCGAGCGCGCAAGTTACCGAGCCGTACTTCGCGCTGCGCGCGAACGGGGCGTGGAGCGTCAAAGAGATCTACGTGCCGTGGAAGTCGTACGCGCCGGGCGCACCGGCCTCGGGCGGCGGCATCACGGTTATCGTCGACCGCATCGAATTCTTCGACCACCGCATCCGCGTGTATTGCACGCTTCGCGATCTTGGCTCCAAGCCGGTGCAAGTGCTGCCGCTCTTGCGCAGCACGATGACGATCGCGGGCAAGACGGTCGCGGCGATCGACACGGCGGACTTCCCGCTGAACGATGAGCAGTTCTTCGAGGGCGCCCGCGTGTATCCGATGCACCAGGCAGTCGGCTACATCAATTTTCCGCTGCCGTCGCGGACCGATACCGCCCTTAAGGCGACTATAACCATCGGACCGGTGGTCGCGGACGGAGCGTCGCAGCCGGCGTACGTCACGATCGGTCCGCTCGATTTGCGCTCGTGGTGACCGTGCGCAGACGCACCATCCGGAGGATTCGTTTTACGCCGCTTCGAAGCCGCACGCGCTCCAAAAAATGCTTTGAAAGGCACATCGATGCAGGCATCGCGGCGCCGTTCCATCATCGTCGCGATCGCCGGCGTGGCCGCGGCTTCCATCTCGCTCGCCGCGTGTGGCGGCCTCGGCGTCAACCTGAAGTCCGGCCGGAGCAACCCGACGCAGGTCGCGATCACCGCAGCGAGCGGAGTCACCGTCAACCCGTATCCGCTCCTCGTCGGCCACACCGTGCTCTTCGTCGCGCATCCCTCATCCGGCAACAGCACGAACTACAACGTCAGTCAGCCGGTCAAGTGGGATTCGAGCAATCCGCAGGCGGTCGTCCTGCTCGAGCCGGATTGCGTCTTGACGCACGCGTACGGGGGCGAGCAGACGGCGACGATCTGCGTGTGGGCGAACACGCTCGGCAAGACGACCGCGAACATCGACGCGATCGCGAGCAACGGCGCGCTCGGCACGCTTGGAATATCGGTCACGAACTGATCGCGACGCGTTACCATCAGGGCATCTGCGGGCCGGGCGACCGGTCCGTTTGTTTTCAGGAGACCCAAAAGACGTGATCTGCGCTCTCACAGCAGCCGCCCTCATCGCCGCGGCGAAACCCACGCCGCCCTCATCGGCACCCGCGACGCCGTCGCTGGCGGTCGTGTTCCGCGTCGCGCCCCCCGCCTCGGACGAAGAGTCGCTCGCGGCGGCAGACGTCGCGTTGCGGGCGCCCGAGGAGATCGGCGAGCCGATCCGCGCGCTGCGCGGCCACCCGCACGCGCATTTGACCTTCGTTATCGAGCCCGCATACTTGAACGCACTCGATCGCGCGGCATCGGGCGACACCGCGCTTTCCGCGCCGAGCGTCGAAGCGGCGTCGAGCGGTGAGCACCCGATCGCATTGCTCGAGATCTTAGCGCGCCACAGACCGCTCGACTCAACGATCTCGCGCTCGCGCGCGGGCTCGCAATATTTGACGTTCGCGACGGCGGCCGCCAACGTGGTGCGAGGCGATCGGTCGGTCGCGTTCTCGGCGCAAGATCTCGCGAACTTCGCGGCGACCGACGCCGCCGTCGTCCTGTCGGAGACCGGCATGCCGCAGCCGGAGTCGTTTTCGCCGCCATCCGCGTTGCTTCGAGCGCTCGCGGACGCGGACAAGGCCGTTGCGGACGAGCTGCGCGCCGACGTGCGATCGGGCGCGGTCGAGATCGCCGCGACTCCCGACGACGAACCCGTTCTCCCCCTCATCATCGACGCCGGCGGCACGTCGGCGACCGATGCGCGCATCATCAACCTCGCGGCGGCGACCGATGCGGGTAAGGTGACGATCGCCGCGCTGCGCGCGGCGTCCGCATTCGCGCATCCCGCAACGGGTCTTGGCGTCGGGTTCTATTCGCCCTTCGGTGCGTACGACGATGCGACCGGCCCGATCATCAAGAACGCAGGCGCGGCATACGCGCTCTTCTCCGATCGAGTCGTGCGCGGCAGCGGCAGCGGTTCGCAAAGCGGCGTCGACGAAGCCGCCGCCTCGTCGCTCCATGCGTACGCGCTCACCGTCGACCGCAAGGTCACGCTCCCGGTGCTGTTCTGGAGCGAAGACGGAAGCGCAGCGGTTCAGACCGCGCTCGGGGCGACAGGTGCGATGTCGCAGCAGCTCATCGCCGTCGCGAGTCAAGCGGCGCAACGCGCTCGCGGCGCTTCCACGATCCTCGTGTTGCGGATCGATGCGGAGGGGCCGTGGTCGCAGCGCTCCGACGCGCGCACGGTCATCGAACGCTTCGTCGGCACGATCGCCTCCGGCAGCGCGGGTACTCCAACGGCGCCCGCGCAGTTCCTACACGCGCATCCGGCGACGGCGAGCGCATACGGTTATCCGGCGGCAGCGGAGTCGGGTTCGCTCGGGCTATGGATGGGTTCGGTCGATCAGGCGTCGCTGTGGCGCGCCCTCGCCGCGGCCCGCACCGCCGCTGGCGGCGATTCGGCGATAGACAAACCGAAGGTTCGACCACTACTCGTGGCCGCGGAGTCGGGGGTCTGGTTCGAGTCGCTCGGCGATCCGATGGGCGGCGTCGTCGCGAGCAGGTTAGCGGCATTCCGTGCGCTGATCGCCGGCATCTATCGGGCGGTCGATGCGAGGGTGCCCGACAACATCGCTCCCGTCAAGGCGGAAACCGCCGGGCCGTCGCCCTCGCCGGCGTCGACCGGCAGTCCTGGACCCGCGCCCTCACCCGGGTCGACTCCGCTGCCTGTCCCGAACCCGAAACCGAGCTCGCAACCCTAAAGGGGGAGTTTTCCACAAGGCCTGTGGATATGTGGAGAACGCGCGTGCGAAAGGCGGCCGGAACCTGAAGCCCAGCGTGGTTTGCAGTATCGGGAGTACCGACCCGACCGCCGGGGCCGGCCTATTCCTCGACGCGGCGGTCTACTCCAGGATGAGGGGCGTGACCGGCGTTTACGTCGTCGCGGGGATCACGGCACAGAACAGCAGACGCGTGGGACTGGTGCTGAAGGCCCCGAGCGCTGCTGTCGTTTCGCAGCTCGACATCATCCTGGAGCAGGTGCGGCCGGACGCGATCCGCGTCGGCCTCATCCCGGGAAGAAAAGCGTGCTTCGCCGTCGCGGATCGGCTGCGTCGATTGAAGAGCCGGCCGCCCGTCGTGATCGATCCGGTCATGGTCGCGTCGTCAGGCGGGCGCCTTCAACGCAGGAGCGCAATCGAGGGTCTGCGACGGCTGCTGCGCGTCGCGGACGTCGCGACTCCGAACGCTGCCGAAACTGAGGCCCTTGCATCGATGCGCGTCGTCGATGTCGCCGACGCCGAGCGCGCGGGAGCGTATCTAGCGAAGCGTTACGGCTGTGCCGTGCTGGTAACGGGCGGTCATCTGCGCACCGGTGCGCGCATCGTCGACGTTCTCACGCATCCCGGCGGCCGCATCGAGCGGTTCACCGCGGCGCGACTTCGGGTCGACGCGCGCGGCACCGGATGCATGCTCGCTGCGTCGCTCTCCGTCGCCCTCGCTCGCGGCGCCCATCTGTCGGACGCGGTCCGCTACGCGCGGCGTTTCGTCCATGCGGCTCTGGTTTCGGCGCGGCCGCTCGGCCGCGGGCGGCGTCAGTTCGATGCCGCGGGAGTCGGCCGCACGGCGGTGTAACTCCAGCCGCGCGTTCATCGAAGGAGAGCTTGCACTTTGGTCGTCCAGCTCCGTGCGACGAAGACGGCGAAGAGACGCCGCATCATGGCCGGCATGCGCCCGACGGGCCGCATGCACGTCGGCCATCTGCTCGGCGCGCTCAACACGTTCATCGCGCTTTCGGAAGGCAACGACTGCTTCTACGAGATCGCCGATCTCCACGCGCTGACGACGAAATTCGAGCGCAGCCGCGAGATCGCCGGCGACGTGCGCGAGATGGTCACCGACTGGCTTGCTGCCGGCCTCGATCCCGGCAAGTGCACGATCTACCTACAGTCGCATATCCCCGAGATAAGCGAGCTGGCGGTGCTGCTCTCGATGATCGTGCCCGTTTCGTGGCTCGAGCGCGTGCCGACGTACAAAGATCAGATCAACGCGCTCGGTCCGGAAATAGCGACGCACGGTTTTCTCGGCTATCCGGTGCTCCAGACGGTCGACATCGCCGCCTTCAAAGGCGAAGGCGTGCCCGTGGGGCAGGATCAGTTGCCGCATCTCGAACTGTGCCGAGAGATCGTCCGCCGCTTCAACCATCTCTACGGCGCGGTGCTCGTCGAGCCCGAAGCGATCTTGTCCGAGACGCCGTACGTGCCGGGAACCGACGGCCGCAAGATGAGCAAGTCGTACGACAACGCGCTCATGCTCGCGGACGACGACGCGGCGACGATCGCGAAGGTCAAAGACATGTTCACGGATCCCGAAAAGATCCGCAAATCCGACCCCGGCCATCCCGAGACATGTCCAGTGTTCTTCTTCCAGCAGATCGTCAACGGGTCGAACGCCGAATCGATCGCGCACCGCTGCCGCGCCGGTCAGCTCGGGTGCGTCGAGAATAAGGGCGACATGGCCGCGCATCTCAACCGCTTCCTCGCGCCGATCCGCGAGCGCCGTCGGGATATCGAAGCGAAGCCCGGTTATGTCGACGAGATCATCGCCGAGGGGACGAAGAAGGCGCGCTCGATCGCGCAGGC
>JANWLL010000076.1 GCA_025450855.1 Vulcanimicrobiia bacterium
ATGCGACAGGAATACTGCCGATCGGCAAAGCGGTCGTCGTGTACGGAACGATCGATAGGCTCGGCGTCTTCCGCGCGACGAGCGTCGGCCACACGAGCCAAAACCCGAAAGACTGGACCCCGGACAACTAAGTAAAATGGGGCGGTCGCCCTTTACGGTCGACCGCCCCATCACGTGCGACCGCTCCAGTCGCCGGAAGCGATGGGCTGCGCGCCGTCGGTCGGACCGTTGTAGCGATACACCCACGCGCCGACATCGCCGTCATCCGTCTTGACGTGCATCGCGATCCGCAGATACAGACTGCGCGACGGGTCGGTCGGTTCGAATTCTTCGACGTCGTCGAGCACGTCAAGCGCGCCGGGAAGATCGGCGAACCGATACAGCTCGCCGCGCACCGTACCTGACCCTTCGATAAGTCCGGGATACCGCCCTAACGACACGAGCACGCCGTCAACGCGGCCATTGGCCACGAATTCGCCGCTCTCCATGTGATAATGGAGTTCGTGACCGCGCATGAGAAGCCCATAGACGAAGACGAGATCGGGATCCGCCACGGTGTCCGCCATTCGTCACTTCAGCGCGTGGTCTTTCATGCGCGCGAGAGGCAAGGTCGGCCGCCGCGTTTGGCCAACCCTATCCGTCCGATGATCATCCGGGCGGAACATCTCACGAAGCAGTTCAAAAGCCTGCGACGCAAAGACGGCGTCGTCGGCACGCTCGCGAACTTGTTCTCGCGCGAGTACGACCTCAAAGACGCGGTCAAAGACGTCTCGTTCGAGCTCGAAGCAGGCGAACTCGTCGGCTATATCGGCCCGAACGGCGCCGGCAAATCGACGACGATCAAAATGCTCACCGGCATCCTCGTGCCGAGCGCCGGATCGTGCACGGTCGACGGCGTCGTGCCGTGGCTCGACCGCAAGGGGAACGCGCGCCAGATCGGCGTCGTTTTCGGCCAGCGTACGCAGCTCTACTGGGACCTGCCGCTCATCGAATCGTTCCGGCTTCTCCGGGCGATCTACGGCATTCCGCACGACCGCTACGAGCAAAACCTCAAGGCGTTCACCGACCTGCTCGACCTTGACGAGTTCATCCGCACTCCCGTGCGCCAGCTGAGCCTCGGCCAGCGCATGCGCGGCGATTTCGCGGCCGCGATGCTCCACGAGCCGAAGGTCGTGTTCCTCGACGAGCCGACGATCGGCCTCGATGTCGTCGCGAAGGAAGCGATCCGCGAGTTCATCGCGCGGACGAATCGAACGCGCGGAACGACGTACGTGCTGACCACCCACGACCTCAACGACGTCGAGAAGCTGTGCGACCGGATCATCATCATCGACCACGGCAGCAAGCTCTACGATGGCAGCATCGACGCGATCAAGGAGCGGTACGGCGGCAAGCGCGTCCTCACCGCCGACCTCACCGTCGCATGCGCCGATATCGAAGTGCGTCTGCCGGGCACGACCGTCGTCAGCCGCGAAGGTCATCGCATCACGATCGAGTTCGACCGCTCTCGCGTCCGCGCGGACGAGCTCATCGTCGAGCTCTCGCGCACGTGCGAGCTCAAGGACGTCACGATCGCCGAGCCCGAGCTCGAAGCGATCATCCGTCAGATCTATCAAAGCGGTCTCGAACCGTTGACGGCCGGTGCGACCACATGAGACGCATATTCTCGACAGCACTCCTCGCATCGATCGCGATAGGGGCGATCGCGCTTCCACGCTCGGCGATCGCAGACGATGCGACGCCGGCGCCGATTTACGCGCTCGACCCGCACGCGGGCTCGTGGCTCCATGGTCCGAATCTGCCGGCGCCGCGCCAAGACTCCGCGGTCGCCGTCCTCGACGGCCATATCTACGTGATAGGCGGCTTCGGGGCCGGCGGTTCTCCGACGACGTCGAACTTCGTCCTCGAGCAGCCGCCCGGCACGAACCTCACGCCATCCGCATCGGCGGCGCCCGCTCCGGTCTTTCCGGTCGGTTCGTGGGCGACGGCACGCGCGATCCCGGAAGCGATCGATCACGCCGCCGCAGCAGCGCTCGACGGCTACATCTACGTCGCGGGCGGCTCGGTCGAGAAGCTCGTCTCGAACAAATTCTGGCGCTACGATCCTTCGGACGACTCGTGGGCGACGCTGCCGCCGTTGCCCGTGCCGCGCTACGCGGCGACGATGCAGCCGTTCGGCGGCAAGCTCTACCTGATCGGCGGCGCAACGTCGCACGCGCAGGACGAGCGCAGTATCGAGGTCTTCGATCCGGCGACGGCGTCGTGGAGCCTCATCAACGACGCGCTCGGCTCGGAGCGCGAGGCATCGCAGACCGCGCTCTTCGGCGGCAAGATCGTCCTCGTCGGCGGACGCGACCGCGAAGAGCACAACATCGCGTCGTGCGATCTTTTCGATCCCGCGCACAACGGCTGGTCGTTCTGTTCGAACCTGCATCTCGCGCGCAGCGATTTCGGCCTCGCCTCGATCGAAGACCGTCTCTTCGCGATCGGCGGCGGCAATCTGCTCACCGGCGTCACCACGCAGACGACCGAGATATCGGGGCAAAGCGGTGAAGGCTGGATGGACGGGCGATGGCTGCCGTTCCCCCGCGAAGGGATGGCGGTCGCCGTGCTCGGGCACATCGTCTGGGTCATAGGCGGATCGAGCTCCGACTCGACGTCGCCGACCGCGAGCGTCTTGCGCTACGTCATCCCCGTCGTGAAGGTCAAGCTCGGCGGCCGGGCGCCCCCGTGAGGCTCGAGGCGTACGTCGAGTTCGCCAAGCGCGCGTTCTCGCGCGAAGGCACGTATCGGTTCCAGGTGTTCAGCCGCGTCGGCTCCGTGCTCTTGCGCGTCTTCCTGCTCGCCACGCTATGGACGAATCTCTACCGCGCGAACGGCGAGCAGGCGGGCATCCCGCTGCACAGCATGCTCACGTATGTCGTGCTCGCGCTGCTGCTCGATATCGTCTACGGCGTCAACGGCGCGTACGTCGTTCGCGAGAAGATCCGCGAAGGCACGATCGCGATCGACTTCATGCGCCCGATCAGCGTGCCCCTCTACGTCTTCTCGGACACGCTCGGCCAGACCGGTTTCGCGCTGCTCCAATGCGTGCCCGCGCTCGTCCTATCGGCGTTCCTCGTCCACCTCGACGGTCCGCCGTCGGTGCTCGCGTTCGTCGCCTTCGTCGCAGCGGTCGCGATCGGCTTCGTCGTCAACTATTTCATCGACATGATCATGGCGACGATGACGTTCTGGACGATGGAGATCTTCGGCATCCAGATCATGGTGCAGTTCATCGCTTCGCTGCTGTCGGGATCGCTCGTGCCGCTGTACTTCTTCCCGCAAGGCGCGATCCAACAGATCCTGTTGAACTCGCCGTTCGCGACGCTCTACAACGTGCCGCTCTCGATCTGGATAGGCAAGATCGAGCCGGCGCAGTATGCCGCCGCGCTCGGGCTGCAGCTCTTCTGGGCGACCGTCTTCGGATCGTTCGCCGTGTGGCTGTGGAGCGTCGGCGAGCGCAAGGTCGTGATCCAAGGTGGTTAGCGCGGCGCGCTACTGGGATGCGTACAAAGAGGTATGGCGCCTCAACGTGCTCACGCTCATGGAGTACAAGGCGAACTTCTTCATCTGGCTCTTGTTCACGCTCGTCTACCACGGTGTCGCGCTCGCGGCGATCTGGGTCATCCTCACGAAGTTCCCATCGCTCAACGGCTGGCAGCGGACCGACGTGTTCTTCCTCTACGCGTTATGGATGGTCGGCCACACGCTCAACAACTCGTTGTTCTTCATGGTCGGCGACGTCCCCGATGCCGTGCGCGAAGGCCGCTTCGACCGCATGCTCGTCCGGCCGCTCGACTCGCTTTTCCAGATCATGGCGCAACCCGGTCAGAACTTCCCCGACGATTTTTTCGTGTCGATCATCGTTTTCGGGATCGCCGCGGCGCTCGTCCATCTCCAGTGGACGCCGCTCGTCGCGCTGCTCGTCGTCATGACGATACTCTCGGCGGCGGTCATCGACGGCGCGGTCCAGCTCGTCGTCGCGACGCTCTCGTTCTGGGTCATCCGGCTCGACGCGTTGCGCTGGGTCGTCATGTCGCTCGAGAACGATTTCACGCGCTTTCCGCTGTCGATGTACAACCGCGCGGTGCGCATCATTCTCGGCTACGTCTTCCCGTTCGCATTCATGAACTATTTCCCGGCGACGGTGCTGCTGCACAAGACGGCCGACGCCGCGCAGTTCAATCCGGCGCTCGGTTGGATGGCGCCGCTCGTCGCAGCGATATGGGCCGCCGGATCGTTGACGTTCTGGCGCATAGGACTCAATCGATATCAGGGGACGGGGTCGTAGGACCGGCTAGAGGCGGACGCTGCTTCAGAACGCGATGCGGTCCATGAGCCAGCGGAAATAGGTCTGGCGGGGCGATTCATCGGGACGCTGCCAGAGAGAAAGGCCGCAGCAGATACAGGCAAGCTCGAAATCGCTGTAGCCGAGCACCGGGTATCTGAACTCGGTCCGGTTGAGACCGGGCGATTGGCACTTCGGGCATCGATGCGCACGCGGCAGGTCCGAAATCACGCGGGTGGAGTTACCCGGCAACGAGAACTTTCCTACTGAAATGAATCTCACAGCTCCGACAATCGACCTTACGAACTCATATCCACGTGGACCTCGCGAACGTCTCGCCGGGGTGAGTATGCTCGCGCGCACGATCGACAAAGCTCGCGCGCAGCTCGCCGGCACGCTTGGCGAGTACGTGTACGATTGCCCGATGGACCGTCAGCTCTTCGCGACGCTCGGCATCGCGAGCGATGAATTCCTCGAAGTGGTCTCGCGCTCGCCGGACGACATCGCCGTCGTCGCCTGGCTGCGCGGTCGCGGCGCGATCCCCGAGGGCGAAGCGCTCGACGGGCACAACGACTCGATCGAGCACTGGGCGCCGAAATCCGCCGAGAGCAAGGCGCGTTTCGAACGGCAGCGCGAAGTCATCGCACCGGGCAGGGCGGACATCACCACGTGGACCGATCTCCTCGATGTAGAAGAGGGGCGACTCGCCGCGGTGGCAGGCTAGCGGCCAGTTGCCCGTCCGAGGGATCGACCCCGCTAACATCCCCGAGCGCTATCGGGCGATACTCACGCGCAACCCGTTCGCCGAACACCTCGACCTCGAGGTCGTCACGCTCGAGCGCGGTCTTGCGATCCTGCGCTTCCCGTTCAGACCCGAGTTGACGCAATACCAGGGCGCGGTGCAAGGCGGCATCGTCGTCGCGTATGCCGATGCGTCGCTCGCGTTCGCCGGCGCGTCCATCGTCCCCGAAGGCCGCGACTTCGTCACGACCGACCTGACGGTGCAATACGTCCGGCCGCTCACGTCGGGTACCGCGACGGCGACCGCCCTCATCGAACACGCGGGGCGGACGCTCGTGCGCGGGCGAGCGAAAGTCGAAGACGAATCCGGCAAGCTCATCGCCCTTTGCATGTCGACGTTCATGATCGTCGATCCGCGCGCAAAGACGTGACGCCATTTTCGATCCGCGAGTACGTGCGCTGGGGAGACGTCGACGCCGCCGGCGTCATCTGCTATGGCGCGTACGTGCGCTTCATCGAGATCGCGGAGACCGAGCTCTTCCGCGCGGCGGGCATCCCGTACGGCAAGGTGTTCGAGCGCTTCGACTGCTGGCTGCCGCGTGCCAGCTACAAGATGGAGTTCCGCAAACCGGCGGTACTCGACGAACAGCTCACCGTCAACGCGCGCGTCGGACGCATCGGCACGAGTTCGATAGCGCTCGAGTTCACCTTCGACGACGAACTAGGCGTGCGCGTCGCCGACTGCAATATCGTCCTCGTCTGCGTCGACAGGACGTCGTTCAAACCGAAGGCGGTCCCGGCCGAGCTCAAGTCTGCGCTGGCACCTTTCGCCGGTTAACGCCTCGCGAAGGTCGGGCGAAAGAAAACGGCCGGCGCATGAACGCCGGCCATCTCGTTCCTCGCGCGCTTTAAGGCTCTTTACGCCGCTTGCTCCGGATCGACGAATCGGAACGCATCCGCGCCGCGGCCGTAGACGGGTATCTTCGCCTTTGAAAGCGCGCCGGCGAGCGAGGAGTCGGGCGCGACGGCGATGACGCGAAGCGCCGGATGACGTGCGAGGGCTTGTCGCACGGCCGCTGCGAGAGAAGCGACACCTCGGTCATCCGCAGCGGTGACGTCGCCCAAATCGATGACCATGCGAGCGACCGCATCGTGATCAGCCGCTTTCGCGAGAGCCGATCGGACTGCGGGCGCGCCCGCGAAGTCGAGTTCGCCTTCGATCTTGAGGAGTGCCATGCCGGCTGCGATAGGGATGTCGCGGAGTATCATGTCCAAGAAACGTGCGGGCGGCGAAAATCGGTTCGTTCCGGCATCACAGGTTGAGCGAGCGAGGCTCTCTTGAGGGACACGCTGAATCACGCCACCGATGGATGTCGTATGCATCATCGGCGAGCGGCTATACCACGCCTCGGGCAGCGCGTGCCATCAGGCGCTCGTCGAATCGGGGGGCGCTATCCTCGCGATCACCGAGGCGCAGGCGCACGAGGTCGGCATGGAGCCGTGCGGCGTCTGCATGAAGCCGAACGAAGAAAACCGCGCGAACTGAACGACGCGACGCGAGGAACCAAGAGCCACCCCTTCTTCGTTCCCGACTCGTCACGACCACGACTATACGTCACCGGAGGAGAACTCACACTATGATCCACCGATCGTTCCGCTCAGCCGTCGTCGCGTTCGCCGCCGCGCTGCTGGTGCCGGCCGTCGCGCACGCCGACACGAAGTCGGCGTTCACCATCGGCATCGGCGACTTCGTGCCGTCGTCACCGTCGACGAGTCTCGAAGGTTTCGAGCCGTTCCCAGGCACGTCGATAAACCAGCACGGCGACATCAGCTTCGAAGTATCGTTCGGCCAGGGCGTGTTCCCGGGCGGCTATCAGATAACCGCGATGGCGCTGCAGCAGAAGCAGACGGGGACGTATCTATCGCCGATCGGCCCCTTCTCGGCCGATGAGACGGTCACGCAGATCCCCGTCTTCCTCGAAGGCGGCGGCGCCGGCCTAGGACCCGTGCGTTTCGGCGGAGGACTCGGCTACGATTTCGTGACGCACAGCATACAAGGCGGTCAGGCTGCGAACGGACTCGTGGGCGATACGTATCTGAACGTCGGTGTCGGATCGGGAACGTCGCTCGAGGCGAAGTACATCCTCGGTACGCGCTCGGCGCTCACAGGGTTCTATTTCGGCCTCAAGACCGCGATCTGAGGTTGTTCCCGCTGGGCGCGCCATGGTATAATCAACTCTTGCGCGCCCTCGCGCGCTTCTGACGTCCCGCAAGTGAGGCCTATGAAAGACGCCGCATCGCCGTCGTTCGGCAATATCGATCGACTTCTCGAAGAGATCCCCAACAAGTACCTGCTCGTCAACGTCGCACGCGTGCGCGCGCAGCAGCTCGTCAACGGCATCGAACCGCTCGTCGAAGGAGCAAATCCCGAGAAGGCCGTGACGACAGCGTTTTCCGAGATCCGTACCAGCAAGCTCGAGATCGAGATGGACACCACGCCGCAAGGGAACGGTCGGCGCGGGTAAGACTTTGGTCGGGATAGATCTCGACCGCTCCCAAATCTGCGTTTAGGCAAGTCTGCGGCGGTCGACCGTAAAGGTCGACCGCTCCATTCATTTTTCAGCGCGGGGGCTTGCGCCATTTCGCCGCAGAGCGCGGCGTCTCTCGCACGATCACCTCATCGATGCTCACGCGCGTACCGACGACGGCCTGCAATTTGCGGGCGAGCACGATGCAGATGTTCTCCGCGGTCGTCTGAAGGCCGGTCTGGTCGAAGTCCGCCAGCTCGTTCAGGTCGCGGTGGTCGAATTCGTCGACGACAGCTTTCAGCAGGTTGAAGTCGACGACCATGCCATGGAGCAGCTCCGCGGCTGATGCGACGATGCGAACCGTGTAACGATGTCCGTGCCGGCGGTTGCACGGCGATTCGTAAGGCACGTCGAGCTGATGCGCGGCGTCGAAGTGGCACGCATACGAGATCGAGATCAACGGCCCGGCTCTCCGCCCCACATCAAGTAATGGAGCTGCGGGAGCACGCGGACGTCGAAGCGGCGCCAGCGCTCTTCGGCGACGACGCGCTGCGCGATCCTGCGCAGCGCCGCGTTGTAGTCGTCGCCTCGTCCTGCCGAGCCGCTCTCCGGCTGCAAGATCACCGGCGTCGACGCCGGCAGCTCATGCTCGATTGCCATGAGGCAGTCGAACGCTTCGTCGAGATCGCGGCCGTCCGCGATGACGAACTTCAAATGCATCCTCCCCGGGGCGCTCGCGCAGTACTTGCGGAGCACTCCGATCTTGGGCTTGTATCCGGAGCTTCCGACCTTCGGGCTGAGCGAGAAGAGCGACACCTTCGGCAGATCGGCGAAGATCGCGCCGCTCGTCTCGACCGTCACGTGATGGCGCGGCGTGAGGCGATCGACGAGCGGCTCGATGTCTTGCGCGAGTGGTTCGCCCCCGGTGATGACGACGCGCCGATAGCCGCTCGCGAGCGCGGCGAGATCGTCGATCGACGTCGTGCGACCGGCATCGCCTGCGAGCGCATACGGCGTGTCACACCATGTGCAGCGGAGCGGGCAGCCGTCGAGCCGGATGAAGAACGACGCGGAGCCGACCAGCGAGCCCTCGCCCTGCACTGATGGAAAGGTCTCGCTCACTTCGAGCGTGGAGACGGCGAGCATCGCGCAGAATTTCTCGAAGGTCTGTTTGGGCACCCGCTCCCGACCGCATCCGCGAGAGGCGACCCGCTATCGGCGTCGAAGGCCGGGGTCCTTTCGGTCGCGTCTCGCGATCGCTCGAAATGGCCGGCTGCTCGACATGCCGGCCGCTCCGACGGCCGGCACCCGCACGATGTCGGCCGCGCCTTCCTTGGAGGAGGTGCATCACATATGGCTGCACAGGATGCCGCCGGCATCAGGAACGTGGCGATCGTCGGACCGCACCACAGCGGCAAGACGACCCTCGTCGAAACGATGCTCTCGTTGACAGGCGCCCTCACGCGCAAAGGATCGGTCGTCGACAACACTGCGACGACCGACCACGATCCCGAAGCGCACTCCCACCAGATGTCCGTCGCGCCAGGATTCGCTCACGCGACCTCGCAAGGCGCGCAGATCAATCTCATCGATTGCCCGGGGGCGATCGATTTTTTTGAGGACACGAAGTTCGCGCTGCTCGGCGCAGACGCGGCCATCGTCGTCGTCGAAGCGGACCCGAATCGCATCGCACAGGTCGAGATGCTCGTCACGCATCTCGAATCCATCAAGATGCCGCACTGCTTCGTCATCAACCGCATGGATCGTCCGGGCGCCGACTTCCCCGCGACCTATACCGAGCTGCGCCGGCGGTTCGGCAATCACGTCGTCGCAGAGCACGCGCCGATCGGTCAGGGCGACGGTTTCGCGGGCTACGCCGACGTCGTCGCGATGCAGGCGTACAAGTACACCGACGGCGGCAAAGCGTCGCCGACCGCCATGCCCGACGGCATCGCGGAGAAATCGCACGAGGAATTGCTCGAAGCGCTCGCCGACTTCGACGACCATCTCATGGAAGAGATCCTCGAAGGCGTCGAGCCGCCGCTCGACGAGGTGCGAAAGGATCTCACCGACGACGTCAGCACGGATCGCATCGTGCCGGTGCTCGTCAGCAGCGGCGTCAAGAGCTTCGGCGTCGCCGAGCTGCTCGACCTCATCGTCAGACAGTTCCCCGACGGCACGCAGGCGGTTCGCGCCGACAGCGCGGGCAAGATCATCGAGCCGTCGTCGAGCGGACCGGTCGTCGTCCAGATCTGCAAGACGTTCGTGCACCCGCAAAGCGGCAAGCTATCGGTGGCGCGCGTGCTCTCGGGCACGCTGACGCCGGAGACGCAGCTCTTCAACACGTCGCGCGGCGACTCGAAAGAGCGCCCGGGCGGGCTGTATGCGCTTCAAGGCAAGACCCAGACGGCCGTGCAGAAGGCCGAGCCCGGATCGCTCGTCGCGATCGCGCGACTCGAAGGCGTGCAGACCGGCGACACGCTCTGCTCCGCCGGCACCAAGACGGTCATGCCGGTTCCGACCGTGCCGCGGCCGCCCTTCGTCCTCGCGATCAGGCCTCACGATCGCAGTGACGAGTCGAAGATGTCGCAGCTGCTCGCGCGGCTGCGTGATGAAGAGCCGACGCTCGTCGTCGAGCGTGCGGACTTCACCGAGGAACTCGTCGTGCGCGGGCACGGCGAGATGCAGCTCACGGTCATCGCCGAGCGCATGGCGCGTAAGTACGGCGTCAAGCTCGACTCGCAGCTGCCGCAGGTCCCGTATCGAGAGACCATAACCGCGAAGACGCAGCAGCAAGGGCGCTACAAGCACCAGACCGGCGGCCACGGCATGTTCGGCGACGTCCATCTCGAGATCGAGCCGCTGCCGCGCGGCGAAGGCTTCAAGTTCATCGAACGGGTCGTCGGCGGCGTTGTGCCGAAACAATTTTTTCCCGGCGTCGAGAAAGGCGTGCGCGAAGCGCTCGAAAAGGGCGCGGTCGCGGGCTTCCCCGTCGTCGACATCCGCGTCACGCTCTACGACGGCTCGTATCACAGCGTCGACTCGAACGAAGCGGCGTTCAAGATGGCTGCCGCGGTGGGCATGCGCGACGGAATGCCGAAGTGCAATCCGTCGCTGCTCGAGCCGATCCAGCGCGTCGAGATCCTCGTGCCGACTCACTACACGAGCGCGGTCCTCCAACAAGTCTCCGGTCGGCGCGGCCAGATCCTCAGCTATGGCGCGACCGACGATCGCCCGGGTTGGGATTTCGTGAAAGCGCTCGTTCCGCAAGCGGAGATGCAGCGTTACCTCACCGAGCTGCGCACCGCGACGCAAGGTCTCGGCTACTACACCGCCTACCACGACCATTTCGAGTTCGCGCCGCCGAAGGTCGTGCAGACCGTCGCGGCCGCTCGCAAGGAACTCGCCGCCGCCAAGTGAGGGCTCCGCTGGAGCCGGTCGCAGAAGGACGAGGATGAACGAAGCCTATTGCCGGCGGGCGCTCGATGTCGCGCTCCGCCGCCGACCGTTCGCGCTGCCTGCCGCGAAAGCGCGCTATGGCCCCGATCGACCGGCGAAGGTCGACCACATCGCGCTGACGCTATCGTTCGACTTCGAGCGCAAGATCCTATACGGCCGCTGTGCGACGACGTTCACGGCCGTCGGCACGACGATCTCGCACGTCGACCTCGACGCGGCACAGCTGACGATCCTCAAGGCGTCGACGCCGGCGCGCAAGCAGCTCGATTTCGACATGACCGGCACGAAGCTGCGCGTGGCTCTCGACACGGCGCTGCGGGCCGGCAAGTCGGCGACGATCATCATCGACTACGAAGCGCGGCAGCCGCGTCAAGGCATCTACTTCATCGGTCCGGACGAAGGCTATCCGAAAAAGCCGGTCGAGGTGTGGACGCAAGGCCAAGACGAGGACGCGCATTACTGGTTCCCGTGCATCGACTACCCGAACGCGAAGGCGACGACCGAAGTGACGGCGACCGTGCCGAAGGGCTTCTTCGTCCTGAGCAACGGCGCGCTCGTCAAGACGACGCGCGATAAGAAGCGGAAGACGACGACGTATCATTGGCAGATGGACGTCCCCCACGTGACGTATCTGGTGACGTGCGTCGCCGGCAAGTTCTCCGAGCACACCGACATGGTCGGCGATATCCCGGTCTCGTACTACGTCCAGCCCGGCCGCGAGGCGGACGGTGCCCGCTCCTTCGGTGCGACGCCGAAGATGGTGAAGTTCTTCGGCGACATCCTCGGCTACCCGTATCCCTACGCGAAGTACGCGCAAGTCGCGGTCACCGATTTCATCTTCGGCGGGATGGAGAACACGACCGCGACGACGCAGACCGACGACACGCTCCACGACGCGCGCGCGCACCTCGACTTCTCGAGCGATGGGCTCGTCGCGCACGAGCTCGCGCATCAATGGTTCGGTGACCTGCTCACGTGCCGCGACTGGTCGCACGCGTGGCTCAACGAAGGCTTCGCGACGTATTTCGAGGCGCTCTATCGCGAATTCGATCGCGGTGAAGACGAATTCCAGTACTACCGCATCGCGCTCC
>JANWLL010000077.1 GCA_025450855.1 Vulcanimicrobiia bacterium
GCCTTCGCTAGTTCCGCCCGCAGCTCGTCGGACTTCTTGAAATCCTTTGCAGCTCTCGCGCGATCGCGCAGCGCGACGACGGCGTTGACCACCTCGGCGTCCGTCATCGACGATGCGCCGTCGCCGGCTATGCCCGTGAGCTGCTCGCGCGCCTGCCTCGACAGCCCCTTATCGGCGCGCGAAACCATCGCGACCGGAAGGCCGAGCGCGTCCATGCAGCGCTCAGCCAACGCGACCGCGGCTGCCGGCGAGCCCTCCCCCCGCGTCATGGCCGCGCGCTCGTCGCGTATCCGTGTGAGGAGCCAGCCGAGCGCGCCTGCCGTGTTGAGGTCGTCATCGAGGAACGCGTCGAACTCTTCGGTCGAGATAAATCTCGACCGCTCCCCGGCCGTCGAATGGGCTCGGAGCGCGTCGACGTTGTCGTAGAGCCGCCGCACCCCCTCGGTCGCGGCGCCGATGGCTTCTTCGGTGAAGTTCGTCGGCTTGCGATAGCCGGTCTGCAAGAACAAGAAGCGGATCGCGCCCGGCGCGTATTTTTCGAGCATGTCGGTGAGCGGCGTGAAGTTGCCGAGCGACTTGCTCATCTTCTGCCCGTCGACCATCATGAGTCCGGCGTGCATCCAATAGCGCGCCATCGGATGTTTCCCCGTGACGGACTCGGTCTGCGCGACTTCGTTCTCGTGGTGCGGGAAGATGAGGTCGGTCGCGCCGCCGTGGATGTCGAATTGATCGCCGAGATAGCGGCGCGCCATCGCCGAGCATTCGATGTGCCAGCCCGGCCGGCCCGGACCCCACGGACTCGGCCACGAGGGTTCGCCCGGCTTCGCCTTCTTCCAGACCGCGAAGTCCATCGGGTCGCGCTTCTCCTCGCGTTTCGCGACGCGCGCGCCGGATCGCAGCTCCTCGATGTCGCGGTTGCTCAATTCGGAATAGCGTGGGAAGGATTTGACGGCGAAATATACGCCGTCGGCGGTTTCGTACGCGTCATCCCGCGCGACGAGCGCGGCGATGATCTCGACGATGTCGGCCATCTCGCGCGTCGCGTAGGGCTCGACGTCGGGCGGCTCGATCCCGAGGATGGCGGCGCACTTCTTGTACTCGCCGTAGTAGCGCTCGACGATCTCTTGCCACGGCACGTTTTCGGACGCGGCGCGCTCGATGATCTTGTCCTCGATGTCCGTGACGTTCTGGACGTACGTGACCTTGTAGCCGCGATTGCGCAGGTGCCGGCGCAGCACGTCGAACGTGAGGAAGGTGCGCGCGTGGCCGAGGTGCGGATGGAAGCTCGGCGTCATGCCGCAGACGTAGATACCGGCCGAGCCGCTCGCGCGCGGCTCGAATGGTTCGACGCTCCTCGTCAGGCTGTTATAGAGCCGAAGTGCCATGCTTCCCTTCGGTGGAGCGGATCCGCGCCTCGAGCGCATCGATCCGCGCGGTGAGCGCCGCGATGTCCTCGACTTCCGGATCCGGCATGTCGACTTGCGGTATGATCGGTTCCGCGATGCGTTTGCCGTCTTGCATGACGACGCGCCCCGGGACGCCGACGACGGTCGAGTCCGGTCCGACCGATTTCACGACGACCGCGCCCGCCGCGATCTTCGAGCGCGCGCCGATGACGATCGCACCGATGATCTTCGCGCCCGCGCCACATACGACGGCGTCTTCGAGCGTCGGATGGCGCTTGCCGCGTTGCAAACTCGTGCCGCCGAGCGTCACGCCTTGATAGAGCGTGCAATCGCGCCCGATCTCGGCCGTTTCGCCGATGACGACGCCCATGCCGTGATCGATGAAGAGGCCCGACGCGATCTCGGCGCCCGGATGGATCTCGATGCCGGTGAAAAAGCGCGTCATCTGCGACATGACGCGAGGCAGCACGGGGATGCCTAGGCGGTAGAGCGGGTGCGTCAGCCGGTGCCAGAAGATCGCATGGAAACCGGGATAGCACAAGAGCACTTCCAGCCGGTTGCGCGCGGCCGGATCGCGCTCGAAGCATGCGCGCCAGTCGCGGCGGATGCATTGGAAGAACGATTCGTGACGCATGGGTGTCCTGCTCTAAGGTGACGGGTGAGACGCGTGACGGGCGGCTGGTGCCGCAGTCAACAACAGCAGCAGGACGAGCAGACGCAGCAGCGACCGGGGCAGAACTTCCGAAGGAGGCGCGTCACCATTGTCATCACGCACGCTAGTTTGGTGCGAGGTTCACGAATCCTGCGACAGCGCGGAGGCGATGCGCGACGCGACGCGCGCGGGCCCGAGCAGCGGCAACAGCAGCGGCAGCTCGATGCCGTGCTCCGTCCCCGTCACCGCAAGTCGTATGGGCTGGAAAAGCGCCTTGCCTTTGACGCCGTGACGGCGGCCCAATTCGCTCAGACCTTCCCTCGACGTCGCACCTTCGAACCCGTCGGCGTTCGAATGTCGCGCGACGTCCGCGAGATCACTCAGCAGCGATCGCGCCGATCCTTCCTTGAGCGCTTCGCGCGCCGTATCGCCGAGCGTGACGTCGTCGCGCAGCAGCTCTTCGACCGCCGGCGCGACGTCGCTGAGTATTTCGACGTGATCGCCGATCGCCGCCGCGAGCCGCTTTCGCCACCGCTGGTCGGAAAGCTCGGGCGATCGGGCGATGCGCGGATCGCGAGCCGCCCACGCGACGAAAAGGTCCGCTCTTCCTTCGAGCGGCAGAGCGCGCAAGTAGTGCGCGTTGAACCAGCGCAGTTTCGCGTGATCGAAGACCGCCGGGCTCTTGCTCACGCGTTCGATCGAGAACGCGCGCGTCAGTTCGTCGAGCGTGAAGAGCTCGCGATCGTCTCCGGGTGACCACCCGAGGAGCGCAAGGTAGTTGACGAGCGCCGGCGCGAGAAACCCCTGCTCCCGGTACTCGCTCAGCGCCGTCGCGCCGTGCCGCTTCGACAGCTTCTGATGGTCGGGCGCGAGGATCATCGAGACGTGCGCGAACAGCGGCAGCGGAAGCTCGAGCGCCTCGTAGAGACTCACCTGGCGCGGCGTGTTCGGCAGATGTTCGTCGCCCCGGATCACGTGCGTGATCGCCATCTCGCTGTCGTCGATGACCGCCGCGAAGTTGTAGGCGGCGTTGCCGTCGGACTTGACGATGACGAAATCGCCGATGGAGCCGGCGGGGAAGTGGACCGAACCTCGCACGAGATCCTCGACGTAGACGTCGCGCTCGGGCATCCGGAAGCGGATCGCGGGCTTACGACCTTCGCTTTCGAGCGCGCTGCGTTGCGCCTGGGTCAGGTCGCGGCAGCGGCCGGAATACTTCGGCGCCTGACCGCGCGCTTCGGCGGCCGAGCGATCGGCCTCGAGCTCCTCGGGTGTGCAATAGCACGGATACGCCGCTTCGGTCTCGAGCAGCCGCGCAGCAGCGAGCCCGTAGCGATCGCGCCGCTCGGTCTGGCGATACGGCCCATAGGGCCCGCCGCGGTCGACGCCTTCATCCCAATCGAGGCCAAGCCAGTGGAGATCGTCTTCGATGACGCGTTCCGATTCGATCGACGAGCGGGTGAGATCGGTGTCTTCCGATCGCAGCACGAGCGTGCCGCTGCGTCCGCGCGCGAACAGGTAATTGAAGAGCGCCGTGCGCGCGCCGCCGACGTGGAGCGAGCCCGTCGGGGCTGGGGCGAACCGGACGCGGACGAGGGCGCTCACCGCTTCTCTTCGAGCAGCGCGATGGCATACGCTTCGACCCCGTCGCCGCTGCCTGTGAACCCGAGGCCTTCGGTGCGCTTCGCCTTGACGCTGACGCGACCGACGTCGACGCCGATCGCCGCGGCGAGCTCGTCGCGCATGCGCGCCACATACGGCGCAAGCGACGGCCGCTCGGCGACGATCGTGCAATCGACGTTGCCGATCGCGAACCCGGCGTCCGAGACGAACCCGACTGCCTGACGGAGCAGATCGACGCTACGCGCGCCGGCGAACTTCGCGTCGCCGCTCGGGAAATGGGTACCGCAGTCGCCGAGCGCCGCCGCCCCGAGGAGCGCGTCGATGACCGCGTGTGCCACGACGTCCGCGTCCGAGAAGCCCTCGAGACCACGGCCGAATGCTATCTCGACGCCCGCGAGGATGAGCGGACGATCCGCGACGAGCGGATGCGCGTCGTAGCCGAGACCTGCTCTCATGCGCTCGACGCCGTCCTACGCCGTACGATCTGCTCCGCGACGATGAGGTCGTCGGGCGTCGTGATCTTCAGATTGTCGTAGGAGCCTTCGACGACGCTCACTTGCCCGGTGCCGGCCCATTCGACGAGCATCGCGTCATCGGTCGCCACGAAACCCTCGGCTTCCGCGGCGGTATACGCGCGCACGATCGCGTCGACCGAAAATGCCTGCGGCGTCTGCGCGGCCCAGAGCGTCTCGCGCGGAAGGCTGCGGGTGACGACGCCGCCCTCGCTCACCTGTTTGATCGTGTCTTTCACCTGCACCGCCACGATGCTCGCGCCGCTGATCCGCGCCGCCGCGAGGGATCGGTCGACCATGTCCTCGGTCACGAACGGTCGCGCGCCGTCATGGATGACGACGTAGTCCGCGTCCGGCATCGAGGCGCGTAGGCCGGCGAGGACCGAATCTTGCCGCCTGTCGCCGCCGGTGACGACCGCGCGGAGTTTGGACGCGCACGTCGCCCGCGCGAGGCGCTCGCATTCCTCACGCTCGTCCGGCTCGCAAACGACGACGACGTCATCGATACAGCGGCAATGCGCGATGACGTCGAGGCACCACGAGACGATCGGTTTACCGCACAGATCGAGGAGCTGCTTGCGCACGCCGAGCCGCGAGCCGCGACCGGCGGCGGCGACGATGGCGGTCACGTGGTTCAACGCTTCAGTTTCGCGAAGATCATCCGGCCGGCGGCGGTCTGGAGCACCGAGGTCACCTCGATGCCGACCTGCTCGCCCTTCCGCTCGCGCCCGTTCTCGACGACGACCATCGTGCCGTCATCGAGGAACCCGACGCCCTGGTTCTGCTCCTTGCCTTCCTTGATGATGCTGACGGCCATCTCTTCGCCCGGCAGGGCGACCGCTTTCACCGCGTTGCTCAACTCGTTGATATTGAGGACGCCGACGCCTTGGAGCTTCGCGACGCGGTTGAGGTTGTAGTCGTTCGTCAGTATCTTGCCGCCGCGACGGCGAGCGAGCGTGACGAGCTTCGCGTCGACGTCGCGATCCTCGGTCTGCTGATCGACGACGATGAACTCGCGGCTAGCCGCTCGCAATCGCTCGAGCACTTCGAGACCGCGTTTGCCTCGCGCGCGCCGGATGGGATCGGCCGAATCGGCGAGCATCTGCAGCTCGCCGAGGACGAAGCGCGGTACGACGAGCGGCCCGTCGACGAAGCCGCTGCCGACGATGTCGACGATGCGGCCGTCGATGATGACCGACGTGTCGAGCAATTTCTCTTGCACGGTCGACGACCGCTTCGCGCGCTGGCGTCCGATGCGAAAGCCGAGAAATGCGAAGAACGCGACGATCGGCAGCCAGAGCGCGTAGAACGGCTCCGGACCGTAGCGTTCGAACATGTGGAGGTCTAGATACGCGCCGCGCACCGAGTATGCGATGATGAGCCCGA
>JANWLL010000078.1 GCA_025450855.1 Vulcanimicrobiia bacterium
ACCGGCGTCATGCAGGACAACCCGATCCCGTTTTGGCCCGCTGCGTTTGACGCGCGCTACTGGCCGAGCGTCACGGGCCTCACCATCGTCTCCTCCTCGAGCGTCGTCAGGCCGAGGCCCCACGCCGAGATATACGGCTTGGATAGCATCGGCCGCGACCGGCACAGTTTCGCGGCCTCGAACGGCATCTTCGCAACCCAACCGATCCGCTACGACGGGATCGACGCGACCGTGCCGTTGACGAACACGATCAACTTCGTCGGCACGCTCGACCCGGACTATTCGAACGTCGAGATCGATCAACAGACGATCGTGCCCCAAGAGTTCGTCCGCAATCTCCAAGAGTACCGGCCTTTCTTCGCGCAAGGCGCGAACTTCATCGATGCGAACGGATCGCCGGCCGGATCGGTGATCGGCCAGCCGCAGCTCATCTTCTATTCGCCTGGTGTCGGCGTGTTCGACCGCGGTGAGAAGATCGAGGGGACGTTCGGCAAGCAGTCGTTCGGCCTGCTCAACTTCTCGGGTTCCGACTCGTCGTTCGGCAATGCGTTCGACGACACAGCATACGGCTTTCGGCACGCCGAGGGGGACCGGAGCTTCGTGTACTGGATCGACGGCGCCTCGGTGCATCACGGCTTTTTAGGTTCCGACGATACGAACGAGTTCGGCATCGCGAGCCGCAACCTCGGCAGCGGATTCATCTGGCTCGGGAACGTCTCGTCCGAGAAGAGCGATTCTGCGTTCTATCAAGGCGAGGCGCATAGCGGCTACGGCTTCGTCGACGAACAAAAACCGAACTATGAGGTGAACCTTGGCTATCAAGACGAGAGCCCGAACTACGCGCCGCTCGACGGCATCACGCCGAACTCCGACATCCGCGGATTCGACGGCTACGTCGCGTTCAGCGGCACCACGCCCGCCATCAAGACCTGGTACTTCAACGTCGTCGGTGACAGACTCGTCGATCGATCCGGCGCCGTTCACCAAGCTGACGCTATTATAAGCGGGCAACTGACGTTCAAGAACCAGATCAGCTTGTACAGCCTCGGCACGCAGATCGGCGAGTTGCGCGGGTACGATATCCCGCTCGGCCCAGGGTGCACCGGGCCGACGATCGGCGTGTCGTTCTTCACGGGCTTTCCGTGCTATCGCAACGGCACGACACAACGATTCGAGCTCTACGGCGGCGCGATCGGCTATAAGGACGGCACGCCCACGCCCGTCGATTTCTCGTACGCTACTGGGCCGTACGGGGGCAACGCCCTGAAGATCTACAGCTTGTCGACGTCGCGACCACTCGGGTCACACTTTTCGATGGCGCTTGAGTTCGACGGCTCGGATGAGAACTTGCTGCCGGCCGGAACGCCAAACTCGCAGTTCCTGCGTCGCGTGTCGCTCGGCGACTCGATATCGGCGAATACGAATATCTCGCTGTCGTTCCGTTCGATCAGCGGCACCGGCGGCTTCGCGCAGCCGGGCGTCGACCTGGCGGCGAGCCTTCACCAGGTGTTCGGCAACGGATCGGAGCTGTTCGTCAACTTCGGCACGCCGGCGGCGTCGACGACCCTCGACAGACTTGTCGTGAAGTACGTGCTGCACACCGGCGGCGGCACCGGAACGTAAGCGGGCCACGTGCGTTTTGACGGTCTGCGGCCTCCTTTGCGTCGTTTTGTGTGGGTTGCGTTAGTTGTATCGCGCAACAAGTCCGCACGGCCGGCGATCCAAAGGAGTGCGCGGCGGCCGGCGCAATGCACTATGCGTGAACCAACTCGAGGCGACGTCACGATCCGTTTCCGCCCAACCGTCCGCATGGACTGAAGGCGACGTCCGGCGCTTGCTCAAGGCCGTTCGGCGTCCGAGTTCGTTGCCGAGCTCGCCGCTCGCAGCGGCGCTCGCTCGGGCGTATCGCAGCTCGGATCCGCTCGACGCCGTTCGACGTTTCGTCCGCGAGGCGCTCGGCGGCGGCGGAATCGTCGGCCGGCGTTTGCTCGAAGTCATCGAGCGATGCGATTTTCAAGCGGACGTGCCGATGACGACGGTCGCCCACGAACTGGGCATGTCGCCGCGCCAGCTGTTCCGCTACCGGCGCGAAGCGGTCCAGGCGCTGCGTCGCCGCGCGGATGCGATCGCGGCTGGAACGGCTGCCGAGCCGCAAGCGCTCATCACGCGCCTCGCCCGGCTTGTCGGCGCGACCGATCCCGACGGCGCGCGTGTGATGTTCGGCATCGCCGGCGAATCGACCATCGGTGACATCGCTCGACTCGACGCGTGTGTCAACGCGGGCAGCGTTCGAGACGACGACTTGCCGACCTCACCCCAGAAGCGTCTGCTTGCGCTGTGCCGGATCGCGCGCGGCGCCGTCGTCTATGGAGACCCTTTTGCGGCGCGCAAAGTCACGTCGCACGTGCGGAAAGTCTTAGCTCCCCGTCATCCGATGCCCGATACCGATGCGATCCGCTTCGAGCTCGCCTGGCTCTCCTATCTCGATCTGCGCTTCGGTTCTCCGGCTGAACTGGGGCTCTCTGCTGCGAGCACGCTGCCGATCCTCGCCGGCAACGATCGCGCGCTCGCGCGACGCGCCCATCTCTATCTGGCAGAAGCGCGCATGCGGTGCGGCGACATCGAAGGGGCGCAGCACGCGATCGATTGCGTGCAAGAACTCACACCGCCGTCCGACATCAGCATGTCGGCGCTCGTGCTGTGTCTTCGCGGCGGCCGCGCCATGCTCGATCAACGCTTCGATCTCGCCGACGATTGCTATTCGGCAGCGTCGATCGTGCTCGACAAGCGGACCGTCGACCGCTGGGTCACGCAGACGTTCATCGGCAGCGCCCGCCTCATGCGGCGGATGTCGTGGGCGCCGGCGCCTGAGGCGCTCGCGGTCGAGCCGCTCGATTGGGGTCGGCTCGTCATCGACGACGACGTCGTGCAGCTTCCGACCACGACCGCAGCGGCTCCGGCTCGGATCTCGCTCGCGCTACTCGCTGCCCGATCTGCGATCCAACAAGGCTTCGATCTTGAGGCTGTCGAGCGCGACCTCGACGAGCTGCTCGAGATGAGCCGGCGCGTGGACTACAACATCTTGACCGCCGGAGGTTTGGCCGTCCGCGTCGAGCTCGACCTTGCGTTAGGTCGGGTCGTCGATGCTCGAAGGCGCATCGTCGAAGCCGTCACCGAATGGATGATCTCGGCTGATCGAGCTGCCGCTGTCGATCTGTTCTCGTTCGACGAGGCGGAATGGGAGGCGGCGGTGTTTGAGAACGACGGACTTGCTGAGGCGATCGCGGATTGGTGCGACGGGCTCTCGCGTCCTGGCGATCGCCCTGCGTCGTCGCTGGCGGTGGTGAAACAGCTGCTCTCTTCCCGATATGTCGATTCTCAAGGTCCGGTCGACTGGCGCGACCCTCTCGCCTGCGCGGTTGCGATGACGCTGCCCTGGCAATGGCGCGCGTCGGCCTCCTCCGCCGCCCTGGATCTTTAGTAGCGCTCATTACGCGTTAAAAGAGGGAGCGGTCGAGCTTTAGCTCGACCGCCGCGGCCTTTCTATGAGGACGGGAGCGGTCGAGATTCATGATAGGAATCGGGGAGCGGTCGAGATTCATGATAGGAATCGGGGAGCGGTCGAGATTCATGATAGGAATCGGGGAGCGGTCGAGATTCATCTCGACCGCCGCGGCCTCCCAAAAAGTCTTGGAGCGGTCGACCCTTACGGTCGACCGCCGCGGCCTCTCAAGGTCTATACGTCGACATCGGCGCCGGCGTTGGCGTTGCGCCACCGGCCGGCGGCGCCTGTGAGCCGGCCGGAATCGTTCCGCAGGCGACGTACGTGCCGAAGTTCTGAGTCGACTCGTGTACGTTCACCGAGAAGCGCCCCGTCTCCAAGGATGAGAGCGACGCATTGACGGTGGTCGTTGACATCCCCCCGGCGACGTTCGTCAGCAGATACGCCGGCTTCGGATTGAGCTTCTTGCATTTCCCCGGATGGATGTGCGCCGGCTCTTGCGCGTCCGGAGGCTCGCCGTTAAGCTCAATCGACACCTGCGTCTTGTTGTCGATCGTCGACGTTAGCGTCGCCGTGCCCGTCTGCCCGGAACTCGACATCTGATCGAGCTGAATGACCACCGTGCCCGTTGACGACGTTCCCGTGATGTCGGCCGCCAGCGGCCGGCTAAGCGAGAGTGCTATCGAGGCCGCCATAAGCACTATAAATCCGATTTTCATATTGGCACACCCTCCGCGAGACAATTCTGGCACCATAGTTGAGCTCGCGCCCGGATCTCGGTTCTAGAACGACTCTTGCGACTACTTGCCTTCGGGCAACTTGACGTCGCCGACCACTCGCTCGACCGCTGCAACTGCGGTCTTGTACCGGGTCTCGTAGTCGCCAGAAAGTAGCGTAAACGTGCTCTTCGTCGCAGCAAGGTCTTCGACAAAGCGCTCGTGCATCCACTGCCGCACGTGCTCGCCGTCTCGCGTGCCATCCTGGACAAACGCGACGTCGAAGTCTGTCACCAAGTAGAGAGTTGCCGGCGGCAAACGCCGCGGCCACGATAGCGGCCTTTGCCCGAGGTATCGCTCGTACCAAATCTTCGTCGCGAACGAATCCGTGTCGCAGATGAGGACGCGGTCAGCCGATAGGGCGGCTTCGTCCTCGTTTCGCTGCTGCTCGGTCAGGATCGCGCGAAAATCTTCATCCGTCCACAACGGATCGTTGGACGCGGTTTTCTTCAAGGCGTAGTCGCGACCGTATTCCGGCACCCAAATCGTCCCGAAGTGGTCCGCGAGGCGCTGGCAGAGTGTCGTCTTGCCGGTAGACTCGGCACCCACGACGATGATGCGCGGTACGAAGTATGCCCGAACGCGCGGCGCCAAGAAATGGCCGTGCGCTAACGGGCTGGATAGGATTTCGCTCGCCGAGCAGGGATAGGCGCGGCGATGGAGATCGACGCAGACGTGTTCACATTCCAGAAAGCGAGCAAAGTCATCGCCATACAGTTCCGATGTGAATACTGCGTCGGGCGCATAATCGAGAAGCGTGCGGCAATACGCGGCCCATGCTTCTGAGTCGTCGTCCTTAAGGATATCATCGACGACGCGAACCTCGACGCCAGGATGCGCCGCACGGAGCCATTGCGCGCGAAGGCCGGCTGGGATCGCTTGATCTTGTCGCCCGCACACAAATACGGTGAGGTCATCGACCTGCGTCTTCGCAGTCTCGATAAGGAACGAATGGCCGCGATGGGGCGGATGGAACTTGCCGACGACAAGTCCTCTACGCACGCGTTGTGGCTAGAGCCAAGTCTTGGCGCCGGTCGTGCCGTATCGAGCGTGTCCACTGCAATAGCCCCACGATACACATACTGAGGAATATCCCGTAGAGCGCGGATGTGAGGTAGAGATGTTTATAGGCGTAGAGACCGATGTAGATGACGTCGGCTGATATCCAGACCCACCAGTTTTCTAGGTATTTACGCGTGAGCATGTACTGCGCAATCAGGCTGAGCACGGTCGTGAGAGCGTCGAGAAAAGGCGCCGAGTCGTTCACTGACCGCAGGTAGAGAGTGCCGCCGTAAGTCGAAGACACGGCTAGAATGGCCAGCAGCACGCTTTGTGCGCGCGATACTCGCGAGATGGTCAACGCTGTCGCCTCATGGCCGCCACGAAGCCACCAAAACCAACCGAGGAACCCAAGGACGACGTACACGACCTGGAGCGACATATCTGCGAAGAGTCGTGCTTGGAGGAACAGCACGACGAAGAAAAGGTCGTTCGCGATGCCGATGGGCCAATTCCAGATGTTCTGCTTGACGATTAGCCAGACGCACACACCCCCGGTGATGAACGCCAGCACCTCCGTCATTTGCAGTTCGATCCAATGCTCGGTCGACGCGAGTATAAGGCTTATCGAAAGGGCCGCCGCAACTAGGAGAGTGGCGGCATTCGCCGGGCGCGCGAAAGGACGCATCCCACAGGCGTTTAGGCGCTGTAAGCCCGCTCTCTTCTGACAAGACCACTACCCAAGCCCTTCTTGGCCAAGGCGCAAGTCGAAGGTGCCGGCATGGGCCCTCCTTGGATCATATGAACGCGCGTTGTGACGCGCCGCGCGGAACTGAACAGCGATCTCGTGCGTTCATCCGATAGTAAGCGACAACGGTGGGATGTCGATGAGGAGCGCGCACATGACCCGCGTACGACGACCCTTCCTGTTTGCCGGTGCTATCGCGGCGATGCTGATCGGTTCTCCGCTCTGCGGCAGTGCCGATCCGT
>JANWLL010000079.1 GCA_025450855.1 Vulcanimicrobiia bacterium
ATCGAGAACGCTTGGAGCGGCGTCTGAGATGCGATAAGGCTCGCGCCCGTGATGCTCAGGATGAGGCTCGTGAACGTGATCTGATATTTCTCACCGCTCACGAGACCCGAACCTTGCTCACCGAGCGTCAAGACCGTTCCCGTCGGGTCGAACGTCACCTGACCGAAACTCGAGAGCGGCGCGGGAGGCGTCGTCGCGGTGCCGCCGATCGGCTGCAGCACGAAGAACGCGTAGCTGAGCTGGGCACCGATCGCGGTCTGCGAAACCGACGCGACGCCCTGCGAGAACGTGAAGGTGATCGTGCCTGTCGGCGGCTGGCCGTTCGGCGTGAACCCGGTGATGAAGAACGTGCCGGCGCTCGGCGACGGTACGACGCAGCTCGAGCAAAACGCGGCCGGCTGACCGTGGTGGCCGATCGCGAGCAGTGCGCCGCCGGCTGCCGCGAGCAGCGCGAGAACGTTAAACCCGCCATGCCCGTGCTGCGCCGGAAGCGGCGGCATCGACTTCGTGCTTGTCAACGCGTCGCCGACCTGGGGCTGATAGCCCGGAACCGCATTCGAGAGACTCACGAGCGCTTGATCATCGGTGATGCTCGTGATCGTCGCGCCTGCCATCTGCTGGCCGTTACGCGTTACCGTGAACGTGTCGCCGAGCGAGAACCCATCTTCGGTCCCCAGGTCCGCTCTCGCGCCGTTGGTCGTCGAATAGATCGTGCCGATGCCGCGATGACCCGCGGCGAGCGCGTTGAGGTTGCTCGAGATCCCGGACGTGAGCGAACCACCGTTGCCTGGATACGGCTGCGAGAACACCTGCGAGCTGATGAACGACATCGGTGCGACGCGATAGAGCGACAGACGGTAGTACACTTGTCCGCCGGATGTCTGGACGACGCTGCCGAGAAGCACCTCGTCCGCGCCGACCTTGGCCGCGCTGCTCAGCGCACTCATGAACGGATCGTCCGTCAACGTCTTCGGAAAACTGAGCGGGCCGCCGCCGCGCGCCGAAAACCCGGACGTCGACGACACCGCGCGATACGCCGCGTTGCTGAGATCGACCGCGATGGTGCCATTGGCTCCGGCTTCGTTCGAAAACGATTGGACCGCGATGGCCGTCGTGCCGTCGCCTCGTGCCGGTGATGATGCAGGCGCTGCGACCGCGCCGATGATCGCCAATCCGATGATGCACGCCGCAAGACGCTGTAGCGCACGAACGCTCGATATAAGTCTCACCGAAGAGTCCCTTCCCCCAGTCGAACCGATCGGGCTACACCGCTGCCCGGGCCGTCGCCATACGGACGCTTCCGTCCGATCCGGCGAGCATTCGCGCTGTCGCGGCACTCGCCGATCCCAGCGCCACTCTCACGCCCAAGTCTCCGAGCGCCAACTCCAGCGCTCCCATCGCGCCGATCAGATCGCGCTCTGCGAGCGCTCCCATGTTGCCGATGCGGAAGATCTTGCCTTCCACTTGTTGTTGTCCGCCGCCGACGACGACGCCGTAGCGCTCCCGAAGGCGGCTGAGAAGTGCCTTGGCTTCGACGCCCGCCGGCACTCGGACGGCCGTGACCGTCTGCGAGTACCATCGCGGCTGCGCGAAGAGCGAAAGCCCCGCCGCCATGCACCCGGCACGGACGGCGGAGGCGTAGCGCGCATGCCTCGCATGCGCCGCTTCGCGGCCTTCCTTCAAGTAGTTATCGGACGCCCGTTCGAGGGCCGTTAGTATCGGGACAGGGGGTGTCCAGGGGGTCGCGCCCTCCTCGGCTGCTTTGCGCGCCTTGAGCAGATCGAGGTAGAATCTCGGCATTTTGGCCTGCTCGGCCGCTTCCCACGCGCGGTCGCTCAGGGCGACGATCGCCGCCCCCGGCGGGGCCGCGAGCGCCTTTTGCGAGGCCGTCGCAAGCGCATCGATGCCCCAGTCATCGGTACGCAGCTCGACCGCGCCTGCGCCGCTGACGGAATCGACGACCGTGAGCGCCGGATGATCGCCTTTCGCCTTCATGAGCGCTTCGAGGTCGTTAGCGACCCCGGTCGACGTCTCGTTGTGGGTGATGAGGATGCCTTTGATCACACCCGCCGAGTCGGCTCGAAGTCGATCGCGAAGCCGTTGCGGGTCGTTGCCCCAACCCCATTGCTCGGACATCGATTCGACTTCGGCGCCGTATGCGCGCGCGATCGCCGCAAGCCGATCGCCGAACGATCCGACGCTCAGGCTGAGCAGCTTATCGCCGGGCGAGAACAGGTTGACGACGATCGCCTCGAGCGCGCCGGTCCCCGAGCTTCCGAGCAGCACGATGCGCTTTCGCGTCTGGAGGATCTCGCGCAAACGCTCGTAGAGCCGTTCGTACAAGGCTCGTGCGCGCGGGCCGCGATGATTTTGCATCGGCGCGGCCGCGGCGGCGAGCACGTCTTCGGAAACGGCGACCGGACCCGGGATCAACAAGATCTCTGACACGTCGTTCGCACCTCTCGCGCGCGCATCGTTCTTGTCCGCACCAAAGGTCGCCTTCGTCGGCGCACCAAAGCAATCGACGTCATGTCTGCATCCGACATCGCTCGCCTGACGCACGTCGTCGACTGCGCCGGCTGAGCGTCCAAAATGGACGCGGGCGTCCTCGCGCAGGTCCTGCGCGTCATGCCGCCGCTCACCGATCCCAACGTCCTCGTCGGATTCGAGACTTCCGACGACGCGGGCGTCTATCGCATCGCGCCCGATCTCGCGCTCGCCCTGACGGTCGACTTCTTCACGCCGATCGTCGACGACCCGACGACCTTCGGCGCGATCGCCGCCGCCAACTCGCTTTCCGATCTCTACGCGATGGGTGCGAAGCCGGCGGTCGCGCTCGCGGTGGCCGCTTTTCCCGAGAGCGGGCTCGACAAGGACGTGCTCGGGGCGATATTCGCCGGCGGTGCCGCCAAAGCGCGCGAAGCCGGGATCGCGATCATCGGCGGTCACACGGTGAAGGACCCGGAGCCGAAGTACGGACTATGCGCCGTCGGGCTCATCCACCCCGACAAGATCGTGCGCAACTCGACGGCGCGGCCCGACGACGTGCTCGTCTTGACCAAACCGCTCGGCACCGGCATCATCACGACCGCACGGCGGCGCGATGCGATCGGCGACGCGGAACTCGCTGAGGCGGTGGCGAGCATGACGACGCTCAATCGCACCGCTTCCGCTGCGATGCTCTCGGTCGGCGTCGATTCCGCGACCGACATCACCGGCTTCGGCTTCGTCGGCCACCTGCGCGAGATGATCGACGGGTCGGGAGTCGGCGCCGCGATCGACGCATCCTCGGTGCCGCTGCTCGATGGCGCCTTCGATCTGGCGGCGCTCGGTCACGCGCCCGGCGGCTCGAAGGCGAATCTCGAGCGCGCGATCGCGCTCGGCACGTCGTTCGTGTCCGTTCCTGAGCCGCTTCAGCTCGTTCTTTGTGACGCGCAGACGTCCGGCGGCTTGCTCATCGCGGTGCCCGAGGAACGCGCCGGTGCGTTGCTCGACGAACTCGTCCGTGGCGGTGTGAACCGAGCGGCCATCGTCGGCCGTATCACCGGTGAGCAAGGCTTGAAAGTGCGCTAGCGGCGCGGACAGGGACCGCTTTGCGGGTCGCCCAAGGACGACCAACCCACGACCCTTTCCCGGAGGCCAACGAGTGAGATCGCCAACCGCCGTCGCTTCGCCGTCGCTCGACCTGCTTTGCGTCAACACGATCCGCACGCTCGCCATCGATGCGGTCCAGAAAGCGAACTCCGGCCACCCCGGCATGCCGATGGGCGCTGCCGCGATGGCGTACACGCTATGGACGCGCCACCTCCGGTTCAATCCGCGCAACCCCGATTGGGTCGATCGCGATCGGTTCGTCCTCTCGGCCGGCCACGGATCGATGCTGCTCTATGCTCTCCTGTTTCTCACCGGCTACGATCTGACGCTCGACGATCTCAAACAGTTCCGCCAGTGGGGTTCTAAGACGCCCGGCCATCCCGAGCGCGGCCACACATCGGGCGTCGAAGTGACGACAGGGCCGCTCGGCCAGGGCGTCGGCAATGCCGTCGGCATGGCGATGGCCGAACGCATCTTGTCCGCGCGCTTCAACAACGCCGACGGCTCGATCGTCGACCATCGCACGTACGTCATCGCGAGCGACGGCGACATGATGGAAGGCGTGGCGTCGGAAGCGTCGTCGCTCGCCGGACATCTACAGCTCGGCCGTCTCGTCGTGCTCTACGACGACAACCTCGTGTCGCTCGACGGCCCGACGAGTCTCTCGTTCACGAACGAAGACGTGCAGAAGCGATATGACGCATACGGATGGCACACGCAATTCGTGGCGGACGGCAACGATATCGACGCGCTCGACCGGGCGATCGTCGCCGCAAAGGCGGATCCGCGGCCGTCGCTCATCCGCGTACGCACGCACATCGGCTACGGCGCGCCGCACAAACAGGATACATCCGCGGCGCACGGCGAGCCGCTCGGCGCCGACGAAGCGCGAGCCGCGAAGCTCTCGTACGGATGGGACCCCGACGCGCAGTTCCTCGTGCCCGACGATGCGCTCGCGCACTTCCGCTCCGCGATCGAGCGCGGGGCCGAGCTCGAATCGAAATGGCGAGCGGCCTTCGATGCGTATCAGAGCAAGCGCCCGGCGCTTGCGAAGCAGTTCCTCGACGAGCAAGCGGCAAAACTCGCGCCGGGTTGGGCCGACACGCTTCCGGTCTTCAAACCAGAAGACGGTGCGGTGGCGACTCGCGACGCGTCGCAGAAGGCGATCAACGCGCTCGCTATCACCGTGCCGGCGCTGATCGGCGGTGCCGCCGACCTCGCGACGTCGAACAAGACGTCGGTGAAGGACTGCGGCGACTTCGAGCCGACCGACTACTCAGGACGCAATCTTCGCTTCGGCGTCCGCGAGCACGCGATGGGGGCGGCGCTCACGGGTATGGCGGTTCACGGCGGCCTGCGCCCGTACGGCGGCACCTTCCTCATCTTCTCCGACTACATGCGTCCGACGATCCGCCTCGCCGCACTGCAAGGCGCGAATCCCATCTACGTCTGGACGCACGACAGCATCGGCCTCGGCGAGGACGGTCCGACGCACCAATCGATCGAGCAGGTCGCGAGTCTGCGCGCGATCCCGAACATGACGATGATGCGCCCCGCCGACGCGAACGAAGCCGTGATCTGCTGGCGTATCGCCGTCGAGCATAAGGGCGGTCCCGTCGGGATGGCGTTCACGCGCCAGAAGCTGCCGGTCTACGACGCCGCGTCGGTCGCAGGCACGGCGCGCGGCGGTTACACGCTCGCACGCGAGGGCGGCGGCGATCTGCGCGTCATCCTCATCGGCACCGGCTCGGAGGTGCATGTCTGTATGGCCGCGCGCGATCTGCTCCAGAAGGACGGCATCCCGACGCGCGTCGTCAGTCTTCCGTGCTGGTCGATCTTCGACGCGCAGGAGAGCGCGTATCGCGACGACGTCCTCCCGCCCGCTGTCCACGCGCGCGTCGCCGTCGAAGCCTTATCCGTCTTCGGCTGGGAGCGCTACGTCGGCGATCGGGGAGCCGTCATCGGCATGCACCGCTTCGGCGCGTCGGCGCCGGCCGAAACACTCTTCAAGGAATTCGGGTTCACGCCCGAGCGCGTCGCCGAACGCGCGAAGTCGTTACTTTAGAAAAGGATCGCTAATGCCTAGTCCGCTGAACGACCTCATCAAATTCGGGCAGAGCTTCTGGCTCGACAACATCCGCCGCGGCTTTACGCGCAGCGGCGAACTGCGCCGGCTCATCGACGTCGACGGCTTGCGCGGCGAGACGTCGAACCCGACGATCTTCGAGAAGGCGATCGCGGAGAGCGACGACTACGACGACGCCGTCAAGGCGCTCGTCGCGGCGAAGAAGACGCCGGCCGACGTCTACGACGTGCTCACGACCGACGACGTCCGCGAGGCGTGCGACGTCTTCCGCGATCTCTACAACGCGACGAAGGGCGGCGACGGGTTCGTGTCGATCGAACTGCCGCCGAAGTTCGCGAAAGATACGGACGCCTCGATCGAAGAGGGTTTGCGTCTCTGGTCGCTCGTCGACCGTCCGAACCTCATGGTCAAAGTGCCGGCGACGGATGAGGGCATCCCCGTCATCCGGCGGCTCATCGCGCAAGGGCTCAACATCAATATCACGCTCATGTTCGGCGAGCAATACTACGCGAAGGTCATCGACGCGTACATGAGCGGTCTCGAGGACCGCCGGACGAAGGGCCTGCCGCTTCAGCAAGTGGCGTCGGTCGCGTCGTGTTTCGTCAGCCGCGTCGACACGGAGACGGACAAGCGCCTGACCGCGATGATGGGAGGTGCGGACGCAGGTCGCACGTCGGCGGCCGAGTCACTGCTCGGCACGGTCGCGATCGCGAACTCGAAACGACTCTATCGCTTGTACAAGAACTCGATCGCATCGGATCGCTTCAAAGCGCTCGCCGCGGCCGGCGCTCGCCGGCAGCGTCCGCTCTGGGCGAGCACGTCGACGAAGAATCCGAAGTATCCGGACACGTACTACGTCGAGGCGCTCATCGGCGAGGATACGATCGACACGATGCCTCCGGCCACGATCGACGCCTTCCGCGATCACGGCAAGGTCGCCGCCACGCTCGATACGGGTTTCGACGACGCGGACGCTGCGATCGCGCGGCTCGAATCGCTCGGGATATCGCTCGCGGACGTGACGGAGAAGCTCCTCGCCGACGGCCTCGTCGCGTTCGAGAAATCGTACCAGGAGCTGTTCTCGGTCCTCGAAGACAAAGTCGCGACGCTGTGCTGAACGCGATCGACCGTCAGCGACTGGCGGGCTTCGACGCTTTCGACCTGCATGGCGCGCTGACCAGGCTCGACGACGAGCGCTTCGTCGCCCGCGTCTGGCAACACGATCCCGATCTTTGGAAGCCCGGCGACGCCGCGCACGCGAAGGTCATCAATAACCGCCTCGGCTGGCTGACGGTCCCCGAGACGATGGAAGCGTGTCTCGACGACATCGTCGGGTTCGCCGATTCGGTGCGTCGCGACGGGATAAAGCACGCGGTCCTCATGGGCATGGGAGGCAGCAGCCTTTGCCCGATCGTGTTGCGCGAGACCTTCGGCGTGCGCGCCGGCTACCCGGAGCTCATCGTCCTCGACAGCACGTCGCCGGCGGCGGTGACCGCGGTCGAGAAGAAGATCGACATCAAGGCGACGCTGTTCATCGACGCGAGCAAGTCGGGATCGACGCTCGAAAGCCACAGCTTCGCCGAGTACTTCCTGGCGAAGGCGACCGCCGCGTTCGGTTCGTCCGCCGAGGCCGCTAAACGATTCGCATGCATCACCGACCCGGGCACGAAGCTCGCGACCGCCGGCCGCGAGCGCGGCTATCGGCGCGTCTTCGAGAATCCGCAGGACATCGGTGGACGGTACTCAGCGCTCTCGTATTTCGGACTCGTCCCCGGCGCCGTCGCCGGCGTCGACGTCGCCGGTCTCCTGGCGCGTGCGCTGCGTATGGCACAGGCGTGCGCCGCCGGCGTCATGGCGGACCGCCACCCCGCGGCGACGCTCGGCGCCGCACTTGCGCAGGCCGCTTTTCATGGCGGCCGCGACAAGGTCACGTTCCTCGCTTCGCCCCAAGTCGCGACGATCGGCATGTGGCTCGAGCAACTCATCGCCGAGAGCACAGGTAAGGAAGGCAAAGGCCTCATCCCGATCGCCGACGAGCCGCCGGGGCCGCCCGGCGCATACGGCGACGACCGCTCGTTCGTCTCGATCAAGTGCGGCGACGACAGCGCGCACGAGGCGTTGTGCCGCTCGCTCGAGGAAGCCGGTCATCCGGTGACGCGCATCCACCTGCGCGATCCGCTCGACGTGGCGGAGGAATTCTTCCGCTGGGAGTTCGCGACGGCGACGGCGGGTGCGCTGTTCGGCATCGACGCCTTCGACGAGCCGAACGTGCAAGAGAGCAAAGACAACACGAACCGCATCCTCGCTGGAGGTGTGAAAGCGGATCCTTCGCGCATCGCGCCGACCGATGAGAAGGCGCTCGCCGAACACGTCGGTCAGCTGCGCCGAGGCGACTACCTCGCGCTCCAGGCGTTCATCATGCCGACGCAGGCGCGTACGCACGTCGTGCAGCGCGCTCGCGCTGCGCTGCGCGACGCGACGAACGCGGCGACGACGTTCGGCTACGGGCCGCGCTTTCTCCATTCGACCGGCCAGCTCCATAAAGGCGGACCGAACACCGGCGTCTTCGTGCAACTCGTCGGAACGGAGGGCGGCAGCGTCGCCATCCCGGGCGCTCCCTTCGATTTCGGCACTCTCATCGCGGCGCAATCCCTCGGCGACCTCCAGTCGCTGCGAGATCACGGCCGCCGAGTCATCTCGATCGATCTCGGTGACGATATCGACGCCGGTCTTGCGGCGTTCGCGAAGACCGTCGACAAGATCGTACCGCACTTAGCGCCGGCGTCGTAATCGCCGCCTATCCAGGAGAGAGTTCAATGCAGATCGCGATGATCGGCCTCGGCAAGATGGGCGCGAACATGGTCGAGCGCCTGCTCGAAGGCGGCCACTCGGTCGTCGTCTACGATCGTAGCGCCGACGCCGTCAAAGCGTCCGTGGGCAATGGTGCCACCGGATGCGCGACGCTCGAAGAAGTCGTGAAGGCGCTGAAGCCGCCGCGCGCGGTATGGGTGATGGTGCCGTCGGGACCACCGACGATCCAGACGATCGACAAGCTCGGCGATCTGCTCTCGCCCGGCGATGCGGTGATCGATGGCGGCAACTCGTATTGGAGAGACGGCCAGGAACAGGCGAAGCGACTCAAAGCCAACGGCGTCGATCTCATCGACGCGGGCACGTCCGGGGGCGTCTGGGGCCTTAAGGTCGGTTATTGCCTCATGGTCGGCGGCGAAGCCGCGACCTGCAAGCGCCTCGAGCCGATCTTCCTCACCCTCGCGCCGAAAGACGGCTACTTGTATGTCGGGCCACCGGGCGCAGGCCACTTCGTCAAGATGGTGCACAACGGCATCGAGTATGCGATGCTCCAGGCGTACGGCGAAGGCTTCGAGATGATCCGCGCGTCGGAATTCGGCGACGGCGTCGATCTCGGCAAGCTCGCGCACCTGTGGAACCAGGGCAGCGTCATCCGGTCGTGGCTGCTCGAACTCGCCGAGCTCGCGTTCCAGGCCGATCCGAAGCTCGAGAAGATCGAGGGTTACGTCGACGACACCGGCGAGGGCCGGTGGACCGTCAAGGACTCGATCGACCTCGCGGTTCCCGCGCCGACGATCGCGCTGTCGCTTATGATGCGTTTCCGTTCGCGTCAGCAAGACTCGTTCTCGGCCAAGGTCATCGCGGCGCTGCGAAACCAGTTCGGCGGCCATGCGGTCTACGCCGAACCGGCCGCCGCCGGCGACGGTAAGGCGAAGGGGTAAGGATGGCGACGACACCCGTCGACCTCGTCAATCCGTTTCGCGAAGGCCTGAAGACCGATCGCGCGACGGCTCCATGCCAGCTTGTCATCTTCGGCGCATCAGGTGACCTCACGAATCGCAAGCTGCTGCCCGCGATCTACAATCTCGCGCAAGCGGACCTCTTGCCGCCGTCGTTCTCCGTCATCGGCTTCGCACGCGACTCGCTCGATGAGAACACGTTCCGCGACAAGCTGAAAAACGCAGTCGCCACGAGCGGCGACGTGCGCGTCAAAGACGACGCGGTGCTCGCGCGCCTCGCCGAGCGCACGCACTACGTCGGTGGCGACTTCCACGATCCGGCGTCGTACGACCGCCTCAAGGCCGCGATCGAACAGTACGGCAAGCAGTACGCGACCGGCGGCAACCTCATCTTCTACATCGCGACGCCGGCGAGTCTTTTCGGCGACATCGTCGAGAAGCTCCACGATGCCGGACTCGCCGCCGCGGACTCCGCCGATCGCTTCGTCCGCATCATCGTCGAAAAACCGTTCGGTCGCGACCTCGCGAGCGCGAAACTGCTCAACGCCGAGCTGCTCAAGTATCTCTCCGAAGACCAGGTCTATCGCATCGACCACTACCTGGGCAAGGAGACCGTCCAGAACATCCTCGTCCTGCGCTTCGCGAACGGCATATTCGAGCCGATCTGGAACCGGCGCTACGTCGACCACGTGCAGATCATCGTCGCCGAGAGCCTCGGGATCGAGGGGCGGGGCAACTTCTACGAAGAGACCGGCGTCGTGCGCGACATCATCCAGAACCACGCGCTCCAGCTCTTGTCGCTCGTCGCGATGGAGCCGCCGACGACGTTCGACGCGCGCGAGTTCCGCGACGAGAAGATCCGGGTCATCGAAGCGATCCGGCCGATTTCAGCGGACGTGAGCTCGTCGTGCGTGCGCGGCCAGTACGGCGCGGGTTTCGTGGACGGCGAAGACGTGCCGGCATATCGCGACGAGCAGAACGTCGCAAAGGATTCGATCACGCCGACGTACGGCGCGTTCCGCTTCTTCGTCGACAACTGGCGCTGGGCGGACGTGCCGTTCTACGTGCGCAGCGGCAAGCGGCTGCCGAAACGGCTCACCGAGATCGCGATCCAGTTCAAGCGCGCGCCGCATCTCCCGTTCCGAAAGAGCCAGGTCGACGAGCTGTCGGGCAACGTCTTGGCCTTGCGGATCCAGCCCGATGAGGGGATCACGCTGCGCTTCGGCGCCAAGGTGCCGGGCCCGAGCATGCGCATCCGATCGGTCAACATGGATTTCGGCTACGGCGAGACGTTCGGTCGCGAGGACGCGTCGCCGTACGAGCGCCTCATCCTCGACTGCATGAAGGGCGATCAAACGCTCTTCGACCGCTCGGACGGCGTCGAAGCGGCGTGGGCGCTCATCGATCCGGTGCTCTCCGCGTGGCAAAGCGACCGCAACGCCGCATTCCCCAACTACGCGGCGGGCGCGTGGGGGCCGGCGGAATCTGACGCGCTCATCGAGCGTGACGGACGGCAATGGCGCAGGCTGTGACGAGCGGCGACGGAGTCGCGGCGCCGGTCTTCGAAGGACTCAAGCCGGTCCCACCGGCGCAGATCGAGGCCGAGCTATCGAAACGGCTCGCCGACAGCGGGGCCGCCGCGGGCGAATCACCGTCGCGCGCATGCACGCTCAACCTCATCGTCTACGTCGAGCGAGCCGCGGAGATCATGCGGGTCGCCGATGCGATCCGCGCGCTCGAAGCTTCGCACCCGATGCGCGTCTTGCTCGTCACCCTCGATCCGGGCGCACCTGACGACCGCGTTCAGACGTGGGTCGACGTCGAATGCTCCGATTGCGGGCAGGTCTGCAGCGAGCAGATCGTCCTGCGCGGCAATCCGGATGCATCGGCGAGGATCGTGTCGACCGTCCTCGCGCTGCTCGTCGCCGATCTTCCGGTAGCCCTTTGGTGGCGATCGGACTCGCCGTACCTCAGCCGCTTGTTCAAAGGGCTCGCGCCGCTCGCCGACAAGATCGTCGTAGATTCCATCCGCTTCGGCGACGGTCCGGCGGCTCTCGATACGCTCCATCGTTTATCATGGAGCGGTCGACCTTTACGGTCGACCGCCGCGGCTGTTCATTCGCACAGGCGCGCCCCCATCGCCGACATGAACTGGTATCGCATCGCGACGTGGCGGTCGACGCTGTCGGCTTGCTTCGACGATCCCGCCGTGCTCGCGTCCCTGCCGGCTATCGACAAGAGCGAGATCGAGTTTTCGCTCGGACCGCA
>JANWLL010000080.1 GCA_025450855.1 Vulcanimicrobiia bacterium
GCGAAAGTCATCGCGAACACCGGCGGCAACGACACGCGACGTTCCGTCGAGTTCGCGAAGCAAGCCGCCGAGTGCGGGGTCGACGGCGCGCTCGTCGTCGGGCCCTACTACAATAAACCGCCGCAGGCGGGCCTCATCGAGCACTTCACGGCGATCGCCGATGCGACTGCGCTGCCTGTGATGGTCTACAACATCCCCGGCCGCACCGCGGTGAATATCGTGCCCGACACGATCGTCGCATTGAGCGCACATCCGAACATCGTCGCGGTCAAAGAGTCGAGCGGCGATCTCATGCAGATCGCGGAGATCTGCGCGCGCGCGCCGCATGGTTTCGAGGTCTATTCGGGCGACGACCACCTCGCGTTGCCCGTCGCGTCGATCGGCGGCGTCGGCGTCGTCTCGGTCGCCAGTCACCTCGCGGGTGACGACATCAAGTCGATGCTCGACTTGCATTCCTCAGGCGATGTCGAAGCGGCAGCCTCGATCCACCAGCGACTGCTACCGCTCATCCGAGCGATCTTCGCGACGACGAGTCCGATACCGGTCAAAGCGGCGGTCGCGCGTCTCGGCTTCTCGGTCGGACGTTGTCGCCTGCCGCTTTGCACGCTGACCTCGGAGCAGCAGCGCGCGCTGGACGCGGCGATCGCGCCGTGGTTGGTTCCGGCGGACGAGCGATCGCTGACGCGGGCTTGACCGTCAGCGTGGCCGGCCGGCCGCGCGTCGACGTCCTCGGCTGCGGCGTCGATCCGGTCGACATGGACGACGCGATCGAGCGCATCGAGTCGTTTATCTCCGATCTGCGTACCGCGCACGTCGTGACGTTCGGCGCGGAGATGGCCGTGCGCGCGTCGCGCGATCCTTCATATCGAGCAGCTATCAATGGCGCGGAGCTCGTCGTCGCCGACACGGTGGGCGTCGTGTGGGCGATGCGTCGCGCAGGTTCTACTATGCGCGATAGAGTCGCCGGCATCGAGCTCGTCGAGCGTCTGTGCGACGTGGCGCGAGTCCCCGTGTTCTTCCTCGGCGGCGCCGAGGGCGTGGCGACCGAAGCGGCGGCTGCTTTGAAGCAGCGCCATTCGTCGTTGATCGTCGCAGGGGTTCATCACGGTTATTTCGATGAGGCTGCCGCTCCGGGGGTCGCCGAGCAGATCCGCGCATCGGGTGCGCGGCTCGTGCTCGTCGCGCTTGGGGTGCCACGTCAGGAGTTCTGGATCCGCGACAGCCTTCGCGGCGTCGGGCCGGCGACGTGCATCGGCGTCGGCGGGGCCTTCGACGTCTGGTCGGGGCGGGCGCCGCGCGCACCGGAGTCATGGCGCCGCGCGGGCTTCGAGTGGCTCTACCGTCTCGCGCGCGAACCTAGCCGGATCGGCCGCCAACTCGCGCTCCCGGAATTCGCCCTGCGCGTGCTTCTAAAACAGAAGGGATAGGGAGCGGTCGAGCTTTAGCTCGACCGCCGCGGCCTCGCAGATGTCGGTTACGCCTTGAGCAGTTGGCTGTAGACGTCGAGATACTGCTTCGCCGATCGAGGCCAGCTGAAGTCTTTTGACATGCCGCGCAGCTGCATCGCGCGCCACGCGTGCGGGTCGGCAAACGTCGTTCGCGCGCGTTTGATCGCCTTGACGAGCGCTGCGGGGCTCGCGTCGACGAATGAGAAGCCGGTGACTCCGTCGTCGACCGTGTCGGCGAGGCCGCCGACGCGATGGACGATCGGCGGCGTGCCGTAACGTAGGCTGTACATCTGGTTGAGGCCGCATGGCTCGAAGCGCGACGGCATGACGAATGCGTCGACTCCGGCCTCGATGCGATGCGAGAGCGGTTCGTCGAAGCCTGTGCGGACGCCGATCCGTCCAGGATGGCGCCGGGCTGCGTCAACCCAGGCGCGTTCGAGTCCCCGATCGCCCGACCCGAGCAGCACGATCTGCGTCTTCGCGTCGAGGACCGACGGCAGCGCGCGCATGAGAAGGTCGAGCCCCTTCTGCGTCGTCAGACGCGAGACGCTGCCGATAACGAACGCTTCATCTCGCTCCTCGAGTTTGAGCTCGCGCTGCAACGCTGCCTTGCACGCTTTCTTGCCATCGAGCGACATCGCGTCGTAGCGCGCGGCGATATGCGGGTCGGTCGTCGGATTCCAGCGCGCGTAGTCGGCGCCGTTGAGTATGCCGCTGAGATGGGTGGAACGCTCGGAGAGCAATCCGTCGAGGCCGGCGCCGAAATCGCGCGTCTGGATCTCGCGTGCGTACGTCGGGCTCACGGTCGTTATGCGATCGGCGTACGAGATACCAGCCTTCATGAGCGAGACGTCGCCGTAGAACTCGACCCCGTGGATCCCGAACGCCTGCAGCGGCAAACCGAGTTCGGCGAACGCCGAGCGCGGCAGCAGCCCCAAGAACGTCAGGTTGTGGATGGTGAAAACCGTCGGCGGACGCCCTTCGCGTCTGGTCGCGAGCAACGCGACGGCAAGGCCCGTTTGCCAATCGTTGGCGTGGAGCAGCTGCGGCGACCAGCCGATGGGACTCGATGCGCTCGCCACGATCGATGCGACCTTCGAGAGTATCGCGAAGCGGATCGAATTGTCGGGCCAGTCGGCGCCCGATTTGTCGACGTAGAGACTGCCGTCGCGATCGAAGAGCGCCGGGCTGTCGACGAGGAGCACGGGAACGTCGGTGTCCGGTGTGCGCGCGGCGACGATGGAAACGCCGTCCGTGCCAGGCACCGCGACCGGCCGCGCGTGCTTCACCGCGCGCTCGCGGACCGAGCGATACATCGGGAGCATGACGCGCACGTCGGCGCCGAGCGCGCGCAAGGCGGCCGGGAGCGCGGCCGCGACGTCGCCGAGTCCGCCGGTGTGCGCCAGCGGGTACATCTCGCTCGTCACGAAGAGGACGCGCGGCGTCGCCATCAGCTAAGTGAGAGGCCGCGGCGGTCGAGATAAATCTCGACCGCTCCCAGACGAAGATTTGCGTCGAACGTCGGGTGCGCGAGGCCGCGGCGGTCGAGATAAATCTCGACCGCTCCCTGACGAAGATTTGCGTCGAACGTCGGGTGCAGAAGCTGCGGCGGTCGATAAATCTCGACCGCTCCCCGGACGTTCACAGGGGTCATGCGAAGCGCTCGGGGATCAGGATGACGCCGGCGAGCGGCGGCGCAAGCACGTACATCGAGTGTTGGCGTCCAAGGTGCGGTTCGTCAACCGTTTCGATCGCGCCGCCGTTTCCGAGATTCGATCCGCCGTAGAGCGCGGAATCGCCGTTGAATATCTCGAGGTAACGCCCGGCTTCGGGCACGCCGATATGGTATGCGTATCGCGGCACCGGCGTGAAGTTCAAGATGACGACGACGAACTGGCCGCCGCCATGCCGGATGAACGTCAACACCGATGCATCGGCGTCGTTGCAGTCGATCCAATCGAAGCCTGAATGTTCGAAGTCGCGCGCGTGCAGCGCCGGCAGCGACGAATACAGGCTGTTAAGGTCCTTGACCGCCGCGCAAATACCGGCATGCCATGGCACATCGAGGAGCGACCACGCGAGCTCTCGCGTCGCATTCCATTCCTCGCCCTGACCGAACTCGCCACCCATGAACAACAGCTTCTTGCCCGGATGCGTCGCCTGGTACGTCAGCAGTAGTCGAAGATTGGCGAACTTGCGCCACGGATCGCCGGGCATCTTGTCGAGCAGCGAGTGCTTGCCGTGCACGACCTCGTCGTGCGACAGCGGAAGCACGAAGTTCTCCGTGTACGCATACAGCTGGCTGAACGTGAGCATGTCGTGATGGTAGCGCCGATGGATCGGGTCGTCTTCCATGTAGCGCAGCGTATCGTTCATCCAGCCCATGTTCCACTTGAGCGAAAACCCGAGGCCGCCGAGATACGTCGGGCGCGACACCATCGGCCACGCCGTCGACTCCTCGGCGATCGTCAACGCGCCGGGATGCCGCTCGTGGACGAGCACGTTCAACTCGCGCAGGAACTCGATCGCGTCGAGATTCTCTCGGCCGCCGTGCCTGTTGGGCACCCACTCGCCTTCTTTGCGCGAGTAGTCGAGGTAGAGCATCGACGCGACGGCGTCGACGCGCAGACCGTCGACGTGGAATTCGTCGAGCCAGCACAGCGCGCTCGACAACAAGAAGCCGCGCACTTCGTTGCGCCCGTAGTTGAAGATGAGCGTGCCCCAATCGGGATGCGAGCCGAGCCGCGGATCCTCGTGCTCGAAGAGTGGCGTCCCGTCGTAGCGCGCGAGCGCCCAATCGTCGCGCGGGAAGTGCGCCGGCACCCAATCGACGATGACGCCGATCCCTTCGGCGTGCATCCGATCGACGAACGCGCGAAAATCATCCGGCGAGCCGAAGCGGCTCGTCGGCGCGAAATAGCCCGTCGTCTGATAGCCCCACGATTCGTCCAGCGGATGCTCGCTGACCGGCATGAGCTGGACATGCGTGAAGTGGAGATCGCGTGCGTAGTTCGCGAGCACGCCCGCTGCCTCGCGATAGCCGTAGTACGACCCGTCGCCGTGCCGCCGCCACGAACCGAGATGGACCTCGTAGCACGAGATCGGTTTGTGCAGCCAGTCCCAATGGAGGCGCGACGCCGTCCACGCGCCATCGGTCCACCGATGCGTACTCGGCGCGACGACGACCGATGCCGTTCCCGGCCGATGTTCGTAGGCGCGCGCGAACGGATCGGACTTCACGAGCACCGCGCCGGTCTGTCGATTTCGGAATTCGAATTTGTACACCGCGCCCGCGGCGACGCCGGGGACGAACAACTCCCAGACGCCTGATGACCCGCGGCTGCGCATCGGATGGCGCCGGCCATCCCAGCCGTTGAAATCGCCGACGACGCTGGCGCGCTCGGCGTTCGGCGCCCACGTCGTGAAGGCGACGCCGTCGACTCCGTCGATCGTCGTCAGTTGCGCGCCGAAAACCCGATACGCCTCGCGCAGCTTCCCCTCGCCGAACAGATGAAGATCGAGATCGGAGATGATCGGCCCGAAGCAATACGGATCGAACTCGTCGTGCCGAACGCCGTCGCGCTCCCAAAAGATGCGATACGGTCCGGGGACGCGGGTCGGCGAGTGGAGGGTGAACAGCGCGCTCGAGCCGACGCGATCCATCAGCAACGGGCCATCGGGCGTCTCGACGGACGCGCGCTGAGCCTCCGGCAGAAACGCCCGGATCTCCCAGCCGCCGTTCTCGGCGTGTTGACCGAGGATTCCGAACGGGTCGTGACTGCGCGACTCGATGAGCGCGGTGACACGCGAGTCTTGGAGCAGCGAGCTCATCATTGGCGCCCCATATTCACCGACTCGGCGGCGGCTACCCGCGCGACATGAGAGGGCGCGCTCCGGGCCCGTTGAAAGCAACGATGCGATGCTGTCGGCACCCGAGAAATCCCGCTACGTCAGCCTGCTGACGAAGAGCACGCTGGCGCTCATCCTCGCCGGCGGCAGAGGCGCACGCCTGCGCCAGCTCACCGACTGGCGAGCGAAACCCGCCGTGCCTTTCGGCGGCAAGTTCCGCATCATCGACTTCCCGCTCTCGAACTGCATCAACTCGGGCATCCGCCGAATCGGCGTCGTCACTCAGTACAAGGCGCATAGCCTCATGCGCCACATCCAACGCGGCTGGGGCTTCCTGCGCGGCGAGTTCAACGAGTTCGTCGAGCTGCTGCCCGCGTCGCAGCGCGTCGAGGAGACGCTCTGGTATCAAGGCACGGCCGACTCGATCTACCAGAATCTCGACATCATTCGCGCGCACTCGCCCGAGCGCGTTCTCGTGCTCGCCGGCGATCAGGTCTATAAGATGGACTACGGCCAGATGCTCGCTCAGCACGCGGCGCAGGGTTCTGACGTGACGGTCGGCTGCATCGAGGTGCCGCTCGAGCGCGCGTCGGCGTTCGGCGTCATGGCGGTCGATCACGACGACCGGATCATCGCGTTCGCCGAGAAACCTGACGAGCCGGCGCCGATTCCCGGCGACCCGGCGCATGCGCTTGCGAGCATGGGCATCTACGTCTTCGATACGGCATTCCTCATCGATCAGCTCGTTCGAGATGCCGACGATCCGGCGTCGACGCACGACTTCGGCCGCGATATCATACCTCATGTCGTCGCGAACCATCGCGCGCACGCACATCGGCTTTCTGCGAGCTGCATCCGCGATTCCGAGGACACCGAACCGTACTGGCGCGACGTCGGAACGGTCGACGCGTATTGGGAGGCGAACCTCGAGCTGACGAAGGTGACGCCGGCGCTCAACCTCTACGATGCCGACTGGCCGATCTGGACGTACCAAGAGCAGGTGCCGCCGGCGAAATTCGTCTTCGACGATCCAGATCGACGCGGCACGGCCATCGACTCGCTCGTCTCGGGCGGCACGATCATATCCGGCGCGACCGTCGAACGCTCGATGCTGTTCACGAACATCTTCGTCCACTCGTACTCGTCGATCCAAGATTCGGTCATCCTGCCCGACGTCTCGGTCGGGCGGCGCTGCCGTTTGAAACGCGCGGTCATCGACAAAGGTTGCATGTTGCCCGAGGACCTCATCGTCGGCGAAGACCCCGACGCCGACGCGAAGCGCTTCCACCGAACCGAAGGCGGCGTCACCCTCATCACGCCGGAAATGCTCGGCCAGCCGCTCCATTTCGGCCGCGCGTGAGCGACGCGTGAGCGAGCCCAGACCACTCGACGTCGTCCTCTGCTGGCACATGCACCAGCCGCAGTACCGCCGCGCGTCGAGCGGCGAGTTCCAACTGCCGTGGACGTACCTCCACGCGATCAAAGACTACGCCGACATGGCGTGGCACCTCGAGCAAAATGGCGATGCGCGAGCCGTCGTCAATCTCACCCCCGTTCTTCTCGATCAGATCGAAGACTATGCCGGCCAATTCGCGCGCCGTGCTTTTCGCGATCCGCTCTTGCGCGCGCTCGCCGATCCGGAAAGCGTGCCGTCGGACGATCTAGCCCGCCTCATCGAAGCGTGCTTTCGCGCGAACGCCGAGCGGATGATCCGCAGGCACGCGCCGTACCAGCGGTTGCGCGACGCGTACGACTCGGCACGCACGGGCGGCTTTCACGGCTATCTGTCGACACGCTTCTTGACGGACGTCTGCGTCTGGTATCATCTTGCGTGGCTCGGGGAGTCGATCGCCCGCGAGGATGCGCGCGCGATACGTCTTCGAGAGAAGGCAACCGACTTCGATGAGACCGATCGATCCGACCTCATCGATCTCATGGGCGAGGTCGTTCGAGGGATCATCGGCAGATATAGGGCGCTCGCTGCCAACGGCCGCGTCGAGCTGTCGACGTCGCCCTACACGCATCCGATACTACCGCTCCTCATCGACTTCATCGTGGCTCGCGAAAGTCAGCCGGACGCGTCGCTTCCGCACGCACCGGAGTATCCTGGCGGCGTCGCCCGTGCGCAAGCCCACGTGCGAGCGGCGATCGCGAGCCATGCCGGCAGGTTCGGTAAACGGCCGGCGGGTTGTTGGCCGTCGGAAGGCGCAATCTCGAAGGCGTCGCTCTCGCTCTTGGCATCGAGCGGATTCGCTTGGGGCGCGTCGTGCGAGACCGTGCTCGTGCGATCGCTCGGCGCCGCGGGCGCCGATTTGCCGCCGCGCGAAGCGATCTTGTACAAGCCGTATGTCGTCGGAGATGCGAGCGGTCGCGGCATCGCGATGTTCTTCCGCGACGTGCGCCTTTCGGACCTCATCGGCTTCCGCTATGCCGATTGGCACGCCGACGACGCGATCGCGAACTTCGTCGGCGAGCTCGAGGGTATCGCGCGATCGACCGCCGAGCACGACGCGCCGATCGTCTCGATCATCCTCGATGGAGAAAACGCGTGGGAGCATTACCCGGAAAACGGGTTTTATTTCTTATCGGGACTCTATCGCGCCCTAAGCTCGCACGCGTCGCTGCGGTTGACGACGTTCAGCGAGCATCTCGTCCGAAACGCGCCGGCGTCGCGGCTCGACACGCTCGTAGCCGGTAGCTGGGTATACGGAACGCTCTCGACATGGATCGGCGAACCGGCGAAGAACCGCGCCTGGGATCTGCTCGTCGCTGCGAAGACGGATTTCGACGGCGCGGTCGCCGCGGGCTCGCTCACCGGCGAACGCCTCGCGCTCGTCGAAGCCCAGTTGAAGGTCTGCGAAGGCTCCGACTGGTTCTGGTGGTTCGGCGACGAGAATCCGGCGCGGACCGTGAGCGATTACGATCGGCTGTTCCGCGACCATATCGCCGACCTCTATCGGCTCATGGGTGTGGAAGCGCCGGCGAGCGTCGGTGCGGTCATCGGCGTCGGCGTCGGATCGCCCGAGCATGGCGGCTCGATGCGCGCGAATCCCGCGACGTCGTCGGACGGTATCCATCCATGACACAAACCGTCAAGCTGCTCTTCGGGGTCCACGCGCATCAGCCGGCCGGCAACTTCCCGAAGGTCGTACGCGATGCGCGCGACCGCTGCTACGGCCCGTTCTTCGAGGTGCTCGAACGACACCCGCAGTTCAAGTTCGCGATGCACGTCAGCGGCTGGCTGCTCGAGTTCCTCATCCGTGAGTTCCCGGACGACGTCCGACGCCTTCGGACGATGATCGCGCGCGGTCAGCTCGAGGTCTTCGGCGGCGGCGATACGGAGCCGATACTCGCATCGCTTTCGGAAACGGATCGCCGCGGACAGCTCGGCGCGATGAACGAGCGCGTGAAGCGCATTTTCGACGTCCGGCCCCGGGGCGCGTGGCTCGCAGAGCGGGTATGGGAAGCGACCGTCGTGCCGTCGCTCGTCAACCGCGGCATCCGCTACGTCGCCGTCGACGACTTCCATTTCTTGTGCGCGGGCCAAGAGCCCCAGTCGCTTCACGGCTTCTTCTCGACAGAAGAAGGCGGCAAGCGGCTCGATCTGTTCCCGATCTCCGAGACGTTGCGCTACCGGATCCCGTTCGCGCCGGTGAGCGACACGGTCGCCTACCTCGAGAGCCTTCCGCCCAGCGGCGCAGCGATCTACTTCGACGATATCGAGAAGTTCGGCATCTGGCCGGAGACGCACGAGTGGGTATACGGGCGTCGATGGCTCGAGGACTTCATCGGGTCGGTCGTCCGCTCTCAGAAGATCGAGACGATGCGCTATGCCGACTTCCATAAGAATTTTAGTAACCGCGGCGTCGTGTATCTGCCGACCGTATCGTACGCCGAGATGGGCGCGTGGACGTTGCCGCCGCGCGCCGCACAGCGATTCTCACAGCTCGTCGAACGCGCGAAGCGTGAGGGGACGATCGATTCGGACAAGCCGCTGATACGCGGCGGCCACTGGCGCAACTTCTTCAGCCGCTACCCCGAATCCAATTGGATGCACAAGCGCGTATCGCAGGCATCGCGCCGCTTTCACGCATTGCCGTCGTCGAAAAAGCGCGACGCGATGCTCCACGACCTGCACCTCGCGCAGGCGAACGACGCGTATTGGCACGGGTTGTTCGGCGGCATCTACCTGCCGCATCTGCGCCGTCAGGTCTTCTCGTCGCTCGTGCGGCTCGAAGCGAAGCTCGACCGCCTCACTCCTCGGGCGCCGATCGAGGTCGTCGATATAGATCTCGACGGCCGCGACGAGATCGTCCTCGCAAACCGGTCGATGGTCGCGATCGTTCGCCCGTACGTCGACGGCTGCGTCTGCGAGCTCAGCCACTACAAGCTCGCCCACAACTTCGCCGACGCGTTCGCACGGCGCGCCGAACTCTACCACGATCGGATGCGGTCCGGCGAGGTTCCCGGTTCCTCGGGCGCGCCGGCATCGATCCACGACCGAGTCGCCTTTCGTTCGCAGATAGGCGAAGACGACTTCGCGATCGACGCCGAGCCGCGCGCGATGTTCGTCGACCACTGGTCGCCCGCCGAGGGCGCCGGCGTGGGCGCGGCGTATGGACAGTGCGAATCGCGTGCTTCGCGGCTCGTCATGACCGGCTTGGCGGGCGCGTTGGCGGTCGACAAGCATGTCGAACTCGACGGCGATGACATGCTCGTCGGATACACGCTATCGGCGGGCGATTCGGGTGAATCGCGCAACGGCACATGGGCGGTTTCGCTAGATATCGCGATGCCGAGTTGCGACGGGCCCGGGGGGAGGTACGTCGTAGACGGCGTCACGAGCGGAGGCTTTGACGGTGTCGTCGAGCGCGATGACTTCAGCGTCATCGAGCTGCGCGATTCGGAGCTGGGAGGATCGCTCGAAGTCGAGGTCTCGCCCGCCGCGCGGATCGACGCACGGCCTTTTCTCACGGCGTCGCAATCCGAAGCGGGCTTCGAGAAGATCATGCAGACCGCGACGATCCGCATTTCGTGGCCGGTTTCGATACCCGATGGTGCGAGCGTGACGGTTTGCGTCAGGTTGGGAGTGAAGAAATGGTAGGACGGGTTCTGAGAGCGCTTTCGTGTCTTTTCGTTGCGGCGTTCGCGCTCGCCGCGCCGGCGGTCGCGTCGCCGATGGCGATCCCGCCGCACTATTCGTTCGTCCACCATCAGGTGTCGACGACGAACGCGAACGCGCAGTCGGCGTTCGACGAGGGGCTGACGCTGCTCTACAGCTTCAACCGGCTGGCTGCGCGCGATGCGTTCATGCGCGCCGCCAACGCCGATCCGAACCTCGCGATGGCGTACTGGGGGATCGCCGAGTCGTACGGCCCGAACGTCAACGTGCCGATCGACGAAGCCGGCGAGAAAGCGGCGTCGGACGCGATCGCGCACGCGAGGTCGTTGCTCGCAGGCGCGTCGGAAGAGGAAGCGGCGTATGTAGGGGCGCTCTCGGTCCGATACACGACTTCGCCGCGTCCGAACTTCAACGCTCTCGCGCGGGCGTACGAACACGCGATGTCCGACCTCTCGCACAAGTATCCCGACGATCTCGATGCTGCGACGCTTTTCGCGGAGAGCGAGATGGATCTGCACGCATGGGCATGGTTCTCCAACTCAGGTCAGCCCGCGGACGGCACGAACGAGATCATCGCAACCCTCGAAAGCGTCATCGCTCGCGATCCGATGCACATCGGCGCGAACCATTATTACATCCACGCGACGGAGGAGTCGAAAACACCCGATCGCGCGTTGCTTTCCGCGCAACGCCTCGGCACGTTCACCTTCGAGCCCGGGGCGGCGCATCTCGTCCACATGCCCGCGCATACGTTCATGCGCACCGGCTACTACGATCAGGCGGCCGCCGTCAACGTCCGCGCGACCGAGCACGATCGGATGTACCTCGCGACCGAGATGGACCCCGAAGCATCCGGCTACTACGGCCACAACTTGTATTTCTTGGCGAGCGCTTACGAGATGGAAGGCGACTTCGCAGGCGCACGAGCAGCAGCGGCTCAGGCCGACGGCAAGGACCTCGGCAGCATCACGCTCTACGCGCTGTGCCGTTTCTCGCGTTGGCATGACGTCCTGAACTTGCCGGCGCCGAAGGGCTCGCCGTCTCCTTACGACCCCTTGCGGAATCCTTTGTGGCATTTCGCGCGCGGCATGGCCTTCGCCGGCACCGGCGACAACGCAGCCGCGCAGAGGGAACTGCAAACGCTCGGCGATCTCAATCGCGCGATGTCGGTGGCCCCGGTCGTCGGTTCCAACAACGGCTCGAAGCAATTGCTCGGGATGGCGCTCGATGTGCTCGGTGCGAAGATCGACCGGGGCTCGGGCCGGTATACGGATGCGGCAGCGTTGCTCGTGCGCGCGGTCCGCATCCAGGACGGTCTGCTGTACGTCGAACCGCCGGATTGGTACTTCCCGGTCCGCGAGTCGCTCGGCGCGGCGTTGCTGAAGGCGGGCGATGCGAACGGCGCTGAGCGGACGTTCCGCGACGATCTCGCGCGCAACCCGCGCAATCCGCGCTCGCTGTTCGGATTGGAGAAGGCGTTGGAGGCCGAGGGCGACACGACCGATGCGGCGTGGGTGCAGCGCGAGTTCGCGACGGCGTGGCGCAACGCCGACACGCAGCTTTCGATCGACGATCTCTGAGCGCGAGACGCATGCCCGACTTCACCTTCGTCACGTACGACGGACTGCCCGACCTCGATCCGGACGACCGGCTTGCGGTCGATGCGCTGGCGAAGCTCGGCTTGCGGGCGGAGCCGGCGGTGTGGAACGATCATTCGGTCGATTGGGCTCGAGCGGGCACGTGCATCATCCGGTCGACGTGGGACTATCATCTCGACTACGCCGGGTTTCTCGCGTGGACCGATACGGTCGCGGCCGTCGCGCCGCTGTGGAATCCGCCGAAGATCGTGCGTTGGAACTCGAACAAGCGCTATCTGCAAGAGATCGAGCGCCGAGGGGCGTCGATCGTCCCCACCGCGTGGCTTCGTGCCGGCGAGCCCGTCGATGTGGCTTCATTTCTGCGCGAGCGCGGCTGGGAACGCGCGGTCATCAAACCGGTCGTCGGTCTGGCGACGCGCAACGTGCTGATGGTCGAGCCGACCGCCGATAGCTTGGCGCGTGCACAGGCGCACGCGGAGATGCTGCTTGCCGAGCAAGACGTCATGGTGCAGCCGTTCTTGGAGTCGGTTGAGCGATACGGCGAGCGGGCGCTCGTGTTCATCGACGGCGAGTACTCGCACGCAGCGCGGAAGACCGCGTTTCAACCGCTGGCGGTCGCGGGTGAAGCGGGTGAGACGGCGGTCGTCGCCGAGCCTGACGAGATCGCGGTCGCCAAGGAAGTCGCGGGGATGGTAGAGGGCGCGCTGTACGGTCGCGTCGACCTCGTGCGCGACGCCGGCGGCAAACCGATCGTCATCGAGTTCGAGCTCGTCGAACCGTCGCTGTTCCTCAGTCTGCATCCGCCGGCGGCAGAACGCTTCGCCTCCGCCCTCGCGAACGTTTTGACGCGGTGAAACCTACTGCGTTTCATATGGGACGGCGATCCGTGCGGAGGTCGGCTAAGCTCGACTTGCCTCGAATGGGCTGATATACTGCCAGGGAGTCAAATATGACGCGCGACTGTCGGTCGCGGAGGTCTTTCATGTCTCATCCTACTTGCGATCATGCACCTAAGCGCGTTGCCGCGGTTCTCGGATCTCTGGTCGTCGCAGGTGCTTTAGCCGCTTGCTCAGGCTCGACGACGCCTTCAGTCGTGCAGGCCTTTGGTACGCTCGGGCGTGGTTCGCCGACGGCGACGTACAATATCATCTACACGTTCAAAGGCGGACCTGATGGTGCCGTTCCCATGGCGCAACTCGTCGACGTGAACGGCACACTCTTCGGCACCACCTTTGGCGGCGGCACCACCTTCGATGGCACGGTCTACAGCATGACCACAGGCGGGGCGGAAAGCGTCCTGTACACGTTCGGCTCGAAAGCGAAAGACGGCGAGGCTCCCTTCGGGGGCTTGATCGACGTCAACGGAGCGCTCTTCGGCGCGACGTATGAATCGACGAATGCCCCGACCAGCTGCGGTGCGGTCTACAAAATAACGACGGCCGGCGCAGAATCGGTCAAGTACCTCTTCAAGAATAGTCCCGATGGATGCAAGCCGATCGGCCGACTCGTCAAGCTCAATACCGAGATATACGGCACGGCGTCGCTCGGCGGAGACAGCCGCGGCGACGGCGTCATCTTCCAAGTGACGACCGGAGGGACCGAGAAAGTAGACTATACGTTTACCGGCGATCCCGACGGCTCGCAGCCAGGGGCTGGATTGACCAACGTGTCGGGCACGTTCTACGGAACTACGGCAAGTGGCGGCTCGAACAACGCGGGTGCGATCTTCAGTTTCAGTCCGGCGGGCGGCGAACACATCGTCCATAGTTTTGGCAGCGGAACCGACGGCGTGCTGCCGTTCGGCGAGCTCGTCGACGTCAGCGGCAACCTCTATGGAACGACAGAGAGCGGCGGAACGCATGGTACGGGAACCGTGTTCAGCTTCAGCCCGTCCACCGGCACCGAGAAGGTCGTCTACGACTTCGGCGCGAGTTCGACGGACGCCGCGACGCCGTCCGGCAACCTCGTCGCCCTCAACGGCGTTCTGTATGGAACGACGCGGTTCGGCGGCGCGAACAGCGACGGCACTATCTTTAGCGTTACGAAGACCGGCAAGGAGGCCGTGTTGCACTCGTTCCCGTCGATCCCCGGTGACGGAGGCGATCCGCAGGCCGGTCTCGTCAACGTCGGCGGAACGCTGTTCGGTACCGCATCGGCGGGCGGCATGTTCAGCCGCGGTGTGGTGTACTCGCTGGTCCCTTAGCGAAAGGCCGCGGCGGTCGAGATGAATCTCGACCGCTCCCCATTTTCGTTCGATCGATTTCAGAGATAGAGCATGAGGCCGGTTTCGAACGGGTGCGTCAGCGCCTCGTGGTACGGATACGCGCGGATCTCGTAGGTCAGCAAGCCGCAATACTTCGGCCGCAGATCGAGCCGGTAGCGCTGTTCGCCGTTTTCCGGCGTGCCGTGCGGCGTGAAGCGCAGGACTTCACGATCGCCGATCGCGAGCGGCGCGTTCGGCAGACTTGCCAGGCACTCGATGCGGACGTCGGAGGCTTCAAGTCCGTTGAGCGCGACGGCGACCTCGAGCAAGACGCCCGATCCGAACGATTCGGATTCACGCGCCTCGTCGGTCCGTCGCACGCGTACTCCCGACCACGCATCGCGCACGCGCTGCTTCCATGTCGCCAGGTCTGAAGCGGCCGCAAAGCCGCCGGCGGCGAGCCGCACGGCCTGTCGCGACGCCGGTTCGTATAACCGCGATAGATAGTGCTCCATCATCCGTCCGGCCGAAAAGCGCGGCAACAGCGTCTGCATCGATCGCTTCGAGCGCAGCACCCAGTCGTTCGAATACTCGTGGACGTCGCGATGGTAGTAGAGCGGGATGACTTCGTCGCCGAGTATGTCGTACAGGCTGCCCGCTTCTTCGGCGTTGCGCCGCTCTTGGTCCGGCACCGCGGCGAACGGCTTGATCGCCCAGCCGTTGGTGCCGTCGAAGCCTTCACCCCACCAGCCGTCGAGAACGCTCAGGTTGAGAACGCCGTTCATCCCGGCCTTTTGGCCGGACGTGCCGCTCGCTTCCAGGGGATATTCCGGCGTGTTGAGCCACACGTCGACGCCACTTGTGAGCCGGCGCGCGAGCGCAAGGTCGTAGCCTTCGATGAGGAGCACGCGCCCTTGGAATTCCGGCATCTTCGAGAACGCGTGGATCGAGCGCATCAAGTCCTGCGCCGGTCGATCCGCGGGATGCGCTTTACCCGCGAAGACGAAGACGATCGGCCGCGATTCGTCGGCGACGATCGCTCGAAGGCGGTCGAGGTCGTGGAACAACAGCGTCGCGCGCTTGTACGTCGCGAACCTGCGAGCGAATCCGACGGTAAGGATGTTCGGGTCGCGAGGATCGAGGTAGCGCGCCATGCGCGCGATCTCGCCGCCGCTGCACCCATTGCGTTCCCACTGGTGCGTGAGCCGGGTGCGGACCGTCTCGAGCATGCGGCTCTTGAGCGTCTGCCGTACGCTCCAGAAGAGATGTTCGGGTATCGAGTCGACGCGGCTCCAGAAGTCTGCGGCGGTGAGATGCGAGCGCCACTCGCCGCCGAAGACCGCGTCGAAGACGTCGGCCCACTCGCGCGCGAGAAACGTCGCGACGTGAACGCCGTTCGTCACATACGAGACGGGGTTCTCTTCCGGCGGGATCTGCGGCCACATCGACGCGAGGAGCCGCGACGAAACGCCTTGATGGATGCGGCTCACCGCGTTGTGCAGCCGCGATCCACGCACGGCGAGTGCGGTCAAGTTAAAGCCGTCGCCGTTGTCGGGCTTGTCACCGAGCGCCATGAACGAGTCGAGCGTCAGGCCCATCTGCTCGTACGACTTCGCGAAGAAACGTTCGATCATGTCGCTCGAGAACACATCGTGGCCCGCCCGCACGGCGGTGTGTGTCGTGAAGACGGTCGCGCCGGCGCACGCTTCGAGCGCCGCCGGGAATTCGACGCCGGCTTGCGTCATCTCGCGGCAGCGTTCGATTATCGAGAACGCGGCATGCCCTTCGTTGACGTGCCACACCGTCGGCGACACGCCGACCGCGCGCAGCGCTCGGACGCCGCCGACGCCGAGGACGATCTCCTGTTTGATGCGGTTCGTCTGATCGCCGCCGTACAGCTGGTACGTGATCGCGCGATCGTCGGACTCGTTCTCGGGAAGATCGCTGTCGAGGAAGTAGAGCTTGATGCGGCCGGCTTTCGCCTCCCAGATGCGAAGCGCGACATCGCGGCCATCGAGCTCGAGTCGCACCCGAAGCTCGCCGCCACCCGGCGAGAGCGCAGGCGAGAACGGCAGATCGCGGAAGTCGGTCTGCTTGTAGGTCGCGACTTGGTTGCCTTCGGCATCGATGGTCTGCTCGAAGTAGCCCTGTCGATACAGCAAGCCGACACCGACGAAGTCAAGAGCGAGATCGCTCGCCGCTTTGCAGTGGTCGCCCGCGAGAATGCCGAGACCGCCGGAATAGATCTGGATGCTCTCGTGAAACCCGAACTCCGCGGAGAAGTAGGCGATGAGCGTGCCCTCGGCGAGTTCGGTGACGGTACGGCGCGATTGGCTTTGATAGGTGTCGTAGCGCGATAGCGTTCGATCGTAGGCATCGAGGTAGACGGGATCATCCGCCGCGTGGGCGAGCTTGCGCTCGTCGACGCGACGTAAGAAGACCTTCGGGTTATGGCCGCACGCATCCCAAAGGCTGCGGTCCAGGCGCGAGAAGAGCGTTCGCGTGTTGCGATCCCAGCTGTAGCGTAGGTCGCATGACAACTCCGCCAGCCGTTCTAACCTCGCGGGAATGGCAGGGCGGATCTCGATCGTAAAACGCTGCATCGCCTGAGCACTTGTGCCCGCCCGACGGTCGTACCTTGCGATTGCGACCACGTTTACCGCCCGTTCCGGTAGGCTGCGGCGCGCGCTCGGTATAACACTTGCGGCCATGCGCGGGATGATACTCGCCGGCGGCAAGTCCACCAGGCTATACCCATTGACGCTCGACTTGCCGAAGCCGCTCGTGCCGGTCTTGGACCGGCCGGTCGTGGACCACATCATCGACTACCTCGCGAGCCACGGCGTCGACGACATCGTCATCAACGTGCACTACTTCGCGGAGCAGATCGAAGCGTACATCGGTGTCGGTTCGCGCTGGGGTGTCGCGATGACGTACTCGCGCGAGGACGAACTGATGGGCAGCGCCGGCGCGGTGAAGCAAGTCGCGTCGCGTTTCCGCGAGACGTTCCTCGTCATCGGGTGCGACGACGTCACCGACGTCGACCTGAGCGAAGCGGTTCGTTTTCACCGCGAGCGCGGTGCTGAAGCGACGATCGTCTTGCACGAGGCGACCGATGTGAGCCAATACGGCGTCGTCGTGACCGACGAGTCCGGGCGGATCACCGGCTTTCAGGAAAAGCCGGCTCGGGGCACCGAACGCAGCAAACTCGTCAACACCGGCATCTACATCTTCGAGCCGTCGGTACTCGCGCGCATACCGGCGAACACGTTCTACGATTTCGGCAAGCAGGTGTTCCCGGAGATGCTTGCGGCAGGCGCGCGCTTTTACGGCATGCGGACGTCGTCGTACTGGTGCGACATCGGCACCCCGAACGAGTACCGCCGCTGCCACTTCGACGCGCTGGACGGCCGCGTCCGTCTGCGGCAGCGAGATGGCGCCACCGTTCGCGACGGCGTGCTGCTCGGTCCGGAAACGCGCGTCGATAAAGCGGCGAAGGTGGTGCGACCGGCATCCATCGGGGCTCGATCGCGCATTGAAGCGGGCGCCGTCGTCGAGCGGTCGATTCTTTGGGATGACGTCGTCATCGAGAGCGGTGCGATCGTGCGCGATGCCGTGCTCGGCGAGGGCGTGCGCGTCGCGTCGGGTTCGACCGTCAACGGCGGCGAATACGGCAAAGCGACATCTGTGGTGTAGCGGTCGAGATAATCTCGACCGCTCCCCATTCCTAGAGCCAAGATCGCTGAAGACTTGTTACTCGAGGGGGACGCGGGCGCGCGTGTAAGCGGCGCCGTTGAAGACGTCGCCCATCATTACCCCGTTCGAGAAGCCGAGCACCGGATGTCGGGTATCGGAAGGCAAGTCGAACGCGACTTCGTACCTTGCCGATCTTCCCGCGTCGATCATCGTGCCGACCGGCCGGGTCGCGTCGATCGCGCGCTGCGCATCGAGGGACATCGAGTAGCGGTTGCCGGCGTCGTCGGTGACGAAGACGATGGACGGATCCCACTGGTAGCCGACGCGCATCGCCTGGTTGTCGACCTGAATCGTCGTCACGTAGAAGACGCCGTGCGCGACGGCCCTGTGCGCGTCGTCGCCGACCGTGCGCGCTTTCGTTACGCCGACGACGGTGTAACGAAAATCGTCCTGGCGGATCGGTTCGCCGATCGCGACCTGATACGGCGGCGAGCCCGAATAGAAGTCGATGAAGCCCGCGATGACGGCGGCACCGAAAATGCCGGCGCCGATGAGAAGCTGCAGCCGTTTATCCATGTTTACTTTGTACTACAAAGTAAAACGACTGTCAAGCGGAAATCGCTAGTTGTGATGCGCGTGACGCGCCCGGTACGAGCGCGCCTTCGCCACGTTGCCGCAATCGTTGATATCGCACCACGCGCCTGAGTGGTTCTTCGACCGGTCGTAGAAGGCCCACGAACAATCGAATCCGCGGCAGATCTTGAGATTTTCCCACGTGCCGTCGGACATGGCGTCGACGACGATCGCGATGAGCTTGCCAAGGGCGCCGTCGACAGCGGGGGCGAGGGGTTCGAGCTGCACGCGGCCTTCGGAGCCGAAAGAGACGCACATCTGCGCGCTGCGGGTGGAGCGATTGAGGACGTCGACAGCATTAGAATCGATCTTGCCGTCGGTGCGGGATTCGATCAGGCGGATGAGCGCGTCACGGACCGCGGCCGCCTGAAGGACGTCGGATTCTGCGACAGTCGCCGTAGAGGGGATGAGCTGCGCCTCTACGAGCCACGCTTTGAGCTCGGCAGGGCTCGAGAAATCATCGCGTCCGCTCTTCGTGTTCGTCGAGTTCAAAAAGCCTTGAACAAGCCTAAGGCGCCCAGGCGCAGGTTTGTCGCCGATCCGATCCGTCATAAATGCATGATTACCCCCTTAGGCGTCACCATTATAGCCTCAACGATGGTTACGATACAATAGATTTGTTCTTTATAATGGGACAATTAGTAACCTTTAATTTAGGTTGACAGGTTACTAGTAACTAGTGTACACTCATAGCAGGTTACAAACAAGTGATCAATCCAGGGAGAAACCACCAATGAGAATCGAGAGAAATGCGACGGTCACCGTGCTCAACGAGACGCGTGACGTCCTCAACGGCAGTCGGACGGAGCTCGTCCGCATACCTGCCGGAGCCGACACCACGCTGTTCGGCGGATGGGGGGTTCGGATATGATCGGCGACCGCC
>JANWLL010000081.1 GCA_025450855.1 Vulcanimicrobiia bacterium
CGTCTGCCGACGATATCGGCCGAGGGCGTGCTTCGGATCCGGAATCGGCGAGGATCGCGGCGGCCAACTCGAGCCACGAACACTCGCCCGCGTTGGCGAGATGGTAGAGGCCGAACGGTGCGCGCGACGACACCAGCGCGACCAGAAGCTGCGCAGCGTCGGCTGCATACGTCGGCGCCATGACGATGTCGTCCACGACTTCGATCGGCGCGCCGCTGCGCGCCTTCGAGATGATCGTCTCGACGAAGTTGCCGCCCTTGCCGCTCGCGCCCGCGACGCCGAACACGCTCGAGATGCGCACGACGTAGTGCGACGGGTTCGCGTGCGCGGCGAGCATCTCGCCGGCGAACTTCGAGACGCCGTACGCGTTGATGGGCCTCGGCGAGTCGCTCTCGACGTACGCCGAATCTTTCGAACCGTCGAAGACGAAGTCGCTGCTGACGAACACGATGCCGGCTCCGCGTTCGTTCGCCGCGGCCGCGGCGTTGAACGCACCGAGCGCGTTGACCGCCATCGCACGTTCCGGATCGTCCTCGCATGCGTCCGTGCGATGGAAGGCCGCGGTGTTCGCGACGAAATCACCGTCGCCGAGATCGCGAAACGCGGCGTCGAGCGACGCTCGATCGGTGACGTCGCAATCCGCGTGCGTGAGCGGTATGGTCTCCAGGCCAGCCGCTCGCGCGGCTAAGACGATCTCCGACCCCACCTGCCCCGGCGCGCCGATCACCGCGACCCTCACGACGGCCTCCTCGGATCGCCGCCGCTGGCGCGGCCGCGGAAATCCCAAGCGCGCGACGGCAGCAGCGCCGCGACGACGAAGAACGAGAGCGACGCCTTCGGATACGTCAGGACGTCGTCGACGAAACCGTGGAGCACGAACGCGACGACGGTCGCAAACGCGCCGATGGCGACGGCGCTCGACCACAGACGCGCGTCGCGCCACGCGTAGAGCAGCGCAGCGATGAACGCGGCGAGCAGGCTGATCCCGACGACGCCCAGATCCGCAGCCGTCTCCAAGTACCACTCGTTCGCATTGAAGTGTTCCTGGCCCGCCAACGTCGCGCCGCATTCTTGCTTCGCGTCCGCAAATCCGGCCGCGCCGACGCCGACGAACGGACGGCGCGCGAACACTTCGAACGCGCACGTCCACAGCTGGACGCGGCGCTGCTCGGACGGTGCTGCGCCGCCGCCGACCGCCGTGAACTCATGCTGCCAGCCGGACGCGCCGATCGACGTCGCGGCCACCGGCACGACGACCACGAGCCCGCTCACGAAGGCGATCGCGAGCGCTTGTTTCGTCGTTCCTGCGATGCGGCCGCGCACGACCGCGGCCGTGATCGCGATGAAGATCAGCGCGGCCGTACACGCGAGCAGCGCACCGCGCGAATACGTGAGCAGCAGATCGGATGCGAGCAGACCGAGGAGCAGACCGCCTGCCAGCGCGGCGCCCCACGACAGCCGCACGAATGCAAGAACGGCGACGAGCGGCGCGATCACCGTTTCGAGGTAGGCGCCGAACTGGTTCGGACCTTCGAGCGTCGCCGCGATGCGCCCGACGACCTCGCCGTTCGGCGCGACGAATCCGGCGGGCGGCGAGGTCACGCTTTGCCACAATCCGTCGAAGCCGGTCACGGCCGCCATCGCGAACATCGCGGTGAGGACGCGCATCGCGTCGGCGGGCTCTTCGAGCGAGACGACTGTCAGCGCGTACGCGCCGGCGTACCATATCCACTTGAGCGCATCGCGCGCCGAATCGGGCGGCGAGACGCTCCACGCTGCGCTCAGCGCGGCCCAGACGGCGAATGCCGCCAGCGGCACGAGCGCGCGGTGCGATTTCAACGCCGCCAACGCCCGCGTCCGCAGCTCCGCCGATCGCGACAGGCGCAGCGCGATGCCGATCGCCGCGCCGACGAACGCCGCTTTCGAGACGGTCACATCGGTCGGTCCGATCGCGTGATACCACGCGAACGGTGCCGTGACGACGACCGCCGCCGGCGCGAGCCACGCGCGGCGCGACGCGGCCCAAGCCGTTATGGCGGCGATCGCGACAAAAATGGCGGCCGCGCCGAGGGTGAGCGAAGGCGCTTCGGTCAAGCGAGGCGCTTCATGTGGTCGCCCGTTCGACGAGCCCTTCGACGAGCGAACGCACGCGATCGGACGCGGCGTTGACCGTCGCTTGGACCGACTCGTGCGTCGTCGGAGCGCCGTCGACTTCTGGATTCGCCGCGTTTGCGATGACGGAGATCCCCGCCACTCGAATGCCGGCGTGGCGCGCGGCGATCACTTCCGGCACCGTCGACATCCCGACGGCATCCGCGCCGAGGATGCGGAGCATCTTGGCCTCGGCGCCCGTCTCGTAACTCGGCCCGAGAACTGCGGCGTAGACGCCGACCGCCACGGGAAATCCGCGTTCGCGCGCGACCTCTTGCGCGATCGCGAGCAGTCGTTTGTCGTATGCGTCGCGCATGTCCGGAAAGCGCTCGCCCACTTCAGGGTCGTTCTCGCCGCGCAGAGGGGAATCGCCCGTGAGGTTGAGGTGGTCGCGAATGAGCATGACGTCGCCCGCGCGCAGCGATTCTACCAGCGCGCCGGCGGCATTCGTCACGATGAGCACCGACGCGCCCATCCGCTGCGCGACGTACACAGGGTACGCGACTTGCCACATCGGCAGTCCCTCGTACAGGTGCATACGGCCGTCGAACGCGACGACGGGCGCGCCGCGCAAGCGGCCGACGATGACGCGCCCGCGATGCCCTTGCACCGTCGTGACCGGAAAGCTCGGCAGATCGCGATAGGCGAGATCGACGGCGTCCGTGAGCGCTCCGGCGAGCGCACCGAGACCCGAGCCGAGGATGAGGGCGACCTTCGGCCGCAGCTTCGTGTGCTTCGCGAGGAAGTTCGTCGTCAGGGTCAGGTGATGCCGAAGTGCGGGCACGCGCGAGCTCCGTACGCGAAACTGTGTGCGAAATGGAGAGCCGTCAGGCTCGCGCCGCGCGCGCAGCGCGCCGTCCGACGTACTCCGCTGCCATCGCGAGCAGCGTCGCGAGTTCGCGGACGCGCAAGAGCGTTCCCACCCCGAAGAACACCGCTCCTCCAGCGAGCAGATCGACGGCGAGCGTCGCTGTGTGCTGCCAGATGGCCCCCTCGTCGTGCCAGAGGATCGCGTTCGTGAGGTAAGCGGCCAAGCCCATCGCAGCCGCGGCCACCGTGATGCGCCACACCGATGCGCCGAAGATCCCGCCCTCGACCGCGCCGATCCTCCGCTGCAAGAGCGCGATCAGGACCGCAGCTTCCGTGAGCGACGAGAGCGAGTTCGCCGTGGCCAGTCCGTTGATCCCGAACGGATGGACGAGCAGCGCCGAGCACGCGACGTTCTCGACCATGACGAAGCTCGCGACCAGGACCGGCGTGCGCGAGTCGCGGGTCGCGAAGAAGCAGCGCGTCAGCACCATGTTCGCGGCGAGCCCGAGCAGGCCGACCGCGTAGAACTGCATCGCTCCGGCCGTTCGCGTCAAGTCGCCGTAGTTGAACGCGCCGCGCTCGAAGAGCACGCTGATGATCGGCTGCGCGAGAACGATGAGACCGAGCGCCGCCGGGATCGTGATGAGCGCGGTCATGCGCAGACCGCTCGAAGCCATCCCGCGCAGGCTGCGCTCGTCGTTGCTGGCGTAGTGCGCCGAGAGGATCGGGAATATGACGGTCGCGATCGCCGCCGCGAACAGCTGCTGCGGAAATCCGACGACTTTCGTCGCGTATTGCATCGCGGCGATGTTCCCCGGCTCGAGCGTCGAGGCGAAGTATTTGTCGAAGAGCAGATTGACCTGACCGACCGCCGATCCGATGACGATGGGGCCGAGGATCGCGAAGAGATGCGTGAAGCCCGGATGGCGCAGGTCGAGCACGAAGCGATAGCGGCAGCGCCGCACGTAGCTCGGCAGCTGGACGACGAGCTGCGCGACCGAACCGATCGCCGTGCCGAAGACGAGTCCGAAGATGCCGTACGTCTTGAAGAGCACGAGCACACCGGCGATCGCGCATATGTTGAGGGCGAGGCCTTGGAGCGACGCGGCGCGGTAGCGCTGCTGGGCGTTGAGCAGCGCCTGGAGCACGCCCGCGATCGACGTCGCGATGATCGTCGGCATCATGATGCGCGTCATGTGCGCGGTGACGTCGACCTCGTTCGGCGGAAAGCCGGCCGCCACGACGCGGACGATGAGCGGCGCGGCGAACCAGCCGACGAGCGCGCAGAGCGAGAGCACGATGACGAGCGCGTTGATGACCGTGCTCGAAAGACGCCACGCCTCTTCGGGTTCGTTGCGCGCGAAGTAGCCGCTGAACACGGGCACGAGCGCGGTGACGAGCGACCCGTTGAAAACGCCGAAGACGAGCGTCGGAACGATCGCCGCGACGAGAAACGCGTCGAGCTCCCAGTGCTCCCCGAAGTACTGCGCGTTGACGACCTCGCGCGCGAACCCGAGGATCATGCTCGCGAGCGTGCCGATCATGACGGCGATCGTTGAGCCGGCGATTATGCGGTGATAGGCGCTTGCCGCCGGAGCCGAAGGCGGCCTCTCAGGCAGGGCCATGCAGGGCTCTTGGGTTCGAGCCGGCTTGCGCGCGCACCCGTCATGGGAAAGCGTCGCGGCCGCCCCGTACATTATCGCGCGTGAAGATCTCCGACATCCTGCGGGAGCGGCGCCCGGCGTTTTCGTTCGAATTCTTCCCGCCGAAGGACGAGGCCGGCGGAGCGGCGCTTCTCGCGACCGTCGAAGCGCTCAAACCGCTCGAGCCCGCATTCGTCTCGGTGACGTACGGCGCCGGCGGCAGCACCCGATCGCGGACGATCGACGTGACGAAGTCGATAAAGCGCGACCTCGGCATCGAGACGATGGCACACGTCACGTGCGTCGCGGCGACCGTCGACGAGCTGCGCTGTGTGCTCGACGACGTGTCGAGGTCCGGCATCGACAACGTCCTCGCTCTGCGCGGCGATCCACCGCGCGGCGAAGAGCGATTCTCGCCCGCGGACGGCGGATTCGCGCACGCATCGGAACTCGTCGGCATGATCCGCGAGGAATTCCAATTTTGCGTCGGCGGCGCGTGCTATCCCGAGAAACATCCCGAAGCGCACGACGCCACATCCGACATGCGCGCGCTCGCGCTGAAGGTCGACGCAGGCGCGCAGTTCCTCATCAGCCAGCTCTTCTTCGACGACGAAGCATATTTCGGTTTCGTCGGCCGCGCGAGGCGCGCGGGCATCGACGTTCCGATCATCCCGGGCATCATGCCGATTACGAACCGCGAACAGATCGAGCGCTTCACCCGCCTGTGCGGCGCGACGATCCCGCCGCGTCTCATGTCGGAGATGCAAGCGAGGCGCGATCAGCCCGAAGCGATCGTCGATCTCGGCGTGGCGTATGCGACGCTCCAGTGCGTCGATCTCCTGTCGCGCGGCGCACCAGGCATCCACTTCTACACGCTCAACAAATCGCCGGCGACGCGCGCCGTCGTCTCGGCGCTTCTCGCGGCGCGGCCGTGGGAACCGGCGCGGGGACTCCGTTACGTCGAGAACGCCGACGCGATAGTCGAAGCCGCGCTCTCGATGGA
>JANWLL010000082.1 GCA_025450855.1 Vulcanimicrobiia bacterium
ACACATCGTACGGGCGGCTCGGTATGATGATCTGCGCCGACGGGCGCATGCCGGAGATCGCTCGTTCGCTCGCGCGGCGCGGCGCATGGCTCATCCTCGATCCGACGGCGTGGGTGGGCACGGGCCCCCAGTACGAGTGCATGCCGAATCCGCAGGTCGAATTCATGATGCGCGTTCGGGCACGCGAGAACGGCGTGTGGATCGCTGCCGCCGACAAATGCGGTTCCGAACATGACGCAGTCCACTACGTCGGCTCGAGCATGATCGTCGCCCCGGATGGAGAGCAGATCGCGCGCGCTTCCGCGGATCTGCCCACGGTCATCGTTTCCGACGTAGCGATCGCGCGCGCCCCGAGGCCGGTCGTCGCAGCGCTCGTGCCGTCCGAGCGCCGCGCGCTGCGCTCCGCTTATCACAGGGCACGGTCCAAGAACGCACCGCGCTTCAGGCTCGGAGTCCTCCAGGGCGCGCTCGGCAAAGGTCGAGCCGCCGCACTCGCGGCTCTGCGCGCACAGGGCGCCGAAGCTATCGTCGAGGCCGTGCGCGGCGCGACCGATGTACGCAGGGTGTTCGCGGCCATCCGTGGGTTGCGCGTCGCCGTCGTCGAGGGAGCGGCGATGTTCGCGCCGGAGCCCGCGCGTGCGGCTGCGCTGCGCGGTGCAGACGTCATCGTTTGGAGCAAAGCGCCGGAACGCGACGACGTGCGCGACACTGCACGCACGCGAGCGCTCGAGAACCGCGTCTTCGTCGTCGCCGCGCTCGCGCGGATCGGAAAGGGCGAGGCGACGTCGCTTGTCGCAGATCCCGACGGGCGGGTGATCGGCGAGGCGCTTGTCGGCAAGCCGTCGGGTTTTGTCGCGCTCATCGATGCCGCCGCCGCGAGAGACAAGCGCGTCGTGCCCGGCACCGATGCGATGGCAGACCGGATCCCGAAAGCGTTCGCGCTCTTCGACGCGAAACGCGGCGCGTCGTGATCACCCTCGTCTCGCTCGCGCTGTCAGCCCTCGTCGCGTTCGCGTCGTCGGCCGAGCGCGTCGCTCCGGTGCCGACGCGATCGCCGCCGTCGAACGGCCCGAGGCTCGTCACGCGCGCCAGCATCGCGCCCACGTCTGCGCGCGTGTTCGAAGGTTCGTCCCTGCGCCTTCGTGCAGCGTTCGCAGGTAGTGCGGGCGGCGCGATCGCGTGGTCGCTCATCGGTCCCGGCACGATCGCTCAGGATGGCACGTACTCGGCGCCGCGGACGCCCGGGCTGCAAGCGATCGTCGTCGCGACCGCAGGCGGCACGTCCGTCGCCTCGGCGGTTATGGTCGTCGCGCCGCCGGCACCGGATCTACCCGTCGCCTACGTCGCATGCTACGACGACGGCACGCTCGACGTCCGCGACGCATCGACGTTCGACGACATCGGCACGACGTCGACCGGCGATACCGCGGCGAGCGTCGTGAGCGATGCGCGCACGCACGTCGCAGTCGTCGCCGCCGCTAGCCGCATCGGCATCTTCGACGCGCCGAAGGGCACGACGACGTTCTCGGCACCCGTCGCCGGCGCGCGCTTCTCCGAGCTCGCGATGCTCGCGAACGGGTACGTCGCAGCGACCGACAATCAAGCGTCGGCGGGTCAGGACGGTGTGCGCATCTTCGGTCCCATCGCTCGCGGCCTAGCGCCGGCGCTCGCGGCGTCGGCGCCCACGGGCGACACGCCCGAGGGGATCGCCGCTTCGACAGACGGCCGGACGTTCTACGTCACGAACGTCAACTCGAACTCTGTCATGCGCTTCTCGTTCGACGGTCGCGGCGCGGCCCGACTGACGGGCGCGGCGGTCACCGGGCATCGCCCCTTCGGCGTCGCGATCGACGATGTGCGCCGGCTCCTGTTCGTCGCGGACAACGACACGCCGACGCTCAGCGGCACGTCGTCGCAGCCAGGTCTCGAGATATTCGCGCTTCCTTCTATGAAGCTCGTGCGCCGCGTAACGACAGGATCCGCGAACGCGCTTCCGCTCGGCGTTGCCGTCGATTCGGCCGCCGACCGGCTCTTCGTGACGAACGAAGGAGACGGCGACGTCGCGGCATACTCGATCGCGCCGTTCAAGCGGATCGCGACGCTCTCCGCCGGGAGGACGCCGTGGCTTCCGTCGATTGACGGCATCCGCGGAGCGCTGCTCGTCCCCAACGCGGGCGACGACACGCTGAGCGTTTTCGACATCCGCACGCTGCGCCCGATCGCGAGCGCGATGCAGACGTGCGGTTATCCGACCGCGGCGGCGGCGCGTTGAGCGTGGCGACGGCGAAAGGAATGACGATGCGGGCGGCCTACGCGGTCAAGCTCGGCGGCGACGCGCCGCTCGACAACCTCGAGATCGGGCAGCGGCCGCTGCCCGAACCCGGACGCGGTGAAGTGCGCGTGCGCGTCCGCGCGGTCACGCTCAACCACCACGACTATTTCACTCTGCGTGGCATCGTCGGGTATCCGATCCAGCCGCCGCGGATCCTCGGCTGCGACGCTGCCGGCGTCGTCGACGCGCACGGAGCAGATGTCGGACAGCTCGCCCCGCCGATCGGCACCGACGTCGTCGTCTATCCCGTCCGCTTTTGCGGCGTGTGCCCCGCGTGTTTCGGTCCGGACCCGATGCTCTGCCGTCGCTTCACGATGCTCAGCGATGGCGACGTCGAGGGATCGCTCGCCGAGTACGTCGTCGTGCCGGCGCAAGCGGCGGTCCCCAAACCCGTCTCGCTCGACTTCGCGCAAGCGGCATGCATGGGCGTGTCGTTTCTCACCGCGTATCGCATGCTTTTCGTGAAGGCCGCGCTCGAGCCGGGCCACTGCGTGCTCGTCCAGGGCGCAGGCGGCGGTTTGGCCACGGCCGCTATCCAGCTCGCGTCGGCTGCCGGCTGCACGGTCATCGTCGCGTCGCGTTCCGAAGAGCGGCGGGCGGCGGCGCTCCGTATCGGCGCGCACCATGCGATCGAGAGCGGCAAGGACGCGGCGAAGGCGGTCCTCCGTTTGACCGGCGGCGACGGAGTGGACGCTGTCATCGAGTCGGTCGGCGAAGCGACGTGGGGCACAAGCCTGCGCGCGGTGCGCCAAGGCGGCACCGTCGTCGTCGCCGGCGCGACCGCGGGCTCCAATCCGCCGGCGGACCTTTCGCGCATCTTCTGGCGCCAGCTGCGCATCCTCGGCTCGACGATGGGATCGATGCCGGAGTTCGTGCGGCTCCTGCGTTTCGTCGACGAGCGCGGAATAAAGCCCGCGGTCGCCGCGTCGTTCGACTGGGGCGGCATAAAGATCGCGTTCGAGCGGCTCGCATCCGGAGATCATTTCGGAAAGCTGGTCGTCACCATCGATTGACGCGGAAATTGATGGAGCGGTCGACCTTTACGGTCGACCGCTCCATCGTTATTTGCGATATTCGGAGTCTAAAGCGCGGGGAAGCTGACCGAGACTTGCGCGCCGGAGCCTGGAGCGTTCGCGAGGACGATCGCGCCGCCGGATTGCTCGACGATCGCACGGACGATCGACAGCCCGAGACCCGAACCGTCGCGGCCGCGGCCGAGATCGTCGCGCCAGAAACGATCGGTCGCGCGACGCAGCCCATCTACGGTGAAACCTGGGCCGTCGTCTTCCACGACCAGACGGACCGTGCCGTTGTCGTGCGTCAGCGACACGCGCACGGAACCGCCTGCGCGCGCGTATTTGACGCCGTTATGGAGCAGCGCGAGCGGCACGCGCGCCAGCGCGATAGGATCACCTTTCACGAACGCCTCGGGCGTGACCGACGGCTCGACCTTGACCCCTCTCGCCTCACCGACCGCGCCGAGACGCGTCGCCGCCTGCGAGACCAGAGGCGCGAGGTCGACCGCGGTCTCGACCAGCGGCGGGCCGCCCTCGGCACGCGCGACGACGAGCAAGTCGTCGATGAGCTCTTCGAGCCGGTCCGATTCGGAGGCGATCGTCTCGAGCGCGCGGATGTATTCCGCTGACTCGCGGGTGCGGCGCAGCGCGAGATCGGACTCCGCCCGTATCACCGACAGTGGCGCGCGGAGCTCGTGCGACGCGTCGGCGGTGAATCGCCGCTGCCGTTCGAACGCCGCTTGGAGCCGATCGAGCATGCGGTCGAACGTCGCGCTGAGCGATCCGAGCTCGTCCTGCTCCGACGACGGCTTGAGCCGCCGAGACAGATCAGTCGCCTCGATCCTCGTCGCGAGCGCTGCGATGTCGCGCAGCGGCTCTAGGCCGCGGCGGGTCACGTAGCCCGCGCTGAAGATCGCCGCGGCGACGACGACGGGAATCGCGACGATGAACACGATGGCGAGGATCCGCTGGAAATCCTCGAGCGGTTCCGTCGACGCCCAGACCGCGACCGAGCCTATCGCGCGACCGTCAACGATGAGCTTCGAGACGACGAGCCGCACACTTCCCGACCCGGTCTCGACCGTCGCGACCGACGTCGGCTGCACGCTCTCGTTGACCGCGTTCCGCACGCCCGGCGGCACGCCGGACGACGTCGTCATCACGATCGAGCCGTCGCGGCGGAACACGGCGCCGTCCAGACGCGGTGTGACGTCGTGGTCGATCTGCGTGTCGTCGCTGGAGTCGAAGTGGAGGCCTGCGCCGGCTTCGAGCCCTATGGCGACCAGCGCGTTGGCCGTCGCTCGCAATCGCGCATCGAGCGCCGCCTGATACTGCTGGATCAGGAAGAACGCGGAGACGCCCGCGAAAACGCAGAGCGCGAGGAACAACGCGGCCGCATACGCGAGCGTCAGACGGCCATGCAGAGTCCTAAGGAAGCGCATCGCTTTCGTCGGCGTCGGTGGCTGCGGACGAGAGCCGGTACCCCGCGCCACGCACCGTTTGGATGAGCGCCGCTTCGCCGCTCGCACCGAGCTTGGCGCGCAAGCGCCGGATGTAGACCTCGATCAGATTCGACGCGGTCGTCCGGTCGCGCTCCCACAGCGCGTTCTCGAGCATCGTGCGCGTGATGAGCAGGCCCTCATTGCGCATGAGGTATTCGAGGAACGCCGTCTCGCGGGCGGTCAGATGCACCTCGCGCGATCCGCGTCGCACGCGTCGCGTCGCGAGATCCATGACGAGGTCGCCGACCTCGAGCCGCTGACGGATCGGCTGCGGTTCGCGCCGCGTGATCGACCGTAGCCGCGCCTCAAGCTCTCGGAAGACGAACGGTTTGCAGAGGTAGTCGTCGGCTCCGGCGTCGAGACCGGTGACGCGATCGTCGACGGCATCTTTCGCCGTCAACATGAGGATCGGGGTCTTGACGCCCTGCGACCTGAGATCGCGGGCGACGCTGAGGCCGTCGCGGGTCGGCAGCATCACGTCGAGCACGATCGCGTCGTACTCACCTTCGCGCGCGACCGTGCTGCCCGCCTCGCCGTCCATCTCGACGTCGACGACGTGGCCGCCCTCGACGAGTCCTCGGCGGACCACTTCGGCGAGGCGTACATCGTCTTCGACGATGAGCACTTTCATGACGTCACCCTCATATCTCCCACTCGTACGCGTTCCAGAAATCCGCGACCGCGGGCGCAGGCTTGAAGTTGCGCAGGTCGGTGTTCACGGCGTCGATCGGCGCCGCCCAGTTTATCGTGTGGAACGGCACCTGGTCGTGGATGCGCTCTTGGATCTTCCAATAGTACGGGAGCCGCTGCGCGCGTCCATAATGCTCGCGTCCTTGCGCTTCCCAGCGGCCGATGTCCTGATCGCGGTAGAACGTGTAGTTCACGCCGTACGGCGGCAATGATTGCGGTCCCATGGTGTCGGTGTCGTCGGGATCGGGATTGAACGACCACCCGTAAAGCGCGAAATCGAATTTGCCGTTCGCGAGTATGCCGCCCACGCCTTGCGCCGCGAATAGCAGGTTGGCGGGATAGTTGCGTACGGCCACTTGGACGCCGACGGCGCGCATGTCGGCCTGGATGAGCGTCTCCGCCTTCACGCGGGTCGAGTTGCCGATGACGGTCGAGATGTCGACCTCGAAAGGTTTGCCGCCCCGGACGAGCACGCCGCCGGGTCCGGGCGACCAGCCGGCTTCGCGGAGAAGTTCGCGCGCGCGGGCCGGGTCGTGCGGATACGGAAGCACGTGCGGATCGTACGACCACATCGCGGGCGACTGATCGGTCATGCCCGGCACGTCGATCCCGAGATATGCGTCGTCGTTGATGCGTTTCCAATCGATCGCGTACGCGAAGGCGCGCCGCACGCGCACGTCGGTGAACGGCGGGCGGGCGCAGTTGAACGCGATATGCTCGTAGTCGAGATTCGGGATGGCCGTGACGCGGTAGCCGGCCACCGATTTCAGCGGCGCGTACTGCGTCTCGGTCGCGTGCAGGAAGATGTCGAGCGAATGGCTTTGCAGCTCGGTCATGAGCGTGTTCTGGTCAGGGATGATGCGGTACTGCACTTGCGCGACCTTCGGCGGCCCGCGGAAGTAGCGCGGATTCGCTTTGAGATCGAGCTCGACGCCTGGTCGCCAGCTCGTCACGATGAAAGGCCCGCTGCCGACCGGCGCCGTGCTGAACGGCGCGTGGTTGAGATCGGCCAGGCCGTCGAGCAGATGCTTCGGCACGATCGAACCGACGCTCCCGTTGCGCATGAAGCTCGCGATGAATGGTGCCGACGGCTTATCGAGATGGACGACGAGCGTGTACGGGTCCGGCGTATCGATGGATTTCGCTTCGTCGTATGGGAAATGGAAGGCGACGTTGTTGCGCGGGTTCATGATCTGCTGCCACGTGAACTTGACGTCGGCCGAGGTCAGCGGGGCGCCGTCGGACCACACGACGCCGTGCCGGAGATGATACGTGATCGTGCGGCCGTCTGCGCTGATGCCGCCGTTCGATTGCGTCGGAACGGCAAGCGCGATATCCGGCACCGCATTTCCGTGATCGTCGTAGTCGATCAGACCGGAGAAGACGAGCTGGAAGACGTTCGTCGCGTAGAGCTCATCGGAGAGCACTGGGTCTAGGTTATCTAGGTCCTCGTACGCGCCGATGCGCACGACCCCGTGGATCGTCCACGGATTGCTTCCGCCGGCCGAGGTCCCGCTCTCGACTTTCGTGCAACCCGCGCTCGCGCATGCGATCGCGGCGGCAAGTGTGACGGCGACCAGCGATCGCCCGTTTCGTCGATGCTTGTCTAACGTAACCAAACTCGTCTGCCGATGTTCAATGCGGAGTCGGTCTGCTGAACTCCATCGCACGCGAGCCGCGATCGACTCCTCTTGGAATCCGACGCTTCCAGCCGCGTCTGCCGCGACCTCCGTGCCTCGACGGCTTTCTCACGCTGTGCTCATCCTGCCACGCGCCACGACCGCGCGGACGCGCCTCGTCGCGCCGATGTCGCGCAGCGGATCGCCGTCGACGGCGACAAGATCCGCGCACGCTCCAGCAGTTATCTCACCTATCTCGCCTTTGATACCGAGCGCATCCGCCGCGTCGACCGTCCCGGCTCGCAACGCGCGCTCGGCAGACATCCCCAGCTCCGTCATCAGCCGCATTTCTATCGCATAGTCTCCGTGCGCGTTGAACGGCGTGCCCGCGTCGGTGCCGGTCGCGATCTTAGCGCCCTTTTTCAATGCGAGTTTGAAGCTTTCGCGGTGCGCATCGTAGACCTGATTGACCTTGCGCACGACGTACGGCGCAAGGCCTTCGAGTCCGTACATCGCCTGAGGAGCGCGCAGAGTCGGCACGTACCAAGCACCGCGCTTCTTCATCATGTCGACGGCTTCGTCGTCGAGATAGCAGCCGTGCTCGATCGTGTCGACACCCGCGCGAAGCGCGTTCTTGATGCCGACGTTCGCGATCGCGTGCGCCGCGACGCGACGCCCGGCTTTGTGCGCCTCGCGGACCGCGACGACGAGTTCGTCCTCGTCGAGCTGCGCCGAGCCGACCTCGACACCCGGGGAAAGCACGCCGCCGGTCGCGATCACCTTGATGCAGTCGGCGCCGAGTTTGAGATTCTGCCGCACCGCTTTGCGCATGTCGTGCGGGCCATCGGACTCAAGACCGATGAACCACCCGTGGCCGCCCGTCATGCAGATCGCCTTGCCGGCGGCGAATATCCGCGGCGCGCGGATCCATCCTTTGCTGGACGCCTCGCGCAGCGCGATCGCGACCGCGTACTTGTTGCCGAGATCGCGGACCGTCGTGACGCCTGCGGCGAGAGCGCGCGCGGCGGAATCGACAGCGAGCAACGTCGACGTCTGTTCGTCGATGAGTTTCGCGGCGTTGAGAAAATCCGGGCTGCCGTCGAAGTCGAGATGGACGTGGAGGTTGATGAACCCGGGCAGAAGCGCCGCATCGCCGAGATCGATCGTGTTCCCGTCGAGCGCGCGTTTGGCGAGCGATGAGCGCGGACCGACCGCCACGATGCGGTCGCCTTCGACGACCACGCAGCCGTTGCGGATCGGGCGCAGCTCGGGCCCCCCGAAGACAAGCCGCGCTAAGATCGCGGTCACGCTCATGGCCGGCTCCTCATTGTCCGCGCGCCTTGCACGGCGATGCCGGCGGCGACCATCGCGACGCCGGCCCAAAAGACAAGCAGCGGCGGCGCGCTCGACGCTGTGACGGTCGGATATTCGCCGAGCGTGAACGTCAGGATGAGACCGGCGCGTTTGAGCGCGCGGCCGGAGACTGCGACGCCTTCGAATAGCGTTCCGCCGTTCTCTTCGGCGATGCGCATGACGAGAAAGGGCACGTTGATGCCGCGCGAGGGCAGACCAGCCCAGTAGTCGACTTGAACGGTGCGGTGGACGGCCGGCACCGCGAAATAGTCCTCGGGTTTGTCGCCGTCGACACCCGCGAACGTCAGATAGCGAGAAAGGAAGTCAGCCCCGTTCGGCTGCGTGACGGTGACGGGTTCGCCGTTCGCCGACCGCGCGTCGACGAGCGCGATGGGACCCGAATCGACTTTGAAGACGAAAGCGCCGGCGCGGACTATCTGCCCCGGCGAAGCGGGTTGCGATCCGAACGGCCCGAGCACTTCGACGGTGCCCGGCCAGAGGATGCCCGCTTTCGTCGGGAGCTCGACAGCCGGAAACGCGATTGCGACGCCGGTCGAATGGGCCGGTCTGTACGTCTGCCCAGGGGCGCCGGGCACTCGCTCGGGTTGCCCACCGAGCAAAGCAGCGAACGCGAACGACCCGGCGAGAATCGTGCCGCCGAGGCAAGCGACTCCGGACGCGCGCGCGTCGGGCGTCCGCAGCGCGGTCGCGCTCGCGACCAGCACATATGTTCCCCCGAGCGTGACGACAAGTGCGAACCACCACTGATGGAGCACCGGGGCGAACGGCGCGGCGACCTCGACCGCCGCGACGAGCGCGATGGCAGCCGCTACGACAAGCGCGATACCGTTTTTCACGCGCAGGTCACCGGCGCGCGTAACGAACGGGCTTGCGACCTCGTCATATAAGCGAGATGTCGACCTGTGCTTTTTGCGGTGGACGCCGCGTCGGTTCCCACCGCTACCTCGCGCATCGCATGACGCCCGCTCGCCTGCGGACGGTCGGCGTGTGCGTTGCGTGCGTCGAAGAGGCGACCGACGCCGGATACATGGTCACCGAAGATCGCACGCAAACCGCGGCGCGAACGATGCGCCGTACGTTCATCCAGAAGTAGTTCGTAAGGCCGGTCATGCCGCGCCGTTCTTCCCCGTAGGTGTCGATTCCCGGATTCAGCGGACGACGCGAGTCATCGCGGCGAGAAGCTCGCGCGTCGCTGCCGCGGGATCCGCCGCGCCCGATATCGCGCGCAGCACGGAGATCGATTGTGCCCCTGCGTCGATGACCGAGGCGGCGTTCGATCGGTCGATGCCGCCGATCGCGAAGAACGGCTTTTGGGCCGCGCGCGCCGCATAGCGGACGAGGTCGAGACCGACCGCGGGCCGTCCGGGTTTCGTCGGGGTTTCGTGGATCGGCCCGACGCCGATGTAATCCGCCGACGTCTTGTTCGCGGCGTCGACCTGCTCGGGCGTGTGTGTCGAGAGTCCGATGATGAAGTCTGAGCCGACGATCCGGCGCACGGCATCCGGCTGCGCGTCATCTTGGCCGAGGTGGGCGCCGTCCGCTCCGCTGAGGAGTGCGACGTCGATGCGATCGTTGACGATGAACAGCGCGCCGTTGTCGCGGCACGCTTCCGCGAACACGCGCGCGACCGCGATCAGCTTTTTGTCGGTCAAACCTTTTTCGCGCAGCTGGACCATGCCGACGCCCGCCTCGATGACGGCGGCGAGAAACGCGGCGTAGTCGCGCGTCGTGTCCGATGCGCCGGTGACGAGGTAGAGCCTGACGTCGGCGACGAGATCGCGGCGCACGGCCTATCCACCCCCGACCATCTGCGCGATCTCGATCCGCGCACCTGGCGCGAGCGTCGTATCGCCAAAACGCCGGCGTTCGAGCGGCTCGCCGTCGAGTTCGACAAGCGTTCGGGCTGCATCGAGCCCGAGCGATGCGATGAACGCCCCGACGGTTAGGCCGGCCGGCACTTCTTTTGCCTTCCCATTGACGACCAGCCGGATTTCCTCGCCGCTACGCTTATCGATCATCGCGCGGCCGCCCGCTCGAGCGCCATGTTCTCCCAATCTTTGAACACCGGATCGTAGCCGAGTTCGCGCAGACGCCGCGCGACTTCGTCAGGCGTACGCGTGTCCTCGAGCTCGAACTGTTCGCCTGCGGCGCCCGGCTGTTCGTAGCCTCCGGGCTCCGTGCTCGAACCCGCGCTCATGACCGTCACTCCGAGAGGCGTGAGCTTGTCGCGCAGTTCCGGTCGCTCGCGCGTCGAGAGGACGATGCCCGCGGTCGGCAGCGCGAGCCGCAGGAAGCATATCATTTGGACGAAATCGCGGTCGCCGATCGGATGGTCCGCGACGAAACCGCCGGCCGCCGGATTGATGCGCGGTAACGAGACGTTGATCTGCGACCGCCAGCAGTAGCGTTCGAGGTAACGCGCGTGCGCGACGAGCGCCAGCGCTTCGAACCGCCAGTCGGACAGCCCCATGAGCGCGCCGATGCCGAGATGCTTCGCGCCGGCTTTCGACGCCCGTTCGAGCGCGTCCATACGCCAGCCGAAGCGCATCTTCGGACCGCCGAGATGATGGCGCTTGTAGACGTCGACGTCATACGTCTCTTGATAGAGCACGACGCCGTCGCAGCCGGCTACGACGAAGCGCCGGTAGTCGTCTTCTTCCGCTGCGGCGATCTCGATGCCGACGTACGGAGCGTGCCGCTTCGCCGCCTCGATGCACGAGGCGACGTATTGCGGCGGCACGCGCTTGGGATGTTCGGATGAGACGAGCAAGATATTCCGCATGCCGCGATGTGCGAGCTCGCGCGCTTCGTTCTCGACTTCGGCGGGGAAAAGGGTGCGCCGTTTGATGTCCAGGCCCATCGAAAAGCCGCAGTACGTGCACGTGCAGACGCACTCGTTGCTGAGGTAGAGCGGCGCGAAAAGCGCGATCGTCTTGCCGAATCGCGCGACGGTCGACTCGTGCGACGCACGAGCGAGCGCTTCGAGCATCTCGGCTGCCGCAGGCGAAAGCAGCGGCGCGAGCGACTCGAGCTGTTGCGGCCGGTCGTCGAGTGCACGACGCACGGCAGAACCGGCGGCATTCGCGGCGCGGCGGGCGAGATCGGCGAGCTCTTCGCGATCGAGGACTTCGGAGAAGGGCATGTCAGGCGCCGGTTTCGCCGCCCGCCGAGAGGAAGCCCGTGAGCGGGCTGCTCGCAGCTGCGGTCGTCAACTCCGGCGACCGCCCGGCGAGCCGGGCTTTGCGACCGGCTTCGACGCCGAGCTTGAATGCGGCGGCCATCTCCGCCGGCTGCGCAGCGGCTGCGATCGCAGTATTGACGAGCACCGCATCCGCGCCCATCTCCATCGCCGCGGCTGCATGTGACGGAACACCGAGCCCCGCATCGACGACGACCGGAACCGTCGCCTGCTCGATGATGATCGCGATCGCCGCTTCCATCTTCAGTCCGCGTCCGGAGCCGATAGGGGCGGCGAGCGGCATCACCGCGGCGACGCCAACCTCTTCTAGTTTCTTGGCGAGCACCGGATCTGCGTGCATGTAGGGCAGTACGGTGAATCCCTCAGCCACCAGGCGCTCGCAGGCGTACAGCGTTTCGACCGGATCCGGCATGAGGAATCGCGGATCGGGGATTACCTCCACCTTTATCCACGGCGGCAGGCCGGCGGAACGCGCGAGGCGGGCAAGCCTGACGGCCTCGTCGGCCGTCGTCGCACCCGACGTGTTCGGCATGATGAGGTAGCGTTCGGGGTCGATGGACGTCGTGATCGGATCGTCAGGACGTTCGATGTCGACGCGCCGCAGCGCGACGGTCACGAGCTCGGTGCCCGACGCGGCTAGCGCATCGGCCATGAGTTCGGGGCTGGCGAATTTGCCGGTGCCGACGATGAGCCGCGAGCGGAAGCTCCGCCCGGCGATGATGAGGGGATCGGTCAAGGAGGCTCTCCGACGAGTGGATTGGGAGTTCTAGCGTTCTGCAGCGGATTAAGGGTTTCCCGGCCACCTGCGGGAACTGCACGGCAAGTCTCGCGCGCCTGTACTCATAGTAGGCACTCGCATCCACTTTTCGGAGGCGTTCATGATCGCGCGACCATTCGATCCGGTTGCCGAATTGCAGTCGGCCTTCACGGTCCTCTTCAAGAACTACGCGCTGGCGGTGATCCCGCTCGTCGCGTTGATCATCTGTTTTGCGCTTTTCGCCATCGTCGCGATCGTCGTCGGCGGTTCGGCGCTGCTGGCGTCCTTCGGGACCCTCCAGAACAACCCGACGGCGCTTTGGACCATCCTCGCCGCTTCGCTCCCGTTCTTCGGCATCGCCGGTCTCGTCGCGTTCGTGATAGCGCTCATCGCGGACGGCGCGACCGTCGCAGCAGCGGAATCCGCTTGGAGCACGGGCGTCGCCGATATTTCCGGCGGCTTTAGCCGAGCGATGAGCAAACTTGGCGACCTGGTCGTGGCCGCCATCGTGCTTCTCATCATATGCGCAGTCCTCGCCATCACCTTCGTCGGACCGCTCATCCTCTTATTCCTCATGCTGTACGTCTTGCCGGCCATCGTCGTCGGCGGCGAATCGGCCTTTCAGGCGATGGGCACGTCGTGGAACTTGGCGACAAAAAACTTCGGGGCGACGTTCGCCGCGTTCATCGGCATCGTCTTGGTGGC